>WRAW01000010.1 GCA_009780015.1 Defluviitaleaceae bacterium | reverse complement strand
GTTTTTCGCCATTCTAGGAGGAGATGACGCCGCGTACCTGAGTTGGTACGCAAGGAATTGACGACGACGAAGGGTGGAAAACTGGCCGCCAAGACAATGGCGTAAAGATGGTAGACAGGTTCTTAATATCCCCGCTGAATTAAATGGGCGCATGACAAAAAGCCCATATTCCCGATAACGTATAAATGCTCATTTTGCGGTGGGTATCACACGGTAACGCTAAAGGAATTTGTTATCGTAATGCTAATAAATGCGGAATTGATAGCCATATTGATATTGCGCTCATGCGGGGCGGCGTAACAGCTACCCCGCTTTTTCTTTTCCGATAACTTTTGAGCATTGACAGCGTGATAACTTTTGAGTATAATATAGGTAAGCGAGGCGATACTATTGTACGAGATACATTTTTATGAGGACATGGATGGCAACAGCCCGATATATGAGTATATAAAAGACTTGTCGCAACGGGCTGACAAAAACAGTCGTATCAACCACAACAAAATCAACGACTATATCCAAGTTTTAAGCGAGTACGGCAAAGCGGCGGGAGAACCATATATAAAGTATTTAGACGGCGATATTTGGGAGCTTAGACCAATAAGAGGACGGATATTCTTTGCAAGCTGGACGGATAGAGGCTTTATTTTACTCCACCATTTTATTAAGAAAACGCAAAAGACACCACGGCGGGAAATAGAGCAGGCAAAACGAAATTTGCAAGATATAAGGGAAAGGAGCGGGCATAAATGAGGACATGGAAAGACGTTAGACAAGAAGTATATACAGCCGAGGAAATCAGGGAAAGCAATTTGAGGGTAGCTATTATTGGGGAGCTTATAAAGGCGCGCAATGAGCAAGGCATATCACAGCGAGAGCTTGAACAATTAAGCGGCGTTAAACAGCCTATAATATCCCGCATGGAGGCCGGGGAAACCAGCCCGCAACTTGATACAATTTTGAGGGTGCTTGCGCCATTGGGTAAAACCCTCTATGTGGGAGATTTGGAAAAAGTATAAAAGAGCAAGTTGTCACACTAAAATATAATTGAAAAATCTTTTGTACCACAATTTTACCTACATTTGCATTGTGTAAGGCGAAAATCAATGTTTTTTGCCTTACACAACGAGTGGGAATGAAGGGAGTAGTAATTGAGGGCGTAGAAACCCTTGAAATACGGGATTTTTAAGCCGTATGGATTTTTATCGATGATTAAATGATGGTTAAAAAGACCAAGTTGAAAAAGGAGAATATTTATGTTTTGGCATGAAATATTTTATGTTATTTTTGGTGCCGTTATAGCGTCTATTGCAGGTGTTGTTTCAGGACTTATATCTGAACATATACGTAATAGGAAACAATTAAAGCATAGTTTGAATGAAATTCTTTTTCATACAAATAATTTAGTTGATTCATTCAACCAATCAAAATCAATTTTAATTAATGGAATTGATGGAGATAAAATCGTTCCCATTGCAAAAAATAAATTTTTTCAAGCAAATGATTATTTCGAGTTGATGACCGTTTTATCTATATTGAAAACAGATTTTGCGGATGATGTAAGAGAAATAAAAAATTTTTAAGGTTACTTTGGGGGTTTGACCGTTTTGCTGATGAATACTATAATCCTGATAATGAAAAAAATAGATTAAAAGATATGAGTTATCTTTTGTATGCACAATTATTGGCTAACGAAACATCGGATAATATATCGTCATGTTTAAACAAAATGAATAAATATAAAATAACTACATTTCGGATAAAAAAGAAGTAAATAATTAATTGTCGATTTGCACTACCTTTTGAATGAATCATGCATATTCTTCAAAAACCATGTCGATTAGGTGATGATTTTTTGATGACCAAAGCAATGATAACTGCGGATAATTTTGCAAATAAAAGCCCCTTCTAAAAATCGCATAAATACAATGAAAATGCAGGGATATATAAAATGCGTGAGGGTGTAAGTAAATCAACGTAAAGAATATTGATTTTACGGGGTTTGTGGCCTGTCGATAACCGCCGTGGCAACGATTTGGCAACATTGCTTATAAATCCATATGAAAAGAGCTAACTAGTTTTAAGTGCCGGTTAGCTCTTTTTTATTGTGCTTTTGGGATAGCTATACCGCCATGCGTTGTATTCTTCCTCGGTTATCTCGCCGTTTTTGAGTTTAGCTGCCATCTTATTCCAAGCGTGAAAAATATCGAACATAGAAAGGTAGGTTGTCCCCTTGAACTTATCCAGAACGTAGGCAGACTTCACTCTCAATCTCGTCAATGCGAGGCCCGTACAAATCTTCCAGAGCGAAAATCGTGTGCGCCAGGCTGACATAGCTGTCAATAGCCGGCACGTCAAGCGCACGAGGGCTTACTTCTAAAGCGGTCGCTGTATCGTTGATAAGTTTTCCTTTGGGGAACGTGTGCCGGATTTGTATTGCGCCATGCGAATGTCGGCGGTCTTTTCATCGAAGCCGATTGTCATGCCAACCCACAAGAGCGCGGGGCATAGCTCTGTAATTTGTGATTGCTGAGTTTATCTTGAAGCCGTTTAACCCCTATGTTATAATTATAAGCGGTATCGTTTAAATAAATGAAGGGGGACGGGGATGTGAATATATTAGTAATTGACGGAATGGGGGGAGGTATCGGCAAATCCATAATTGAGCATATAAGAAGTGAGTTTGCGGATGCGGAGATTACAGCCGTTGGCACAAACTCAACGGCGACATCTGTTATGCTTAAAGCCGGTGCGACGAATGGTGCAACCGGAGAAAACGCCGTAGTATTCAATTGCACAAAAGCTGATTATATAATCGGTGTTATCGGGATACTTATAGCTAATTCAATGCACGGAGAAGTAAGCCTCAAGATGGCGGAAGCGGTTTCAATGAGCGCTGCCCATAAGATGTTGATACCGGTTGAAAAATGTGGTGTTACCGTGCTTGGCCTAGCTGAAAGATCTATCCAAACATATATTGACCAGATTAACAAAATCCTGAAAATGCAATTGACAAAATCTCCTTGACAAGTGTACAATGGGGATGAGGGGTGTGCTACGAAAGCATACACTAAAAGCGAGAACGCTGGGGAAATATTGAAGAAGCAAAAGTAAATGATGCCAAGAAGGTATCTTGTGCGGCTGAAGCGGCATGAGCATTTTTTGGTATTTTTTTATTGTACCCGAGAAAACAGGAGGAAAAAATGCTTCAAAGAATATTATTAGCGTTCTTATTGGCAATGGCGATTGGGATGTTTTCCGCTTGTGGTTCGGAAGCAGTCTATAACCCGGTGGAAGGTGCAACCCGGATTATAACGGACGTATGGGGGAGGGAGGTTGAAATTCCCGTAAATGTAGAAACCATTGTAACTCTGGGGCCGGGAGCTACGCGCATCGCAGCATATTTGAATGTCTTGGATATGATTGTGGGCGCGGAAACACAGACCGCCAATTTTAACGTACTTATGGATTTTAACCCCATCGTTCACGAAATGTTCAGCACCTTACTCATAGTGGGGCGCGGCGGGGGAAGCGGCGAAAATAATGCCTATATTGAGGAACTTATAATGGTTGCGCCGGATATTGTTCTTGCGGCGTTCACGCCCGAAGGCGCAGACGAATTGCAATCCCAATCGGGCATACCTGTGGTTGCCGTCAGATATAGCAGTATGGGGCTTGCAAACGAAACATTTTTTGCTGCAACACGAGTATTCGGCGAGGCGGTTGGCGAGCAGGAACGCGCGGAGGAAGTGCTGGCGTATATTGAGGCGCTTAAGGCGGATTTGAACCGCCGCACAGCAGATGTTCCCGACAACGAGAAGCTGCGGGTTTATGCGGGGGCTATTACTTTCGCCGGGCAACGCGGTTTTGGCGGAACGTATTCAAATTTCGGCCCGCTTGCCGTAATCAATTCGTACAACGTGGCAGATACTGCCCTTGAAGCAGGATTTTATGAAGTGGACTTTGAACAAATCGCGGCTTGGGACTCGGACATCATCTTTTTAGACCCCGGCAATATGAGCTTGGTAAACGCCGAATATGAAACCAATCCCACGCTGTTTAGGTCTTTACGCGCCGTGCAGGAAGGGAGGGTTTACACCATGCCGGCATTTAATTTTTCCGCGACAAATGTAACCTATGCGCTAATTAACGCTTATTTTGCCGGAACCGTTTTGTTTCCCGAACAATTCGCAGATGTGGATATTTCCGAAAAATCGGCAGAAATCCTTACGTTTTTTCTTGGTACGAATACCTTCGATATTATGGCGGAGGGAGGGCTTTTTTACGGTGCAATAACGATAGGGGAATAGCTGCTTGAAAACGGAATATGCACACTATATAAAACGAAAATGGTTAGCTCTTGCCGTACTTTGCGCGGCTATGCTTTGCGCTGCTTTGCTGTCCCTGTCTGTAGGGGCGGCAAGCCTTCCTTTGGTTGAAATTTTGCTGGTTTTAATAGGCGGCGGCGAAGACGCAAGCCATATTATTATTTTCAATGTTCGCATACCGAGAATCGTCACGGCGGTAAGCGTGGGTTTCGCGCTTGCTATGTCGGGATGTATTATGCAAAACGTATTGCGTAACCCGTTGGCTTCCGCGTCAACACTTGGAATTTCACAAGGGGCATCATTTGGTGCGGCGGTTGCCATTGTTTATTTTGAAGCTGGCGTCCATGTTGTATCGGGGGCATCTGTCACGGCGGCAAGTCCTTTTACAGTCACGATTTTTGCGTTTATCGGCGGCATAAGCACCACAATTTTGATTTTGTTTTTGTCATATCGAAGCGGGGCAAATCCGGCTGCGATGATATTGGCCGGTGTTGCCATAGGCGCTATGTTTATGGGGGCAACGGCCTTGGTTCAATATTTTGCCGACGACATTCGGGTCGGCTCTATTGTTTACTGGACTTTCGGAAATCTTGGCCGTCCGGGCTGGCGGGAAATTCAGATTATGACTGCTCTTAACATAACCGGGTTTTTGTACTTCCTTTTCAACCGCTGGAACTATAACGCAATGGAAAGCGGAGCGCATACCGCAAAAAGCCTTGGCGTAAATGTTGATATGTTAATCCTTGTAGGTATGACGGTTTCTACGCTTATTTCCGCCACAGCAATAGCCTTTGTGGGCACGATAAATTTTATCGGTCTTATAGCGCCACATATAGTACGAAAATTTGTGGGCAACGATTACCGCTTTCTGATTCCATGCTCGGCATTTATGGGTGCGACAATCATGATTGTTGCAGATATAGCTTCTCGAATGATTGCCGCTCCTGCGGTGCTTCCAATCGGAGCGTTGACTTCTTTTCTTGGGGCGCCGCTGTTTTTGTATATGATAATCAAAAAAGGAAATATGGCGAAATGATTAGGGTAAAGAATATTTCATATTCCTATGGCGCCGGTGAGCGTGATGTCTTGAAAAATATCAGTTTCGACGCCCCCTTCGGCGAGTGCGTAGGTATTTTGGGAAACAATGGTGCGGGGAAAAGTACGCTTATCACCTGCCTTTGCAAGATTCGCACACCTACAATGGGAAGAGTTTGTGTTGACAGCCGTGACATACATAAGATAAAGCGGTTGGAAGCGGCTAGGCTTATATCTTATGTAGCGCAGAAAAACGAAATAAGCCAAATGACCGTATTTGATTCTGTTTTGCTTGGCAGAAAGCCGTATATAAAACTGTCGGTTTCACAAACAGATTTGGATATTTGCGAAAGTATAATCGAGCAAGTCGGTTTATCGAATTATCGTCTGCGATATATAAACGAGCTTTCGGGCGGGGAACAGCAAAAGGTAATGCTTGCGCGGGCACTGGTTCAACAGCCGAAGTTATTGCTTTTAGACGAGCCTACAAGTAACCTAGACCCCAAGAACCAACACGAAATGCTGGCGTTGGTTCGGAAAACGGCGCTTGAATTTAAAATAAGCGTTTTTATGGTACTACACGATATAAGCCTTGCATTGCGATACTGCGATAAATTTTTATTTTTGAAGCAAGGTGAAGTATACAAGTATGGCAATGATTCTATCGTAACCAAGGAAACAATATCGGATGTTTACGATATAAGAGGGGTGGTAGTGGAAGTTAACGGGCGTAAAGTGTTTGCGATAGAATAAAGAAACGAGGTGAGGATATGAATTTAACACAATTTTTCAAGGAAAATCCCAAGGCGGCAATTGGATTTTCGGGGGGAGTGGATTCGTCTTACTTATTATTTGCGGGTTTACGTGCGGGCGCCGATGTTCAGGCCTACTATGTCAATGCCGCGTTTCAACCGAAGTTTGAGTTTGAGGAAGCTAAGAAACTGGCGAACCTTATCGGTGCGAAAATGAAAGTGATTGAGCTTGATGTTTTAAGCAATGAAGTGGTTTTGGCCAACCGCGCAGACCGCTGTTACCACTGTAAACTTGCTATATTCGGCTCTTTGGCGGCGCAAGCAAAGGCAGACGGCTACCCTCTCATAATAGACGGAACAAATGCCTCCGACGACGCTTCCGACCGCCCAGGCATGAAGGCATTGGAAGAAATGGCCGTGCGTTCGCCGCTTAGGGAGTGCAATCTCACGAAAGACGATACTCGCAGGCTTTCAAAAGAAGCCGGGCTTTTCACATGGGACAAACCTTCCTATGCTTGCCTTGCTACACGAATACCAACGGATTGCGCCATTACCGGTGAAATGCTTCAGAGGGTTGAAAAGGCGGAGGACGCGCTGTTTGCTGTAGGTTTTTCCGATTTTAGAGCGCGTGTGTATGGTGAAGCCGCACGGCTGCAATTTCCGCAAAACCAAATGGCAAAGGCGCTAGAGCAAAAGGCGCAAATACTTGAAGCAATAAAGCCGTATTTTTCAATAATATTATTAGACATGGAAGGAAGGTAGAAATGAAAAACCTAACAGCGCTAGAAATCTTAACCGGAGTAAAAAGCGGAGAATTTTCCCCGGAGGCCGCATTATTAAAATTGCGTCTGCAACCCTACGAGGACTTGGGTTATGCCCGAGTTGACCATCACCGTGAACTGCGGCAAGGCATTGCGGAGGTCATTTACGGCGAGGGTAAAACGCCCGAGCAAATTTCGGGCATCGCCGCCGCCATGTTAGACAAGAACCAAAAAACAATTTTAATTACTAGATTATCTGTGGAATCGGCGGAAGCCATAGGCAAAAAGCATACATTGAAATACCATGAGCTTGCGCGTGTCGGCATCATAGGTGAAATGCCGGAGCCGAACGGCATAGGAAAAATTGTGGTTGCCACGGGAGGCACAACCGATCTGCCCGTAGCGGAAGAAGCGGCTCTAACCGCAGAAGCCTTGGGGAATGAAGTCGTTCGCCTGTACGATGTTGGCGTCGCGGGATTGCACAGACTGCTTTCAAAACTGGATATAATTATGCAGGCACAAGCGATTGTTGCGGTTGCGGGAATGGAAGGCGCGCTTCCAAGCGTAGTCGGAGGATTGGTGGATTGTCCTGTTATCGCCGTTCCGGCAAGCATTGGCTACGGGGCCTCATTCGGCGGATTATCGGCGCTTCTTACCATGTTAAATTCCTGCGCAAGCGGTGTTTGCGTTATGAATATTGACAATGGCTTCGGAGGTGGCTATCTCGCCAGTATGATAAATCATCCAAGGGGAGTGTAACGGTGAAGACGCTTTATTTCGAGTGTAGTATGGGTGCGGCGGGCGATATGCTTATGGCGGTATTGCTTGAACTGCACGATAGCCCGGAAGTGTTTTGCATAAGCTGAATAGTATCGGTATTCTGAGAGTATGCTGGTTGATGAACTTGCGCCGGATTTGATTTTATCCTCCTCTGTTCATGCTGGTTGAGGGCAGGTTTGTTGCGCCAACGGAATCTTGCCTGTTTCCGCCATCAACGGCGTTCATTCTGAAAGATGCGCCTATCTACGTGGGGAATTATGTACACTCGCAGGTGTGGCAATTCTTAAATATTTTACAAATTAATTTTGTTCAATGCCAATCGATGCTAAGAAGCTAAAAAAGTAAAATCACCTAATTATGTAAAAAATAATTATTTGATCTCTTGACTTTCGAGTTCCGTTATTATATAATGATTTTGGAACTCGAAAGGAGGTGCAATAACTGTCCGATAAAAAGAAGATAGGGCGTCCTACCGATAGCTTGAAAAGTCACGACTTGAAAGTGCGTGTAAATGACGAAATGTATAAAATCATCATGGGCTATTGCGAAAGATATACAAAAAATAAGGCAGAAGCCATTCGTGATGGCATATACAAACTAAAGGATGACCTTGACAAGTAAAAGAAGTGGCGCAATCCCACGAAGAATAACCGCCACTTCCATCACAACATAACTGCCTAAAAGGTAGAAATGCGTAAATCTATTATACATGCGCACCTTCTAACTTTCAAGGGGTTATGAAAATTTTGCAAGTACTCTAATATTCTCCTTGACATTGATGTCGGCAGCAATTATTATAATGATAATTGTCGGCATCAATAGGAGGTGATCTGTTGTCTGACAAAAAGAATGTGGGCAGGCCATTTGCCGAAAACCCCAAATCTCAAAAACTTACGGTGCGTGTAGATAATTCGGAAATAAGAATATTGGACGATTATTGCCAGCGTGAAAATGTAAGCAGAGCAGATGGGGTTAGAAACGGCATACGTCTCTTACAAGATGAAAAGTAAAAGGAAGTGGCATCCATCTCTCAAAACATAGCCACTTCCAGTCCGACATAGCCACCTAGAAGGCAGACACGCGTAAATCTATTATACATGCGCACCTTCTAACTTTCAAGGAGTTATGAAAATTTTTTACGGAAGGTGAGAACAAATGACTGAAAACGAGCGTAAATCGCTTCGCACATTAATTTCCGAGCGTGAGGAACTGGCTTATAGACGGCTTTGTAAAAATCCCGGCTATATGAAAATATGCGAACGTCAAAGTCAAACAGAGGAAGTTATTGAAGAAATTTATCATAAGCGTTTTAACCAAGACGAACTACTTATCATCCGCCGCCACTATGAGGGCGAGACTGAGAAAAGCAGCATGGAGGAAGATGAGGTATATTTTCAGGGCCTACGAGACTGCTTTCAATTTATACTTCACTTGGGGATTTTAGCAGATTAAAATTAGCGGCGGCAGGGGGTTTCTCTGCCGCTTATTTTAATACGCCGCATTTTGATGTGGCTTTTTACTTATTATTGTGCTATACTATATGACATGTAATTTTAATAATAGACGTTTTGTATTTTGTTAGACCGGAGGGCTGTGTAATGGACAAGCTAAAGCAGCGTATTCTTAGAGACGCGAAAGTTTTGCCCGGTAATATCATAAAGGTGGGCGGATTTTTGAACCATATGGTGGACATTGGGCTGATGCGCGATATAGGGAAGGAGTTCGCCGCGATATTCGGCGGACAATGCCCGACCAAGATACTTACGATCGAGGCCGCCGGCATACCGATTGCCGCGATGACGTCGCTGGAGCTCGATATCCCGTTTGTTATCGCGAAGAAGTTCGACTCTATCGAATACGTAAACCCCAGCGAGGACTATAGCGCTCATGTTACGTCGCATACGAAGAAGACCTCGCATGTCATACGTGTGAGCAAGTCATTCTTTACGCCGGACGACAGAGTGCTGATACTCGACGATTTCCTGGCGTATGGCGACGCAGCGCTTGCTCTTATCGAGATAGTGCGCCAGACTCAGGCGTCGCTCGTGGGGGTTGGCATATGCGTGGAGAAGTCGTTCCAGAAAGGCGCGGAGCAGCTTGAGTCCAAGGGAATAAACCTTCACAGCCTTGTGCGGGTGCAGTCTCTCGAGGATGGCGTAATCACGATGCTGTAAGCTTCAAAAATAACGCTTATTGTTTTCCAGCCCTACGTGGATGGTTCGACTTTGTTGAACTCAGATTAAAAACCGGTTTTGAGCTAGTATATTGACATAGCTGTATGGGAAAGGTTCGGTATGCCATGCTATGTTGCCCAAACTGTAAGAGTGAACACCGCACACATGTAGCAGAGTGTTCTGATTGCGGCGCCGTATTGGTTGGCAAATTGGGGGAATGCGCCTCTATTGACGATTGCAGCGAAGGCGACACCCCGACTTTTTTGCGTTCGATAGAGGATAATATCGAAGCTGAAATGACCATAGCGCTTTTACAATGCAACAATATTCCTGTTTTAAGGAAGCGCCACGGAGCAGGCGAATATCTAAAAATCTATATGGGTATGTCTTACTATGGCATGGATATATACGTACCATCCAAACTCCATGCTAAGGCAAGTGAAATCTTGGCTGCCGAACCAATTTTGGAGCAAGAGTACGTTATGGAAGATGATACCCTGCGCGCAATACAAAAACACAACAGGACTAACCGTATTAAAGTATGGGTTTTCATAGCCATTTTTACGGGTCCCGGCTTGTGGCTGTTAGGAAGCTATCTGTTTTTCATGCTGCAAAGTCGATGATGGCAGGCATACCACATTTTTAATTGAAAATGTGCCAGTTTTTTGCCGGATGGTGGTTGCATTGGTTTAGTTCTAATCAAGCGTTCAAAATGTTATTTTACAATTAATTTCTGAGACACAAAAACCGCTCTCTGCAAAAGAAGAGCGGTTTTATGCTTTTTTACTGATCTTTACTGATCGATGTTGAGGTACATATGCGGGACGCGGCCGCTGAATACTGTGTCGACCAGCGCAATTTTGCGCGTCATCCTGACGTCCTTGTCCTCGAGCGGGTTGACGACCCGTATCGACGACTCGACCACCACCCATAGCTGGAAGTTAACCTGGTTAATGCCGACCGAGCGGAATTCCGTCTCGTAGTCGACCTGGGCGCCGCCTACGTACCTGAACGAAACAGGCAAGGTGGGGCCGACGTTGCTAAGTATGTCTATGTTCAGCAGGCTTCCGATCGGCAGGCTCAGGCTTGACACCGTGGGGGGGCCGAGAATATTGCTTATGTTGACCGCCATCGCGTTGCAGACGAGGTTGACGAGCATTGTGTTGACGCTCAGCGAAAGCACCATACCGTCGCTGTCCTGTGTTATCGTGAAGAAATCTTCGGTAGAAATTCCGGCGCTTGCGTAGGCGAGCGATGCGTCGATGGCCAGGTTCATGATATTGCGGGCCATTTCGTTTGTCTGCGCTGTGACTATGGGCATCAGCCTGTCGTCGATGCGGGTCATCACGACCCCGAGAGTCAGCACAACCGCCGCAAAGATCAACGCGACCGCAAGCTTAATGCGGCCTATGATCCGCGCGCCGCGCCTGGGTTTGTAAGTGGGCATGGATTCACCTTCGGGTTCTACCTCTTGCCATGAAGTATATGACATTTTATAGCCAACTATGAAAGTAATGACGATTAGGGCAGGCTACTTTCGATTAAAACGTTTAAAGTCATGCGTTTGGCGTACGCCTATAGGTTCTAAGAAACTGTTTAGGATCTTTTCCGAGCTCCTAAAATGTGGTATAATTGAGCAAAAAAAGGTGGGAACAAATGCACAATTATCCAAGCGACATAAGTCGGGAACAGTTTGAAATAATACGAAGTATGTTGGAAAAGGCAAGGAGAACCACAAAACCTCGCAAGGTTGACATATAGGACGTGTGCTATGAAGGGTGTAAATAACGTAGTTGCACGATTTCACTATGAAATGTTAAAGTTATGATATAATTGCTTTACTGGCTGAACGAATTATCAGCTTGTTTATTTAGCCGAACTGGAAGGGCGCACTTATGTACCACAACAAGTGTGGTACGTGCGTAAATTTTTTTAGCAGTAGTATTAATTAATGAATAGTAGAGGAGGCTTGTGCATGAAGTTTCAGCTTGAAAAATATAAACGTTCTTATACCGATGATGAACTACTCGAAAGCATGAGAGTTGTTGCAATTGCAAACAATGGAAAGGTTACACAAAAGTTGTATCGTGAGTATCGTAATACTACAAATTTATCAATGCCAGATGATTCAGTAATTTGTAGGCAAATTGGATGGAACAACGCAGTCGCTTTAATTGGCCTAGAGCTCGGAAAATACCAAAATAACAAAAAAATAAGCGAAGAAGAGTTATTAAGTGAAATTCTTCGTTTATGGACAGAATTTGGGCGACAACCAACGACCACGGACTTAAAAAATGGATTAAGTAAATATCCAAGAAATAGATTTAATGATAGATTTGGTAGTTGGATTAAAGCATTAGAGAGATTTGTTGGGTGGGTAAATAATGAAGGACTTTTACCACCCGAGCCAACAATTGATGGAAAATATGAAAAGCGAACACCTAGAAATTTTAACCTTCGTCAGAGATGGATAATTATGAATAATAATAATTTTAGATGTGTTGTCTGCGGAGCTGTTCAAACCGAAAGAGTTAAATTGCACGTCGACCATATAAAGCCGTATGATGGATTCAATACAGTGATTGAAAATGGGCAAGTGCTTTGCCAAAATTGCAATCTTGGGAAAAGTAATTTGGTGTAGAATATTAGCATCAACATCATTGTTTACACCCTTAGCAGTATACATTGTACGACGTATTCTGTGCAGCGCTGTACATTTTGAAAGGCGGAGTTCAATGGCGAATGCTACCGACGGATTTTCCAAAATGGACAACAGTATATTTCTACTTTCAAATATGGTCAAAGCCGCAAGAAGACGGACTTTCCATACTTGAAGATGCACTTAAAAAAATTGACCAGCCTTATACGTACACAAGATACAAGAACCGAATTGACGAGTTTTTGCATAGTGGACGCACAGAGCGTTAAAAACGCAAGTTCAGCACAAGAAAAAGGGTATGATGACGGAAAAAAGGTAAGCGGAATTAAACGCCACATTGCCGTTTATACAAACGGCTTACCCCACGCAATTCATGTAACCACAGCGAATGTGACTGACCGCACAGGTGATTTGGAAATGTTTCAAAACTGCAAACCTAACCTAGGGTTCTAAGTCTTGCCATGAGGTATATGATATGTTATAATCAACTTTGAAAGTGGAGACTATATTAAAACAGTTGTGGCAGAATATGGTTTTGCAAGGAGGCCCTTATGGATTACTCACATGAGAATAATGTCAAGCAGATAAAGTCCTCGAAGCAGCGCACGGCCAAGACTCGCAACAAGATCATGATTATGATCGGCAGGGTGTTTGTGGCGGTTACGCTTATAATCAGCTTTGGGCTTGGCGGCGCGGTGGTGGGGGCTTATATGGGCGTTATCGAGAGCGCGCCGCGCACGGAGGCGGTCGCTATAATGCCCAGCATTTACCCGTCAATTATCGTGGATCAGCAGGGAAACGAGATCGCGCGGCTGACGGGTGACGAGAATCGTGAGTACGTTACGCTTGACAGGATTCCTCTGCACCTGCAGCAGGCGTTTATAGCGATTGAGGACGAGCGGTTCCATTCTCACAACGGCGTTGACGTACGGGGAATGTTTCGTGCGCTTCACAACAACCTAACCACAGACACGACGCAGGGGGCCAGCACCATTACCCAGCAGGTAATTAAGAATAATGTGCGCGGTATTCCGCGCAATACGCTTGGCACGAAGATACAGGAGATATACCTTGCGATGGTCTATGAGCGCGAACTGACCGAACTCTTGGGTTCGCAGGAGGCCGCTAAGAATCACATTCTTGAGGTATACCTGAATACGATAGGCTTGCACCACAGGCTCTACGGCGTAATGACAGCCGCTCGGTACTATTTCGACAAGGACGTATCTGATCTTACGCTTACAGAGTCGGCGGTTATTGCGGCCATTACGCAGAACCCGTCCAGGTTTTCGCCGGTTAACAACCCGCAGAACAACCGCAACCGCAAGCTTCTTGTGCTGGATAACATGCTCAGGCTGGAATTTATCACGGAGGAGGAACACGCTTACGCCGTGGCGGATACCGACGTATATTACCGTATAATCGCCAACGAGCGCGTGACCGATCAGATAAACTCCGTGCACAGCTATTTTGTGGATTCGCTGAAACAGCAGGTTGCCCGTGACCTGAGCGAAGTCCACGCGATATCCATTGCCGAGGCGTTTCACTGGCTGTACAACGGCGGACTGCGCATCTATGCCACCAAGGACATGGAAATGCAGGCCATAATGGACGATGCCTTTATGAACGACGCCTTATTCCCATCTGTCGGGTTTCGCATAGACATACAGTACTTCGCGACCAAGCGCAACGTTCTGACGGGGCGCGTGGAGAATCTGGAGCGCCGCGGAACCGTTCGCACATGGGAAGAGGTCGAGCCGTGGGTTGACACTATGCGCGATTCAATTCTGCGCGACAACGAATACATTATGTCCGAGCGCGTCGTCCCGATACCGCAGCCTCAGGCGGCAATGGTCGTCATGGACTGGCGTACCGGGTTTGTAAAGGCCATCAGCGGAGGGCGCGGCGAAAAGATGCTGAATCTCGCCTTAAACCGCGCGGTGGACTCGCCGCGCCAGCCCGGGTCTGCTTTTAAGACTATCGCAAGCTTCGCGCCGGCCATCGACCTTGGCCGCGCCCACGCCGGAACAATCATTAACGACGCGCCGTTCACATTTGAAGGATATACGCCGCGTAACTGGTATACCGGCTTCTGGGGGCCGTCGAGCATCCGCCGCGCCATGGCCATGTCCATGAACGTGGTAAGCGTAATAAACATGATCAATACAGGAATAGAGGAAAGTTTCCAGTACGTCCTCAACTTTGGTTTTACGACCATTGTAACGCCTGATGATCCGGTTGTGCGCGGCAACCAGGTTTTCCACGACATGGTTCCGTCGCTGTCCCTTGGCGGGCTGACCCACGGCGTTACGCAGTTAGAGCTGACCGCGGCGTTTGCGGCTATCGCCAACGACGGAAGGTACAATTATCCTATGTTTTACTCGCGCGTACTTGACTCAGAGAGCCGCATACTGCTTGAATCCACCCCCGTACAGCGCCAGATACTCCGCCCGCAGGCAGCATACGTCCTCACCGATATGATGCGTGACGTAGTAACAAACGGCACGGGTACAACAACGCGCCTTCGTAATACTACTATCCCGGTTTCGGGAAAGACAGGCACCACCACCAACTCTCACGACCTTGTCTTCGTAGGTTATACTCCATTCCTTGCTGCCGGAGTCTGGATGGGCTACGACGACCCCGACCGCATACCGAGCAACAACCACCACATGCTTATCTGGCGTGACGTGATGGAAAGAATACATGAAGATTTGCCGTTTCGTGACTTTGAACAGCCTCCGGGCGTAATCCGCGCGGCGCACTGCTCCGTTTCGGGAATGCGAGCCGTACCGGGGTTGTGCTCAAGCGATCCGCGCGGGAACACCGTCGTAACAGACTTATTCATTGTGGGTGACCAGGGCGACCATAGCTGCGCCGTACACGTCCGCGCCGACATCTGCATAGAGACGGGAATGCGCCACGGCCCCAACTGTCCTACGCACACGAGGCGCAGTGTCGTCGGCGTACGAGAAGGCTTCTACGCGGCAGGCTCTGAAGCTGCGATGTTTACAATATTCAACTCGCAGATAGACGGCCCGATCTGTACTCACGACGGCAATCATCCGCAGCGTCCGACCCAGTTTTTCGACAGTTGGAGCGCCTGGAACGCCGGGGGCGATGAGGAGGAAGAAGACGAGGCCGAAGAGGTGGGCGAACTTGAGCTTGAAATGGCCTATCCGATTCCGCCGGAAAGCATTTTCCCGTTCCCAATACCTGGGATTCCGATTGGAGGCGATGGCGTTAATATGCCTCAAGCCCCGATCAGTACGCCGCCACCGTTTTTATCATCGCCTGTGGATCAGGGACAACAGCAGCCGGCGGCTCCGCAGCAGACCATGCCTCCGCAAATGATACCGCCGCCACAGCCGCCGCCCATACCGACACAGCCGCCTAGTATGGCTACGCCTGTGCCGGAGTTCGTCCCGCCCAACCAGAGTCAGCCGTATGAGCCTCCGCCGGCGGATGAATAATACAATGAATACACTTGGGAACGAACCAATATTTTCTGGAAGCGTGGCCTATTGTCGCCTACGTTCTACAAATGAGATGCTTTAGCGCCGAGCAGATATATTATTCATACCGTTTGAAAGCAGTGTAAGAAAGCCTCTGAGAGCGTTTCTCAGAGGCTTTCGAGCGCTTTGAATTACCAATTAATAATGGCGACTGGCTTGATAAGATCGATGGGCTTATCATGCATTATTTGGAGCATGTCTTCAACTTTGTCGAGCCCATCGTACCTATGGGTTATAATAAGGCTTGGGTCTACGCGGTTTGTAGTAATAAGCGAGGCCAGCCTTTCCAAGCGGCGGCGCCCGCCGGGCATAAGTCCGCCGGTGATGGTTTTGTGCCCCATGCCGACGCCCCACTCAGCGCGAGGGATTTTGACATAGTCGCCTTTGCCGATGTAGTTGACATTACCGATGATGCCGCCGGCCTTTAGCATTTTGAGGGCTTCGTCGAATGTGTCGCAGTCCCCTCCGGCTACTATAACCTTGTCGACACCCTGACCTTTTGTAAGTTCGAGAATCTGCTTGTCGAGCGGGCCGTCCTTGTAGCTGACTATTTCTGTCGCGCCGTATTTTTTGGCGACCTCAATGCAGTTGGGGCGGGTTCCCACGGCATAAATCCGGGAAGCCCCGCGAAGAACGGCGCCGCGGACACCCATGAGACCGACAGGGCCGATGCCGATGACGCATACCGTGTCGCCGTACTCAACCTTGGCAAGCTCCGAGGCGTGGAAGCCGGTGGGGATCATATCAGACATCATCGCGGCTACGCCGACGTCCATACCTTCGGGAAGATGGGCCAGGTTTCCGTCCGCATCGTTAACATGGAAGAACTCGGCGAACATGCCGTCCTTAATGTTTGAGAACTTCCAGCCCGCCAGCATTCCGCCGCTATGCATAGCAAATCCGCCTTGAGCGGCTACGGAGTTCCAGTCCGGGGTAATGGCCGCGACCATTACCTTGTCTCCGGGTTTAAAGTCTTTAACAAGCGATCCGACTTCTACGACTTCGCCGGTGCCTTCGTGACCAAGTATCATGTCTGTGCGTGGACCAAGCGCGTTTTCGTAAACAGTATGTATGTCGGATGTGCAGGCCGCCAGTGACAGAGGGCGGCAAATTGCGTCCATTGGGCCGCACTTGGGCCGCTCTTTTTCAATCCAACCGGTCGTGCCCGGCCCTAGCATTGCGAATCCTCTCATTACAAAGTCCTCCTTATAAGTTGATAACTAAACAAATGTTCTATATTAATAATATCAATATTCAATTGAATGTCAATAATAGATAAATTTATAACATATTAATATTGATTTTTGATAAAATATTAACATATGGATTGGAGAGTGTTGGAAAAATACAAGTCTTGACGCAGTTACGGGTCAACCCCTGGCTGCAAATATGAAGAGCAAAATTCTCGAAATAAAAGAGCATCTTGAGGGTCGTAATACCCTAAGATGCTCTCGTTCGCGTTACGTTGTCTAAAACTACTTAGGCTGTAACAGTTTTTACATTGAGACAGCTTTAGACAACTTGAAAGCACGAATTTGTTCGCGTTACGTTGTCTAAAACTACTTAGGCTGTAACAGTTTTTACATTGAGACAGCTTTAGACAACATGAAAACACGAATTTGATATACCGTGCGGAATTTTTGAACGAATTTTTAGAATGTGAAGAGCCTTTGCGATTGATCTTCGAGCCGCTCTTGCTCTCTCTGCTGGGCGGCTAGTTGGTATTGCTCAAGTAAACGCTCTCTTTCGAGCTCCATGGTTGCGCGCGCCATATCGGTGTCTTCGATGCGGCTTCTTGACGCGGCGAGATTCATCGAAGATATATCGTTGGAAGTCATTACATAGTCCATGCGGTTGCTCATTGCGCCAAGATTCGAGCGAGCCGCGTTTACGGTGTTCATCGCGTTATGGATGGCGCTGAGGTCAAAATTGCCGGTGACGTCAAAACCTTCTATGCCAAGGTCGCTAAGCGACATGCCTGGGATAGAAACCGACATTCCGGAGCCGTCAGGAGACGATGCGGTGTGAAGATCGGTTGCGGTTCCGTCAAGTAAGTTGCGTGTATTGAACTGCGTTTGTTCCGACACCGACTGGATTTGGTCGAGCAGTTGGCTGACTTCATTTTGAATTAGCGCGCGGTCGGAAGCGGTCATGATGCCGTTTGAGGCTTGCAGCGCAAGCTCGTTAATGCGCTGGAGACTGCTGTTGATGCTCGAAAGCGCGCCTTCTGCTGTTCTGACCAGACTTTGCATGTCGGCGGTGTTGCGTGTACCTTGCTGGAAGCCGCGTTCCTGGGCGCTCATCCGTTCTGCGATGCCAAGTCCTGCTGCGTTGTCGGCTGCGGAGTTTATCTGTCTTCCCGATCCGATTTGCTGTGAAAGATTCTGTATTTGAGATGTCGAATTTACTGTCATGCTCATGATTATTCCCTCCCTTTTCGCATAAATGTATCTGTAACTATTTTATCACAGCCCGACGGCTTTGTCAATCATGCAAAAACTGTTTAGTCACGCGTTTTTTTAAAAAATTTTGCCTGCGTTTGTTCTTGAAATTTTGTTTCAAATGTATTAAAATATTTACAGAGTAATTAAATGGTTAAATGTACCAGGTAAAATGGAGGATTAATGAATTATCAGCATAGCTCGGTAATGCTGGCTGAATGTATTAGCGCATTGGAGATTCGTCCCGATGGGACATATGTGGACTGTACTCTTGGCGGCGGCGGGCACAGCCTTGAGATTGCCAAACGTTTGACGAGGGGTGGGCGACTTGTGGGCGTCGATCAAGACGCGAACGCAATAGCGCACGCCGGCCGCGTACTTGCGGAGCACAGCGACAAGCTAAGGTTCGTCAAAGGAAGTTTTTTTGATATCAAGCAAATTTTGGAGACTCTTGACATTGCGAGGGTTGATGGATTCCTGGCGGATATTGGCGTTTCTTCCCATCAGCTGGACGAGCCCTCGCGCGGTTTCTCGTACATGCACGACGCTCCGCTGGACATGCGCATGGACGAGTCAGCCGGATTTTCCGCAGCCGATGTTGTAAACGGTTACGGTGAACCCGAGCTGGCGCGGATAATTTCGACCTATGGCGAGGAGCGATTCGCAAGGCGCATTGCCGCGCTGATCGTTAAGCAGAGACCGATAAACACCACTCTTGAGCTTGTTTCTGTTATAAAACAGGCAATACCGGCTCGTGCGCGCGAAAGCGGCCAGCATCCGGCCAAGAGGACTTTTCAGGCAGTACGGATAGAGGTTAATTCGGAAATCGCGCCGCTTGGACAGGCTATCGAAGACATGGCCGGTCTTTTGGCTCCCGGCGGTCGTATCGCTGTAATATCCTTCCATTCACTGGAAGACCGCGCGGTTAAGAACACTTTTAGAGCGCTGGAGGGCGGGTGCAACTGCCCTCGTGATTTCCCTCTCTGTGTCTGTAATAACCCGCGCACACTGCAAGTTGTTACAAGAAAACCGATAACGCCTGGTGATGCCGAGCTGGCGTCCAACCATCGCGCCCGTTCGGCAAAACTACGGGTGGCGGAAAGGGTTGATGAAAGCGGTCGTTAATCACATACTTCAAAAGCAGCACGGTGTCCGGAACTAACTTTGACCAGACAGGAGGCGGCATATGGCCAAGCGTGGATATACGGACTATTATTCGCATACATCTGAAGCATTCAGCCGGCCTTCTCGCGTCGAACGGGCAGCGGCGCCTCGTCAAAAGCGTATCAAAAAAGTGCGAAAGCCGAAGCTTCAGTACCGGGATGTCGGCCCGACGAGCAGGGCTTTTTCGCCTCTTAGCATTGTTACGCTTGTGCTGTTGTTTGCCGCGGCTCTTGGAATTGTCATGAGCTTCGCGCTGATTTTTGAGCGGCAGACCGCTATTCGGAGCCTTACCGCCGAGCTCCGTCAGATCGAAGAGGACAATAACTTGATACGCGCGCAGATTTCACGAAGCTACGACATCCGCGAAATAGAGCGCATAGCCACGCAGCGCCTGATGATGGGCCGTCCGCAGCCGCATCAGATAGTGCATATATACGTACCCGTGACGAGCCACACCGTCCCGAATATGGAAGCTGTGACGGAGGAACCGAGCGGCGGCTTTCTGGATACATTATTGAATCGATGAACATGAGGTGAACTAATGAGAAACAATTCCGGTGGAAATGGCCGCAGGCCGCAAACAAACGGCAAGCGGCAGTCAAGCCGCAAGCGCGCGCTCGGCGCGGGCAGTATGATGATGAAGGGCAAGCTGATATTTTTCGGTGTCGCCGCAAGCTTCTGCATTATGTTCCTGCTTGGGCGCATAATGCTTATACAGACGGTTCACGGCGACGACTTCGAGCGCCGTGCGATCGAGAGAACGGCTAACAGCCAGACCCGGTTTGAAACATTTCACGCGGTGCGCGGCCAGGTCTTCGACCGTAACCGCAACCTGCTTGCCTCGACGTTCATTCGCGACAATATTGTGATAGATATCCGCCGTCTGCACTTGCTCGGCGTGGAAGACAGGCGCAGAAACCGCACGCGCAAGGCAGACACACTGGAGGCCATACATACTCATTTGGGAATACCCATGGATGAGCTCATGGCATACTTCACTCTGGATCCCTACGGTAATCTCATCGACGACACAAGCCACCGGATCATTGCGCGCGACGTTGACCCGCTGGTGACTCTTGAGCTTATGCAGAGCGATGTTGTATACGTTTTTTCAGAGCCTGTATCTGTGCGAAGCTTCGTGCATCCGTCGCTTGCGCCGCAAGTTCTGGGCTTTGTGCGCGGCGACGCCAGCTTTGGGTTGGAGAGCAGCTTCGGCGCGGAGCTTGCCGGACGATCCGGCAGGATACCGATGGGCGTTCCCGGAGTCAGTCCAGGAGACCAAGTCCGCGACGGATATTCGCTCATAACGACTATTGATACCACTATTCAGCAGTTTGCGGAGGATACTGCCCGCTCATCGGGAATAGAATTTGAGGCCGAGGCCGTTTCCGTAATTGTCATGAACCCTAATACCGGCGAGATCATCGCGATGGCTCAGTATCCAAGCTTTGACAACAACCACCCCGACGACGTGACGCGCGTGACAAATCCGTTCCTGCGCGAGTACCTACTGCAGCTCGACCGAAACCGTCAGGTCAGGGATATGAACACGTCCTGGAACAACTTCGCGCTGTCAAGCAGCTTCGAGCCGGGTTCCATATTCAAGACTGTCGTCGCGGCGGCCGCGTTCGAGGAGAGGGTCGCAAACCTGTCCTCGATATACTTCTGCGGCGGCTACAAGGATATTCACGGCGATATTATCCCGTGCTGGATATTTCCGCTCACGGGCGGGGGCCATGGTACGCTGACCTTTGAGCAGGCTCTGGCCGTTTCCTGTAACGTGGCGTTTATGGACATCGCCGCGGAGATGGGGGCGGAGATGTTCCACCGCTATTTGCGGTACTTCGGCTTTGGCGAACGCACAGGCATCGACCTGCCCGGCGAGGCCAGCTTTGCCCCGTTGGTATACAACCTGAACGACCTCCGTATACCCGCCCAGCTTGCCACAAGCGGGATGGGTCAGGGCAGCAACAGCACGGCCATCCAGAATATAACCGCGTTCGCTTCGACTATTAACGGCGGATACCTGATGCAGCCCTTCGTGGTGGCCCAAATCGTTGATTCCGACGGTAACGTGGTTTACGAGAACAGGCCGACCGTGCAGCGAAACGTACTCTCCCGCGCGACATCCGAAGTTATGCGTGAAATTATGGTCTCCACCGTCACTCCCATGGGTACGGGAACCGCCGTAATGATCGAAGGTTACAGCATCGGCGGCAAGACCGGCACAGGTCAGCAAGGCCGCCGTGAAGACAACATTAACTCAGTCTCGTTCATGGGCTATTTCCCCGCGGAGAACCCAATGTATATTACGCTGGTGTTCATCCACCGAGTACCGGCGGATGTATTCGTACAGGGCAGGGCAACCGCCACGCATGCGTCCCGTGAGCTTATCGAGAACATCATACGCTATAGGGGCATACAGCCGGATGGTCGGGTTAACTTCGCCGACAACCTCCTGATCTCCCGCGACGGCATAGAACTTGCCGACTTTGCCGGACTTGACCTGGTACGCGCCGTCATGCATCTGAACGACATCGGCCTTGACTATGTAGTGATAGGTAGCGGACACATAATCGAGCGCACAATACCGCAGCCCGGCCAGCGCCTGACCGCCGGAGGCCGAGTGTTCCTGTACATGGAGGCAAGCGACGACTTGGAAGGTCTGACAATAGTACCCGACCTGGTGGGCCTAAGCGCCGCCACGGCTTCGGAAATACTGGCAAGCGTGGGACTTCAGGCCATAGTGATCGACAGCCGCGAGGTCGACGAATGGCAGCTTCCTCCAAGCGACCCGGCGCCGGATGATTATGAATACCCCTATGACGAAGCGCCCGACAACATCCTGTGGGAAATAATGGTGTACGATCAGATGCCCGCGGCCGAAACGCGTATGCCGCCGGGAGCGCAAGTTCGTCTGAGGGCAAATTAGCAATCATATAGCTAAGAACCTGTATTCAGTACGCCGGAACGCTGTCTTGGCGGCTGAACTCCACCCCACGAAGCCAAAACCAGGCTTCGTGGGGGCCTCGGTTTTACGCCGCAGTCCACCCCATAAAGCCAAAATCGGGTTTATCGGGCCCCGGGTCGTCGTCAGCTTCTTGCGTACCTCTATGAGTACACGGCGATTTCGCTTCCTAGCCTGGCGCAAAAATCCATGCGCAATCTTAGCCCCTTTTCGGTTCACTTAGCTATATCTGACTGGTTCTTTTGCCCAAGCAGAAGGTATAAACATATATAAGCAATGTTAGGGAGCCTTATATATGCCAAAACCTTCGATGATGATGAAGCGCAAGCTGCTTCTGTTTCTGGCTCTGTTTTCGCTGGCGCTGTCGGCTCTGGCGCTTAGGGTGCTCTACATACAGGTGGTAGAGGGCGGGGCGCTGCAGCGGCTGGCCTATGAGCAGCAGACGAGAGACCGTTTAATCGCCCCGGATAGAGGGAATATTTTAGACAGAAACATGGTTGGAATTGCCAGAACGGAGAGCGTCGCGACGATCTCCGTCATATACAACCAGATACGCGACAGGGAGGCCGTGGCCGCCGCCCTTTCGCGGGAACTGGAGATGGATCACGGTGAAGTACTCGAGCGCGTGAGCCGGAGGGTCGCTCTGGAGCGCATAGCCTCCAGGGTCGAGCTGGAAACGGCCGAGCGCATACGCCAGCTTGATCTGGATGGTGTGGTCATTGACGAGGACATCCGCCGGGTGTACCCCTTCGGCAGCCTGGCCTCCCATGTGGTGGGATTCGTCGGGCGCGACAACCAGGGCATCATAGGATTGGAGGCCCGGTATGACAGGTATCTGCGCGGCGAAAGCGGCCGGATCCTGACCGACACCGACGTGCGCGGCATAGAGATAGGCGGCGGCGGAGAGCGCCGCATAGACCCGACCCCGGGTTATTCGCTGGTGACGAGTATTGACGTGATATTGCAGCAATACGCCGAGCAGGCGATAGAGATGGCGGTGCGCCGGCACAACGCTAAGCGCGGCGCGATAATACTGATGGATCCCTACACAGGCGAGATTTTGGCGATGGCAAATAAGCCGGACTTCGACCTGAACGAGCCGTTTCAGATCAACGACCCGGAGACGGCCGCCGTCTGGCAAACCTTGACCAGCGAGGAACGCTCGGCGGCGCTTAACCAGATGTGGCGCAACCCCAGCATCAACGATACTTATGAGCCGGGCTCCACTTTCAAGATATTCACGTCTGTGGCGGGTCTGGAAGAGGGCGTTGTTACGCCGGATTCGCGCTTTGTCTGCAACGGCATCCACACCGTCGGCGGGAGGCATATACGCTGCTGGAGGTATCCCCGTGCCCATGGCGCGCTAAGCTTCGTAGAGGGCGTGTTCACCTCATGCAACCCTGTATTCATGATAACGGCCGAGCGCTTGAATGCCGAGCGCTTTTACGATTTCTTCACACGATTTGGATTTCGTGAGCGCACCGGCATCGACGTGCCGGGTGAGGCGGTGGGCATTGTCCACAGGCTCGACAATGTCGGCCCTGTGGAGCTTGCGACGATGAGCTTCGGCCAGTCGTTCCAGATAACGGCGCTGCAACTGCTTAGGGGCGCGTCGGCTGTGGTCAACGGCGGACACCTGGTAACGCCGCACTTCGCAACGAAATTGCTTTACGCGGACGGCAATGTCGCCCACGTGTTCGAGCACCCGGTCAGCGAACGTGTAATATCGCAGGAAACATCCGATCTGATGCGCGAAATACTTGAAGGCGTGGTATACACGGGTACGGGAAACCGCACGTACCTGCCGGGCTTCCGCGTGGGTGGCAAGACCGCCACAAGCGAGAAGCTGCCGCGCCGAAGCGGACGCTACATAGCGTCGTTCATGGCGTTCGCGCCGGCCGAAGACCCGCGCGTGCTGGCCCTCGTGCTGATCGACGAGCCGCAGGGCGCGTACTACGGCGGCCAGATAGCGGGGCCCGTAATGCGCGAGATACTTGAAAACGCGCTGCCATACCTGGGAGTCGCCCCCGAGTTCAACGAAGAGGAACAGCGGCTGCCCGTGGCGCAAATGGTCGTAATACCCGACTTCACGGACATAAACCTGGACGCCGCAATGCGTATCATCCGAGAATTGGGGCTTGACGCGGTGATCGACGGCCAGGGGGAGGTCGTATCGGGCCAGTTTCCCCGCCCGGGCGACGAAGTTAATCAAGGTACGAAGATGATTTTGTACGTTACTAGATAAGGAGTGTATGACATGAGACTTAATGATATATTGCAGGGCGTGGAGCACGAGATAGTTCAAGGCGGGGATTGTGACGTCAAGAAGCTGACTATTGACTCGCGCATGGTATGCAAGGGAGGCTTGTTCTTCTGCATAACGGGCATACACTCCGATGGGCACAGCTTTCTTCCGCAGGCGGCGGAAGACGGCGCGGCGGCGGCGGTTATCGACAAGGATCAGCCGTCATATCCACCCGGGATTACAATCGTCAAGGTGGCGGACACCCGCAAAGCAATGTCTCTTGCCGCCGCTAACTTCTACGGCAACCCGGCCGACTCACTTATTCTTGCCGGAGTCACGGGAACCAACGGCAAGACCAGCTCCGTGTACTTCGTGGAGAGCGTTCTTGAGGAGTGGCGCAAGCAGCACGGCATAATTACAACCGTGGATTGCAGAGCGTGCGGCAAACCGGTCGAAATTCACTTCGCGACGTCAACCACGCCGGATTCAATCGAGCTGCACAAAATCTTGCGCGCGATGAAGGACGACGGCGCGCAGTACGTCGCCATGGAAGTAACGTCTCACGCGCTGGCGCTTGAGAAGGTCGAGGGCGTACACTATCGCGTGGCGGGCTTCACCAATCTGACGCAGGATCATCTCGACTTCCACAAGGACTTTGACGACTACCGCGACACGAAGAAGCGACTGTACGGCCAGTGCGACCACGCCGTTACGAACATCGACGACCCATACGGCGCGTACATGGTAGAAGGTCATCCCTGCACCGTTACCACATACTCCATCGACAAGGAGAGCGATCTGCGTGCGGTAAATGTGCAGCTGCTCGACAACGGCGTGAAGTTCGACGTTGCGATAAGCGGTGAGACGGTGCACTTTTCGCTGCCCGTGCGCGGAAGGTTTACGGTATACAACGCGCTGAATGCAATCGGCATGTGTCTGGCGCTTGGCGCTCCTGCCGACGTAATCGCCAAGGGTCTTGCCAAGGTGAAGGGTGTGCCCGGCAGGATACAAAGCGTACCGAGCGGTCATGACTTCGATGTAATAGTCGACTACTCACACACACCGGACAGCATTGAGAACATATTGACGACCGTACGCGAGACGACTCGCGGCCGGGTGATCGTTATATTCGGCTGCGGCGGCGACCGCGACCCCATCAAGCGCCCCATAATGGGCGAGATAGCCGCTTCGCGCGCCGACTATGTAATCGTAACCTCCGACAACCCGCGCACGGAAGACCCCGCGAGTATCCTGTCACAGATAGAAGTCGGAGTAAAACGCGGCTCCGCCTCATACGAACTTGAGATAGACAGACGCGAGGCAATCGAAAAGGGCATTAAGATGGCTCAGCCGGGCGACACCGTTGTAATCGCCGGTAAAGGCCACGAAGATTATCAGATTTTCGCGGACAGAACTATCCACTTCGACGACTACGAGGAAGCCGTAAAGGTTCTCGAAAGCCTAAAGGTCAGGAGCTGATTATGAAACTATCGATTGACAAGGTTACGGCGGCTGTCGGCGGAGCCGTGATTCATGACATAGATATACCGATAGTCATATCCGGCGTTTCGATTGACAGCCGCGAGGATCAGACGGGTAAACTGTTTGTTGCGTTGACTGGAGAACGCGCGGATGGGCATGATTTCGTGCAGGCAGCCTTTGCCGCGGGCGCGTCGGCGGCTCTTGTGGAGAGGGATATCGAACCGGAGACGCTCAGCGTGCCGTCGGGCGCGATAATCAAGGTGGAGTCCACGCGTCAGGCTCTTAAGGACTTGGCCGCGCACTATATCCGTACTTTATCCGTGAAGGTCGTCGGAATAACCGGATCGGCCGGGAAGACTACCACCAAGGACATGATCGCGTCGGTGCTGTCGCAGAAATATCACACGCTCAAGACCGAAGGCAACTTCAACAACGAGATCGGCCTTCCTCTGACGGTGTTCCGGCTTGAGCCGCATCACGAGTATGCCGTAATCGAGATGGGCATGAATCACGCCGGTGAGATAGACCGCTTGTCGAAGCTTGCCCCCCCCGATATCGCGGTTATTACGAACATAGGCTTGGCGCATGTGGAGAACCTGGGCTCGCGCGAGGGCATATTCGCCGCCAAGAGCGAGATATTCAACCACATGAAGGACGGAGCGGTAGCGGTGTTGAACGGGGACGACGACAAGCTACAGACCCTTCGCGGAAAGCTCGAGCGCATATGCTATTTTGGCACAGACCCGGACTGCTTCGTCCGAGCAAGCGATATATCTCTCGACGGAATCTCATCCACGGGTTGCATGGTGAAAATAGGCGATACGCCAAGCTTTCGCCTGAGTATTCCGCTGCCGGGGCGTCATATCGCTCTTAACGCGCTGGCGGCGGCGGCGGTCGGTCATATCGCGGGCGTTTCACCTCAGGATATACAACGCGGAATAGGGGGCTTTACCCCCACCAAGATGCGCATGGACATATCCGGGTGCAGCTACGGAGGCGGCGAGATTACGGTCATCAACGACTGCTATAACGCCAGCCCCGACTCGATGAAAGCCGCTCTCGACATACTCGCGAACGCCGGGGGCCGCAAGGTATGCATTTTGGGCGACATGATGGAGCTTGGCGACTATGCCCGCCAGATTCACATAGATATCGCGAAACACGCCTGCTCAAAAGACATTGACATGGTAGTGCTCGTAGGCGAACGCTTCGGCTGGGGCTACGAAGCCATAAAATCGGACTGCGTGGCGCGTTACTTCGTAGACCAGCAAGCCAGCCTGCGCTACATCGACGAGATCGTGAGGCCGGGCGACACGGTTCTTGTAAAGGCGGCGCGCGGAATGAAATTTGAGCAAACCGTCAAGCATTTAAGAGGTGGAGAATGAATTCCGGGCTGGAGATTGCAATTTATGCGGCGTTAATCGCCTTCTTCATAAGCGTCGCAGTCAGTCCGATGATGATCCCGGCGCTTGGCCGGCTGAAAATCGGGCAGAACGTCCGCGACGACGGCCCGTCGTCCCACCTCTCGAAGAAGGGCACGCCGACAATGGGCGGAATTATAATACTGATAAGCCTTGTGGCGGCGTCCCTATTCTTTATAGCGGGCAATCTTGACGCGCTGATCCTTATATTCGTGACCGCCGGGTTCGGGCTGATCGGCTTTCTGGATGATTATACAAAGGTCGTGAAGCGGCGTTCCCTGGGGCTTAGAGCATACCAGAAAATCGCGCTGCAACTGTTTGTTACGGGCGTGTTCTGTCTGTACATTTATACACAGCGCGCGGAGCTTTTCGGAATTGAGTTTGAATCGATGCTGGTTCCGTTCACCAACGGCATGGCCATAGACTTGGGTGTGCTCTACCTGCCGTTCATTGTGTTTGTGATGATCGGTACGGTAAACGGCGTCAACCTCACCGACGGGCTTGATGGTCTGGCGACGGGCGTGACCCTGCTGGTGTCGGTGTTCTTCGTGTTCATGGCTTGGGCCGCCGGAAGCGGCACTCTGCCGATAGCGGGCGCGGCGGCGGGAAGTCTGCTGGCCTTCCTGCTGTTTAACGCGTACCCCGCGAAGATTTTCATGGGCGATACGGGCTCTCTGGCCTTGGGCGGCCTGATCGCGGCCCTTGCCATAATGCTCAAGCTGCCGCTGTTCCTGCCCATCGTAGGTTTCATTTACGTCATAGAATCTCTCTCGGTAATGATCCAGGTCGCATATTTCAAGAAGACGGGCCGCCGCTTCTTCAAAATGGCGCCCATACACCACGCCTTTGAAGTATCAGGCTGGCCGGAAACAAAGGTTGTAACGCTTTTTTACGTAATAACGGCGGTGGCGTGTCTTATCAGCTTCCTTGGCGCGAGATACATCTTCTAGGGCGTGTTTGAAAACCCGCTTTGGGTGAAATTTTGAGGCAATTTTTCGCTGGACTAGGAAGCGCCGACGACGCATATAGCAATTTGGTTTTGCGTAGCCTCAAACTTCGCCCGAGAATGCGCCTCAAGTCGCGCATTTCGGTCTTGTTTTCGGGAAACGCAAAATCAAATTGCTGTAATGGCATGATTCTGCTAGGATGCTGTGTGCCAGTGGCACATGTTTAGCATCTGGAGCGCCAGCGCAAGAGGAGGCGCTGACAACGCCCAGCGGAAAATTGACCAAAATTACGCACAAATGGGGTTTTGAAACACGACCTAGGGGGTGACGGTATGGATTTCAAGGGTAAGAAAGTTTTGGTCGCCGGGCTTGGCAGAAGCGGGATAGCCGCGGCGCGCCTGCTAAAGAACAAGGAAGCGCTTGTGACAATACAGGATATTAAGGAAGAGGACAAGGTCGCGGATAAGGTTGCAGGGCTTGCCAACGAAGGCTTTGAGCTGTACCTTGGCCGCAATCCTGTTGACATTGTGCAGGGATTTGATATACTGGTGATTAGTCCCGGCATACCTATTGATCTGCCGTTTATAGAGAAAGCAAAGCAGTTGAAAATACCGGTATGGGGAGAAATTGAGCTGGCGTACAGCTTTACGCCGTGCCCTATTACCGCAATAACGGGAACTAACGGCAAGACGACGACGACGGCTCTGACGGGCGAGATAATGCGGCGTAAGTACAGAGACGCGGCGGTGGTCGGCAATATCGGCGTGGCATACTGCGAGAAGGTTGGGGCGCTTACGCCCGAGAGCTATGTCGTGGCCGAAATTTCGAGTTTCCAGCTTGAGAGCGTACACGAGTTCCGCCCGAAAATTTCCGCCGTGCTCAACATTTCGCAAGACCACCTGAACCGCCACAAGACCATGGATGTCTACATAGGCATGAAGGAGCGTATATTCGGCAAGCAGGGCGAAGGGGATTTCGTTGTGCTGAATTATGACGACGAGGTGACACGCAAGATGGCTGCTCGAAGCCGCGCGAAGGAGATATTTTTCAGCCGCCGCCAGGTTCTTGACGAAGGGGTATTCCTTGACGGCGAGAATATACGCGCGAAGCTGTTCGGTGAGGATGTCGGCGTCATAAATATACACGACATGAAGATAATCGGCGCGCACAACGTGGAGAACGCGCTGGCGGCGACGGCAATGGCTTTGGCCGCGCAGGTCGGCCCGGCTGACATTGCCGCGGCTCTGCGCCAGTTTAAGGCCGTCGAGCACAGGCTCGAATACGTGGCTGAAAAAGGCGGCGTGGTGTACTACAACGACTCGAAGGCCACCAATGTTGACTCGGCTATAAAGTCGCTCGAGGCGATCTCGCGCCCAATCATGCTGATCGGCGGCGGTTCCGACAAGGGATCGGACTTTGGCGAGTGGGTGAAGCTTTTTAACGGCAGGGTAAAGCACGTCGTAGTTATCGGAGAAGTCGCCGACAAGATATGTCAGGCGTGCAAGGCTTACGACTACGAACATTTCACAAAGGCCAACAGCCTCAAGGACGCTGTCGCAATCGCGGCGGGTAAGGCTGTGCGGGGCGATGCAGTGCTGCTGTCCCCGGCGTGCGCAAGCTTCGACATGTTTGACGACTTCGAGCAGCGCGGGCGGCTTTTCAAGGAGTTTGTAACGAGTGCGCTTTAGAAAGGCGGTGTGAGAATGTTATCCAGGAATGCTCCAGTTAGACGTGAATATGCGGACGAGCGGCTGAGCTTCCGTCACAAGCCGAAGGTTGTGTCCGAAAACGGCCGCGCCGGTGCGGCGTCAAGGGTCATCAATCAGGGAAGCGTCGATTACACGCTCTGCTTTGTTACGGTTGTGCTCGTGCTTATCGGCATTGTGATGATATTCTCAGCCAGCTACCAGCACGCGGCAATGCGTGGTATAAATATGTTTCATTTCGTGCAGCGCCAAAGCCTTTTCGCGGCGGTGGGCCTGGGTGTAATGTATGTCATGTCCAATATTCATTACCGGCTGTTGCTGCGAACGGGATGGCCGCTTTACATAGTCTCCGGCGTAATGCTTGTATACGTTGCTGTGGCGGGAGAAGTCGTGGGCGGTGCGCGGCGATGGATTGAACTGCCTCTCATAGGGCGCTTCCAGCCGTCGGAGGTCATGAAGGTCGCGATAATAATGCTTATCGCGTTCATGATATTTCGCAATAAGCGGATACTTGAAACGTGGAAGGGCTTTTTCTATCTCAGCGGGATTGTGGGCTTCGCGGTAAGCCTTGTACTGCTTGGCCGAAGCCTTAGCGTGGGGATGATTATCTCTATAATCGGAATGGGTATGATCTTCGCGGCAAGTCCGCACATAATGCGCTTTCTTGTGATGGGCGGCGCGGCGGTGGGGGGGCTTGTGCTGTACCTGACGGTGCTTTCGGATGGCTTTCGTAACGAGCGTGTGAACGCCTGGCTTGACCCCTTCGCATATCCGCTTGGAGTCGGCTATCAGACGATACAGTCTCTGTACGCGGTTGCGTCCGGCGGATTGTTCGGCTTGGGCATTGGTCAGAGCCGCCAGAAGACATTCATACCCGAGCCTCAGCATGATATGATATTTGCGATTATTGCGGAAGAACTGGGCTTCGCGGGAGCGGCGTTCATACTTGTGTTATTTGGTATACTGATCTGGCGCGGCATCAAGATTGCCGTTAACGCCACGGATATGTTCGGCGCGCTGGTGGCAACGGGTATAGTTATAATGATTGCAAGTCAAACAATCATCAACGTCGCTGTTGTTACAAACAGCATACCAAATACGGGTATGCCTATGCCGTTTATATCCTATGGCGGAACGTCTCTGCTTGTCTCGATGTTCTTGATCGGAGTACTGCTAAATATATCGCGGTTTCACAAGGAATAAATTTTTTCCGCGACACGAATGCCGTCCACGGCGGCTGAGATAATTCCTCCGGCATATCCCGCGCCTTCTCCGCACGGGAATATGCCGGAGATATTTGTTTGCAGGCTGCCCGGGTCGCGCACGATCACGACAGGCGAAGAGGATCGACTTTCAACGGCAGTAAGAACCGCGTCGGGGTCGGCGAACCCCGTTATTTTTTTGTCCATTGCCAAAAGGCCGGCCCGTAACGCGCTGATGATAAACGGGTCGAGACAGTCGGCAAGGTTTGCTGGTGTTACGCCCGGTCTGTAGCTTGGTGTGATTTTGCCGATTTCCCGGGAAACGCGACCCGCCAGAAAATCGCCCGCAAGCTGGATGGGGGCATTGTAGTTGGAGCCGCCGAGAGCAAAGGCGCTTTTCTCAAGGCGGCGCTGGAAAGCGATCCCGGAAAGAGGGTGAATGGGAGTGGCTTTGCCGCCGAGTTCAGGGCTAAAGTCAATCGGATTCACCGATACAAGAAGCGCCGAATTTGCGTTGTCGAGGGCGCGGCTGTAATAGCTCATACCGTTGGTTACAACACAGCCGTGTTCCGAGCTTGCGCCGACGACCAGGCCTCCGGGGCACATGCAGAAAGTATATACGCCGCGGCCGTCCGGCAGACGGTGGCTGAGTTTGTAGCTGGCCGCGCCAAGAGCCGGGTCGCCGGCGAACCTGCCGTATTGGGCGGCGTCGATCATACGCTGGGAATGCTCAATGCGCACACCTACCGCGAAGGGCTTGGGCGTGATTTGCACGCCGCTTTCCCAGAGCGCCTCCACGGTGTCGCGGGCGCTGTGACCGATTGCAAGCGCAAGGGCGGATGCGCCGATCCGGTGGGCTTGTCCGTCGCTGTCGACATAGCTGACATGTGTCAACGCGCCCTCCTTTGCCTCAAAGACCGTGAACTTCGCGCCGAAGTGAAACTGCGCGCCAAGGGATTCCGCCCTGCGGCGTAAATTGCCGACCACAGCGACGAGCTTGTCCGTTCCGATGTGCGGTTTTGCCAGGTATGTAATTTCCTCCGGCGCGCCGCATTCCACAAGGTGGCGGAGCACAAAGCTTATGCGCTCGTCCCGGATGCCGGTAGTCAGCTTGCCGTCTGAGAACGTGCCGGCGCCGCCTTCGCCGAACTGGATGTTTGAATGTTTGTCCAAGTCGCGGTAGGTGTAGAAGCGCTCTATGTCAAGTGCGCGAAGGTGAGCTGGTTTGCCTTGCTCCAGTACTACCGGCGCGAGGCCGGCCATTGCCAGGACGTTGGCCGCGAACAATCCGGCGGGGCCTGCCCCCACGATTACGGGGCGGTCAGCCGAATAAGAAAGTGGTTTGGCGGAAGGCACGTGATACTCCTGCGTCGCAGGTTTCGTTACATTCCTGTTCTTGAGCAGCTTGTGTTCGCGCGAAGAACCGGCGACAGCGAAGTCAACGGAATACACGGCTACGACGTTGTCGTGGTCGCGGCTGTCGATTGACTTCCTGGCTATCTTAAAGCAAGTTATATCTTCCGGCGGTATGCGCAGCTTCTTCGCCACCAGTTTGAGGAGCGCGGACTTGTCTGCGCGGATGTCGGCTTGCAGGTTTGACAATCTCAGCATGGTGTACCTACTTCTTCTGTGTATTTCGGGCGGCGTTCTGCCCGGCGACATAGCCCGACGACCAGGCCCACTGAAGGTTGAAGCCGCCGCAGTCGCCGAATATGTCCAGCACTTCGCCGGCGGTAAACAGGCCAGGCACGAGCTTGGACTCCATTGTATAGGGGGAGAACTGGCTTGTGTGCGCTCCGCCGGCAGTCACTTGCGCGTGTTCGTAGCCGTTGTGGGAGTGTACTTGTATTTCAAATTTCTTGATATTTGCGGCAAGCTTTGAGACGTCGGCATCGCTAAGGGACGACGACGGCGCGCGAAGGTCTTCAAACCCAACTGCGTGAAGGATTGAGTGGCCTATCATCTTGTGCAGTATGCCCGTGAAGAACGTCTCAAGGGTGGGGAAGGCGGCAAGACGTCTGCGCTCTGATAGTATGTTCTCGACTGTGACGCGGTTGTGCTCCTTCATGAAGTCCAGGTTGACGCGCGCGTCCTGGTGGAAGTGCATTACGCGCGATATATCAAGTATGGCCGAGCCCGACAGTCCGTAGTCGGTGAATATTACGTCGCCTTCGGAACCGGCGACCTTTACCTTGTCGCAGTATGCCGAGATACGGCAGTCGGCGCGGATGCCCTTGAGCGGCTTGCATATGCGGACGTCGGCGCGGAGCTGGCATAGAGCGGGGGTAGTCCGGGTGATTTTGTGTCCAAGGGAGGCCAGGAGCTTGTGGCCGGAGGCGTTGCCCCCAAGCGCGGGAGCGGATTTACCGCCCGTGCAGACGATAACGCGGTCGTGAAGCATTGTGTAGCTTGCGTCGCCTATTGAATATTCCGCGACAAATCCCTCTTCGCTGGGGTTTATGTCCGAGACTTCGGCGTCGGTGATTGTTTCGACCCCAAGCGCGCCAAGCGTGAATCGCAGGACGTCCACAACGGAGGCGGACTGCGAGCTGTGAGGGAAGACGCGCCCGCCATGTTCCCTTTTGCACAGCAGGCCAAGCTCGGCAAATATCTCAATGGTTTTTTCGGGGTAAACTTCGTCCAGGGCTGGTTCGACGAAGGAGGGGTTTTCGCCGTAATAATGGGAGGAGGATGCGCCTAGGTTGCTTAGGTTGCAGCGGCCGTTGCCGCTTGCCAGTATTTTTTTTCCTATGCGGTTCTTACGTTCGTAGATTGTCACATGGGCGGACGGATTTGTCTTCTTGGCCGCGATCGCCGCAAATGCGCCCGATGCTCCCCCGCCGACTATACAGATATTCATATGCCCTCCTTGCGTTTGCTAATTCCAGGTATAGTAATATGACCTCGAAACAGTAACAAAGGAGGGGTGCGGGAAATCGGGAGATTTCCCGCTGTTTACCCCGACGCATGTTACTGATTGAGAGGCATATTACTATATATTCGGCCGTAACATGGATTATAACAGCGAAAAAGCCGCATGAGTGCGGCTTCGCGTTATATTTGCTAGTCCTGTTTGTCTTGCTTGTCGTCATCGCGGTCGCGTGATTTGTTGTCAGATGGTGAGCTAATACCCCAGTCGATCTTGACATCGTCCATATTGCCGCGGTTGCTGGTGCTGTCGCGCCATTGCTGATCGATGGACTCGCGGTCGGGAATACGATCCGGCAATCTGTCGGGGAGAGACTCGGGCCTGTCGGGTATCCGGTAATCGGACGACGATGATAAACCGCGCTGGTCGGGCTTCGAGACCATGAGACCCTCTTGGGTTTTCTTGGTGATTTTGCCGTATGGGAAGAGTTTGCGCACTTCTTCGCCCGTGACCTTCTCGTGGCGCATGAGAAGCTCGGCGATCTGGTGAAGAACGTCGATATTGTCGTTGATGACCCTGAGAGCATCCTGGTAGGAGTCTTCGACGATGCGCTTGATCTCAGCGTCGATCTGCGACGCTACCTGTTCGCCGTAGTTGCGTGTCTGAGCCAGATCACGACCTATGAATACTTCGTCGTTGTCGTCGCCGAACTGGATCGGCCCCAGGACTTCGCTCATTCCGAATTTTGTAACCATGTTGCGCGCAATGGCCGTCGCGCGCTCGATGTCGTTGGAAGCGCCTGTGGTTATGTCGCCAAGGACGATGGCTTCGGCGGCGCGCCCGCCAAGCAGGGACGAGATGGTCTGCTCCATGAATTTCTTGGTGTGGTAGCCCTTGTCTTCGCCGGGAAGCGGCATTGTGTAGCCGCCGGCCATGCCTGTGGGCACGATGGATACCATGTATGTCGGGTCAATTTCCGAAAGCATTTCAAACATAATTGCGTGGCCGGCTTCGTGGTAGGCCGTGATACGTTTTTCGCGGTCTGATATGACCCTGCTCTTCTTCTCGGTTCCGATGCCGACCTTGATGAAGGCTTTGCGCATTTCCTCCATATCAACTTCTTTCTTGTTGGAACGCGCGGAAAGAAGGGCGGCTTCGTTCAGCAGGTTTTCCAGATCCGCCGGGGTGAATCCCGCGGTAGTCTGAGCTACTACGCGAAAGTCGACGTCGGTGCTTACAGCCTTGCTCTTGGCGTGAATTTTGAGGACTTGCTCACGCCCCTTGACGTCGGGCTTGCCGACGACTACTCTTCTGTCGAAACGGCCGGGGCGTAGCAGAGCCGGGTCGAGTATGTCGGGACGGTTGGTAGCCGCTATTATTATGACTCCATCGTTGATGCCGAAGCCGTCCATTTCGACCAGCAATTGGTTGAGCGTCTGCTCACGCTCATCGTGTCCGCCGCCAAGTCCGGCGCCTCTGCGGCGTCCGACCGCGTCGATTTCGTCTATGAATATGATACACGGGGAATTCTTCTTGGCTTGCTCAAAAAGGTCACGGACACGCGAAGCGCCCACACCTACAAACATCTCCACAAAGTCCGAACCTGAGATGCTGAAAAACGGTACACCGGCTTCCCCGGCGCAGGCTTTCGCTAGGTATGTCTTGCCGGTTCCGGGCGGCCCAACGAGCAGTATGCCCTTGGGGATACGCGCGCCTATCTCGACAAACTTCTTGGGGTGTTTGAGAAATTCGACGATTTCTTCGAGCTCGGCCTTTTCTTCCTCGAGGCCGGCGACCTGCGAGAAGGTTATCTTATTTTTGTCGTCATTAACCTGGCGCGCGCGGCTCTTTCCGAAATTCATGACGCCGCGGCCGCCCCCGCCCCCGCCTTGCATCTGCTGGATGATGAACAGCAGCAGGAATATGGAGATCACCATTATGATGACCGGCGGAAGGAATGAGACGAACCAGTTCGCGCGAGGGGTCGGAAGAGTCACGATTTCAAAGGGATGCTCCACGGTCGCCGACATTTCGTGGATCATTCCCATGAACACGTCCATGACGGGAACCTCGAGAGTCGCAACTGTGCCGTCGGTCCTTACGACACGAGCGCGGCCGGCGTTGGATACGTCGGTGTCGCGGTTGACCTCGATGCTTTGGACGTAACCGCCTTCAATATCCGCAAGGAGGTCGCTGTAGGTATAGGCGACGGTTTCCACCGGAGGATTTGTCGCCTGCGCGGCAAACAAGACCGTTATTATAAAGGCGAAAATAATCATGTAGATTGTCAGTGAGCGGGAATATTTTTTCAATCAACATCCTTCTTTCAAAGTATTATTGCAATGCCAATATGCGTCTATGACGGTACTAATAGAACTCCTCGCAAATCCGGCATTGCCCAATTTCCGAAGAGGTCTAATAAGCTCAAGAAATATTACCATTAAATACTATCATATTTTTGAGGCGGAATCAACAATAAATAATTATTCTTCGATAAGCTTCATTGTAGCGATATAGGGGAGGTTACGGTATCTTTGAAGGTAGTCAAGACCGTAGCCCAGTACGAACTTGTCTTCAATTTCAAAGCCCACGTAGTCGGGTTGTATGTCGTGGACTATGCGGCGCGAAGGTTTGTCAAGCAGCGCGCATATCTTGAAGCTTTGAGGCCTTTGGCGGCGAAGGTGCGCCACCATCTGGCTTAGAGTGGCTCCGGTGTCGATGATGTCTTCGACAAGGAGCACGTGTTCGCCGGATATTGTGTTTGTCAGGTCTTTGTTGATCTTGACGATGCCGCTGGAGTTTTGGGCGTCGCCATAGCTTGCCGCCTCGATAAAGTCCATCTTTAGCGGTATATTGAGTTTCTTGACCAAGTCGACGAAGAATACTACGGCGCCTTTCAGCGTGCACACGACCGTCAGAGTCTCGCCGGTGAAGTCGGCTTCGATGGCGCGCGCAAGCTCGTCGAGGCGCTTGTCGATCTGCTCCTTTGTTATCATTGGCGTTACAACTTCCTTTATTATTGGTCTCATTGGTCTGCCCTCCATATGGATGCGTATATTGTTGCGTATGCTTCGCCGCGGTGCGGGTCTGTGTCCGGCGTGTATTTATCGGATGTAAGGCCGCGCTCATCCATTATCCATAAAACATCGGAGCCGCAGGTCAGCATCGGTGTTTTGGCGCGTTCACTCTGAGGGATTTTTCCGTCAATGAAGTAGTCCTTTATTTTCTGTGAGCCTCCCAGATGGCGCCGGTATATTTTGTCGCCGGGGAGCCTTGTTCTAAGCGTAAGGGGCGTTTGAACGTTGAAAGCCTTACAGGATGTATGCGGCGGCAAAATATCGGGGTGTTGGTGCGATATGAGGATATTCTTTTCAATCTCGGGGATGTATGTTATTTTATCAAGCTCCAGCCCGTAGAAGAATCCCTGTGAATGTTCCTTGGCACGGAAGCTGATTATAATACTGCCGTAAGATTTTTCGATTGATACGCCACCGGTGAGCGTCGCCTTTCGGCCGGTCTGGCCGCGGGCTATGTCTAACGCCGCCTCGACGTGGGTCTCAGAGATGTCGCTGGGGTCGCCTTTGATATTTGCTACGGCTATGCGAAGTACCCGGCGCGCTACCGCGATATGGAGGCCGTTGAAGGTCTCGGCGCTTAGAACGACTTCGGTTACGTCTCCGCGATGAAGGCAATTCGCGAAGGCTGTGTATGCTTGTTTGGACATGAAGTTCTCTTCATCGAGAGCCAGCGCGGCGCTTCGAGCCAGCGTGTCGATGATATTCGGGTTAAACTCGCGCTCTATGTGGGGGATAAGCTGGTTGCGGATTTTGTTGCGCGTGAAGTCGTTTTGCTGGTTTGTTTCGTCTTGTACGAATGTAATATTGTGCTCGGAGCAATAGTTTTCTATGTCTTGCCTGGATATTCCTATCAGCGGGCGGATGAAGCGTTCGCGCGCGGGAGCTATCCCGCCAAGGCCGCGTGATCCGGCGCCCCGCAGAAGGCGCATCAACACGGTTTCGGCCAGGTCGTTGCGGTTGTGAGCCGTGGCAATTTTTACCTTGCCAAAAAACGGAGACAGTCCCCAATTTTCATATCCGCAGCGCTCGAAGCACTGATAGCGCAATTCGCGCCCTGCTGTTTCCAGGCTGAGTTTGTTTTCGGCCGCGTATGCCGGAGCATTCTCGTGATATGCTATTAATGGGACGCCGAGAATGTCGCAGGCTGACTTAACGAAAGCTTCGTCTCGTGCGGAGAATTGCCGTATGCCGTGATTTACATGAGCGCACACAATACTCAGCCCATAGCTTTCCCTAAGCTCGAGAAGGATATGTAGCAGGCACATTGAGTCGGCTCCGCCGGAAAGTCCAAGGACGACGTTGTCGCCGTATGAAAGCATGTTGTGATTGCGTATGGTTGACAGAACATGTTTGTACAAGCGTATCTCACCGGAGTTAGAGGGTATACTAGTGTTGGATCTGTCCGGTAACCGTGCGATGCCGGACAGATATATTGATCTCGTAACAATTATATACGATAAAAGATGGGGAGTAAAGCCATGTTCAGAAAAATTTATATATTGTTCACATTTATCTGCGTGATTCTGGTTGCTGGATGTTCCTCGGGCCGAGGGCCGGGGGCCGATTATGCGCCCGACACGACCCCGGCTCCGGTACGCAGCGCGCCCGGAGCGGCTCGGGACGCCGGTCGGCCGGTCGCCCATGATTTCACGCTTCATGCCCATATTTCGCCGCAAGCGAAGAAGCCTCTCACGATAATGGTGTACATGAACGGCTCTGATCTGGAGAGCCTTTATGGAGCGGGTACGGACGACATATTCGAGATGATCGACTCGGGCTATGACGAGGACTTGATGAACGTCGTGCTGTTCACCGGCGGCAGCATGAACTGGTGGCTGGAAGATATCCCTGACGACGTCAACACCATATTCTGGCTGCGCGGCGGCGAACTTGTGAGGGTCGCCGACGTCGGAGAGGACTCTACGGGGGATCCGCGCGTGCTGGCCGGGTTTATTCGCCTTGCGCGGGAGTACTTCCCGTCAGAGCGAAGCGGCCTAATCCTCTGGAATCATGGCGGCGGCGCGGTTGTGGGCTATGGAGCGGACGAACGCTTCGAGCATTACCCCGATATAGCGATGATGAAGCTCAGTGATATTGGGCTGGCTCTGGAACTTGGGGGGATTGGGCCTGACGACAAGCTGAAATTTCTGGGCTTTGATACGTGCCTTATGGCCACTATCGAGATGGCCAAGATCGCGCGTGATTACGCCGGATATCTGATAGCTTCGGAAGAGGTCGAGCCGGAGCAGGGGTGGGACTACACCTTCCTGGGAGACATAAAGCCGGAATGTGACGGCAGGGCGATAGGCGCTTATGTTATCCAAAGGTACGCCGAATTTTACAAGGGTTCCGACGAGGTTGACCTTGTTACTATGTCATTGGTAGATTTGTCGAAGATAGGTCCGATTGCGGAATCTTTCGAGAATTTTGCGCTGTCCGCCGGCGAGGCCCTGAGCACCGGCGAGTTCAGGCGGCTTTCCAGAGCGAGACGCCGTACCAGAAACTTCGGAAGCGGCGGCGAAGACGGTGAGAGCGACATGGTAGACATCAAGGAAATGGCCTACAGGCTTGGCGGAACTATTGATCAGGGAATAATTTCCGCGCTGAACGAGAGCTTGGACGAGGCCGTCATAATAAATTATCAGAACCGCGACTACAAACTGGGCGGCCTGTCGGTCTATTATCCGTACTTTAACAAGGAAGGCTTGGACGATAACTTGCAGACCTACGCCGCAATGAATACGCTGCCAAATTACACCGCCTACATCGTAAGCTTTGCCGAGGAGCTGCAAAGTCCGCGGATATGGCGCAAACGCTCTGCGCGAGCGGCGCGGGAGGCTGACGCCCGTTTTGCTCTGACCCCCCAGGAAGCGGACGAGGCCGCGCAGATAAGGCTGACGACCTGGCAGAGGCTTGAATCGGCCGGGGACGGAGCGTACATTCAGGTGGGCGAAACTCCGCATGTGCGGTTGAATAATGATCTCACGCTGGAGTATGAGGAGGAGGTATTCCGGCTGGGCGGACGATTGGCGTGCCTTTATTCCGACGGCGCGCTCACGGACAGAAGGACGATTCCCGCTCTTCTAAACGGCGAAGAGGCAAATATCATTGTTCGCAGTGACGCACCGGGCGGACAGTGGCGCGTAATCGGCGCGATCCCGACTACCAACGGCGCGTTCAACACCGTCGACAAGAAGCTTGTCAGGATTGCGGACGGGGACAAGGTTGCGCTTAGGTACTACCTTGTGCACTTTGACGAACATGGCGACATCGACGACCAACGCCAGGACGAGAAATGGCACATAGGGGAGGAATTCATCGTGGAGGGCGGGCTTTCTATCGCGTCCGGCCACGAAAATACAGACGCCCTGAGCCGTAAACTAAACCTGATCGATTACCGCAACAACAACCACTTTATACGCATCGACTAGCATAGCTTTTGTGTGAGAATTGTTTCTTTGTTGCCTTGTTAACGGATAAATCCTATTCCCTAAGAGCTTATTCAACAATAGTTGGCTGTGCATTTTTGTCGCGCTGCTTCGTCATTATTGCTGGATAGGCTCTTATAGTTAACCCACCCTGAAACAACAACACACAACTTGTCTTTTTTCCGCATAGCGTTGTCGTCGGAACCCCGGCGTACCTATGGGTACGCCGGGGTTCCGTCTCCTAGCCATACGAAAAAAATCTTGAGTTTTCTGTTATTGTTTCAGGATGGTTTAACTATAATTATTGCCCTTGAAGGCGGCGCGGTATTGTGATATACTCTGTAGCGGTGGTATTTGTAGCTGGTGCAGCAACTCTGTTGCACAAAAAATGAAATGAGAGAATATTATGGTATCGCTTAGAAAAATCACGCATCAAAATTTATGCGCATGTATTTATGACATAAAAACTACTGAGGAGCAAGAGGATTTTGTCGACAGCAATGTAGAAAGCCTCGCGGAAGCGTATACCAGCATTACAAACGGTGGTTTTGCCACGCCTTATGCCGTTTATGACAATGACACAATGGTTGGCTTTGTGATGTATACTTTCGCTGACAAGCCCGGTGGTGATTTATTCCCGCCATATGTTTTGCCGTGCTATTATATATGGCGGATACTTATTGATAAAAACCAGCAAAGAAAAGGCTATGGAAAGCAGGTAGTCGGGAAGATCATTGAAGAAATAAAAACTATGCCGCATGGCAGAGCAGACCGTATTTATACCTCGTGGAACCCAAACAATATCGCCTCAAAATTGCTATTTGAGTCATTTGGTTTTGTTGAAACCGGCGACATAGATGGCGGCGAAGTTGTAGTTAAATTGGATGTCTGAAATTCAATGCGTAACAAGTAAGAATTAAGCGGTATAACGAACCCTTTACCGCCTATCGCAAAATTTATATTATTGAATAGAAAACCCCATAAGATAAGGTGTTTCCAAGCCTTAGTCCATGGGGTTTTGCTGTTTTTAGAAGCTCCTGTTGACAATAATCTTATTGAGTTGTTTTGCGGCGATCCATCACAAGGTTCGCGCATAGGCCGATTGTCACAAGTACGCCGCCAATCAGGTTGTGTACGGATAGTTCCCTTGAAATCATCACGTCGATCAGGATTCCCGCGAACACCTGTCCTATAAAGGAAAGCAAGGTCAGGTAGAACGCGGATATCTTCGTGACGGTTGTGTTGAAGATGAGTATGACGCCGACGCCAAGCACGCCGCCGAGATATATCCAAGGGCTTGGGTTGAGCTCTATGTAGGCAAGCTCGGCCAATCCGGCCGCCGGGAATATCAGTACTGCGGCCGACAGCCCCAGCAGATAGTTGTAGAATGTGCTTACTCGCACGCTTGTAAGCTCGGCAAGTCTGGCGTTGAGTGTACGCGATACAACGATGGTTGCCCCCGTCGCAATTGAAACTATCACAGCCATGGCTTCAAAGCTGGTTATCATTGACAAGGAGCCGACCAGCACTATCACCAGACCGGCTATCTTGCGCTTTTGAAACGGATGCCTCGGCATACCGAGAAGGCCATATTGATCCACTATCAGCCCGCATATGCTCTGCCCGAACAGGCTGAGCGCGAGGATCGCCGACACGCTTATTCTCCCGAAAGCCAGGTTGTTGAATAATACGGTCAGAACCCCTATCGCGCCGCCTGTGTACAAGAACCAGGCGTGACGCTTGATAAACGGGCTTTCACGCTTTACCAGCAATATGATTAATATGAACGCCAGACCCACTACATGTATCAAAACCGTTGCGGAATATACGCCGTACGCTTCCGTAAGCCCGCCGTTGAAAGCGACCATCGCGGAGATCAGTACGCCCGCCAGCAGCGATAAAATATAATACATACCATCACCTCTTTCACGATTATAACCTTAAACATTGACGCGTGCATATGACATGTGTCATACTGAATGCAGAGGTGGATTATGCGTAAATATCCGGTTGACGGGAATGATCTTGAACTGCTGCTGCGGTACAGGCTGCGAGGTGTGGAAAGCGAACGCGCGCTGCGCATAGTTTTCGAGCAGGGCGAATATCTGCTGCGAGAGGGTGAGCCCATAGAGTACATGTACTTTGTGTCCTCAGGCAAGGCCAAGGTGTTTCTCAGCTTGTCCGACGGGAAACGGCTTCTGCTTGCCTACTTTGTGTCCGACGGCATTATCGGCGAAGTCGAGCTGATGACAGGCAGCCGCAGCGCCGGTACTACGATACAGGCCGTTACGGAGTTCGTATGCGTAGCTCTGCCGCTTGGCTCTTGCGCAAACGCTTTGAAGGCTAACGTTGCGTTCGTAAACCATGTCGCCGGCGAGCTTGCCGGCAAGCTCGTCCAGCGGAGCGTCAACGGAGCCATTACGACCTTGCAGCCCCTTGAATTCCGCCTGTGCGCCTACATCATCCAGACCGAGAGCGGCGGCATATTTCGCGAAACGCTAACGGAAGTCGCGGGAGTCGTCGGGGCAAGCTACCGCCACCTCCTGCGCCGTCTTGACAAGCTGTGCGCCGACCGGGTGCTGCGCAAGGAGCCCGGCGGCTATCGAATCCTTGACCATCAGGTGCTGCTGAGGAAGGCCGGCGATCTGTACGTTCTTAAGTAAGCCTCTTCCGAAATTAGCCAACACCGTCTTTGCGGTCAAATTTCCGCAATACGTCGTCGCCTCCTCCTAGCGAACCGCTGCGGGTTCGCGGCGGCGGCGGCTCCTAGTCTTGCAGAAATTTGCCGCGCAAATCCGGCATCGTCTAATTTCGGAAGAGGCCTAATAACGAATTGAAGGGAGTTTTATACATGCAAAACTTGATGCTGCAATTACATGACCGTCTTCTGGAAGCGGACAAGGAAGGCTGTGTCCCGACGGTTACGCGTATGATAGAATTGGCGGGACTGGCCAGAAGTGGCGGTATTCTTGAATTAGAGGCTGAAATTGAGGAAGAGTCAAATGTTTTTCTTAGAACCGGCGTCGAGCTGGTTGTGGACGGAAGAGATCCTGAAATAGTAGAGCATGTTATGCTGAATTTAATGCTGGCAGGCAATTATTCCGGTACGGAATTGTTAAAGAGAATGATTATCGCGACCGGAGTGTTAAAAATACAGCAAGGCGAGAACCCTAGTATGACTGCGCTGACGCTGGCCTCAATGCTGGGCGAGGAATACTTGGCAGCGGCAAATGAGACATCCTGTCAGTACCGTGTTAAGAGGATCAACCGCATATCCATGCTGTATAAAAGAACGGCTCTCCCGGAAAGTGCGGAGTTTGAAGAAAGGCTCTTCAAATTCTATACACCGTCGATCTATCATATCGTTAGAAGCGTTGAGCATGATGTGTTGGTAACAGCGCTTTGCGGCTGCGGGGGGCGGCTGCTTGGTCATATCATGGGAAGCGTCTCTCAAAGCAAATTTGCGCAAATCTGCAAAGACATTGAATGTGAGTATATGAATAATTTGTGCACGGAAGATATATTGTACGCACAGGAATACATTCTGCGCAAGGTGGACGAACTGGAGGATATGCACGTAATTTTTGCAATGGACATACCTATGATTTGACAGGTATCGGTACGAGTGGCGTCAAGCGACGCCATTCGTTTTTATTGGATTGATTACGTGCAAAAAGCATGTTATACTGACTATGCTATTGACACCCTTTTTTCTACATATATAGAAAATTATCGACAATTTTTAATGTAAAATAATGTTACATTTGTATATTGACAGAACGGGGGGGATGTAAAATATGTATACTCCGCCCACAAACATACGCGCTCAGAACTAATTATATGGAGTCTGTTACAATTTAGGAAGGGTGAACTTATGTAACAAGTCCCGGACAATGAAAATGAAGTGCTGCCTATAAGTAGGACAACCTTCAGAGGACGGAAGAATCGTCCTTGAGCGAATTGGATGCTTTTATGTGAGGAGGTATATTTGTGAAGAAAAAAATATCACTGCTGATTATTTCTCTTGTTTTATCTTCAAGTGTCAGTGTTTATGCACAAGATGCGACTGGGAGATACGAACAAAACGATGGAGGTTTAGAGCGTGTAGTTGATACCTGGTATGATGAAAATGGATTTTTACTCACTCCAAGACCGGAGGTGATCCACCATGAGCCGGATCATTCGGATATTAGACTGACTCCGATGGCAATATATGACGAAGTTCTTACCGACGAGGAGAGAGAGGAAAGAGAGGCTCGCCTCCAAGAAGTGTTTGAATTTTGGTCTGATCCTGATAATGTCGCTGATGTTCTGAGAGAGCGTATAGAAATATACGGCGAACCAACATTAGATGTGAGACGCTCGTTGCGCTGGACAGACTTACGTCCTTTCACTTATTTCGCTCAACAGCTTCCAAATACTTGTGGCCCGGCAAGTGTTAGGATGGTAATGCATCACTGGCGTGGGTGGTCGCCTGATGAGATTACTATCATGACAGGAATTAATGGTTTTCCGTTAGTCCCAGGAAGGCCAACGAATACTGAGTGGCGATACGCTAATCCAATACGGGATTTTATTCGCTCAAACATGGGGTTTGGATACGTTGTTAGCTTCCCTTATGCAACATCCATGCGCGATATGTCCCGCAATCTTACGGGTATTGTGACACATTATCATAGGCCTAGTCTTGTTGGAGTAAACGCCACGACAGCTAACGGATGGATGTTTAATATCCCTTCTAATCAAGGTGATCCTATTCACTAGGTAGTTGTAAACGGTGTACGTCATACCGGTTCGCTTGATGGAGATTTTTTCGCAGTAGCTGATCCGTGGTCTGGCTCTATTTGGGCTTGGGGTTTACCAGTACAATTTGATATAGAGCTACATAGGCTGCATCAAGCTTTTAGTGCTACAGCCGGCGGAGGCCGTGGTGTAGGCCTGGGATATCTCTGGTAGAAAAATGTAAATAAATGTGGGGTGTTAGTCGAACATTTGTTTGGGTAACGCCTCAAACTTTGTTTGAGTATTGTAAAATGTCTTTGGATCAAATAATGCGTGAAAGTGTGGGTAAATATTATGAAGAATATAAAACGACTATTTTTTAAATATGCTCTTATTTGCGTACTTGGCGCTTTTGTGCTGATGTCAACAAGCTGTCATCGTGATGCTCAGGGACAGCAGAAGAATGAGAACAGTAGTACAGATTTATTTACGCTTACACTACCTCTAGACAATTTCGAACTGTTTGAACTTGAAATAGATATGCCAATGTATAAACAAAAAAGTGCTGTTGCTCTGTTAGACGATGGTATAGTTTTCGTACATCTCGACTCTCCTGTAGTATACTATAGATACTATTTCTCTACAGGGGAATTTATAAAGATCGGCAGTGTTGAGGATGTTGCTATAACATTGAGTCACTACGAGTTAATTGATGGTATGCTGTATTCTTATGCTACAATCGCAGATATGTACGATGATGTCTATATGCTGACAAATCTTCTTTTTGGCATTGATTTGCAAAATAATCAACTGTTACGTTTATCAGAAAGCCGTATGACGGAACCACTGGTAAGTGGTTTCTATCATCAGGGAAGTATAGTTTCGCTAAAAAACAAACTAGATGCTGTAGAAGTGACGAGTTATTTGGACAGATTTGATCTTGATACAAATATATCTACGGTTGAGTTGGAATCTTTCGCGGAAACAGAATTAAATACAGGTGTCGCGAAAGTTCTTCATGCTACTGACGATAATTTCATCTACATCCTGTATCTATACCTGGTTGACGTTGAGATGTCCGAAGATACTGGGGCGGAAGCAGTTATAAGGGTGTATGACGGATATATGAATCATGTGCGTGATATCAATATTGGCGAAGTTGCTAGAATGTATGACGAACATGAGAATCGATTGCGCGACATCAGCATGGATGAAATTGCTAACTATATATTTTCAAGCAGGCCTCTCATTTTCAGAGTTTTTGGTGGTGAATACATTTATATGCTTAATGTTTCTTTAGGAGTCTGATAGGAAGGATTGAGCAGGATGGGAACGTCTCTTCTTTACATAGAGGCAGCTTAGTGCAATCCAGAACACGAAATATCGACGTTCAAAATAGCATCCAATTGTTTTATGAACAGTTCACAAACAATATAGTTTTGTTAGATACAAATACAGGACTGTTACAGGATATTGAGATTGATTTAAAAGACGGATACATAATAAGATATATAAAAACCAATGGTAATGTTGCGTTAATTTGCGCAATGTCTAATGATGCTGATAAGGATAGATATTACTTAACAACTTTTGTTTTTGAGAAGGACTAGGGGACAGCGATATTAAAACGGATGACGGCAGATGCCTCATTCGTTTTTTATTGGATTGATTACTTGTACAAAGTATGCTATACTAGAAATTACCGAAAGGAGATGTTTTTACGTGGAACTAACCATAACACGACACTTTACAAAGGAGCTGGAGGGCGCCTCCGGCAAGAGCGTCTATGACCTATTCGAGTGGAAGACGGTCGACGTAAAGCTAAAGGACTATTCGAGCGGCAAACTGATAACGGACATGGCCGGGCTGGAATTTCCCGCGCACTATCAGGCCAGCGCCTGCGATATAATCGCCAGCAAGTACTTCCGCAAGAAGGGCGTGAACACGACCGGAGGCGGTGAAACGTCCATGCGCCAGGTGGCTCACCGCATGGTAAGCTTCTGGACGGACTCCCTGCTTGACCTTGGTATGATAAACGGTGAACAGCGGCAGATTGTCTATGACGAGACGGTTTTTATGATGCTGTCGCAGATGTGGGCTCCCAACAGCCCTCAGTGGTTTAACACCGGCCTGGCGTCCTATGGCATTACCGGAAACGGAAACGGCCACTATTACTATGATACGGAAAGCGGCCAGGCGGCGCTTGCGCCCGATTCATATTCGCGTACGCAGGGTTCGGCCTGCTTTATTGTGTCGATTGCAGACTCGCTCATGGGAGACAAGTCGCTTACGGATCAGTTGGCGACGGAGACTCTGCTGTTTAAGTACGGTTCCGGCGTGGGAACCAACTGGTCGGTGATAAGGGCTAAGAACGAGATACTATCCGGCGGCGGAAAGTCGTCGGGGCTGCTGAGCTTCCTAAAAGTGTCGGACAAGAACGCCGGAGCGATCAAGTCCGGCGGTACGACCCGCCGCGCCGCGAAAATGAATATTCTAAACCTCGACCACCCCGAGATAATGGATTACATAATGTGGAAGTCCGTCGAAGAAGACAAGGTGGAGGCTCTTGGCAAGATGGGGTACTCAACGTCTATCGAGGGCGAAGCCTATGAGACCGTGTCGGGTCAGAACGTAAACAATTCTGTGCGCATACCCGACGAGTTCATGCGCAAGCTGAACACTGACCCGGACGAGCCCTGGCAGACATCCGGCCGCGTCGATAAGAGCCAGAGCGGTCAGCACGCTGTCGGAGAAATCTGGAACAAGATCGGCTACGCCGCTTGGCGCTGCGGCGACCCCGGAGTGCAGTTCGACGACACGATAAACGCCTGGCACACATGTCCCGCCGGAGAAGACGGCGACGCCGCAAGCCGCGCCAATCGCATAAACGCCAGCAACCCCTGTTCCGAATACATGTTCCTTGACGATACGGCATGTAACCTTGCCAGTATTAATATCGTCAAGTTCTACGACTCTGAAACGGGTCTTTTCGATATGGAATCATACCTGCACGTTATCAAGATGGTGCAGCTTGTGCTGGAGGCCACCATACACTGGGGACAGTTTCCCACGCGGGATATCGCGCGGCGTTCGCACCTGTTCCGTACGACCGGCCTCGGTCTTACCAATGTCGGCGCACTGTTCATGATGATGGCCGTGCCGTACGATTCCGAGGAAGCGCGCGCTGTGGCCGCTTCTCTTACGTCAATAATGACCGGGTACTCCTATTATATATCCGCGCTGATGGCGGGCAAGGTCGGCGCTTTCGAGTGCTACGGCCAAAACGCCGAGCACATGAAGCGCGTAATTCGCAACCACGCGCGCGCGGCCGGATACAGCGATACGGACATAACATTCGAGGGTCTGGAGCGCGAGCCCGTAACCGTTGACCACGAAGTACTGAGCGCGCTGTCGCTGTTCGACGTAAGCGACACGCTGCGACGTGTCTGGAGTCAGGCCGTTGAAAGCGGCGAAGCCTACGGCTACCGCAACGCCCAGGTATCGGTTTACGCGCCCACGGGAACAATCGCCTTCGCGATGGACTGCGCAACCACATCGTCGGAGCCGTACTTCAGCCACATCAGCTACAAGAAGCTCGTAGGCGGCGGATTTATGGTCATAATAAACCCCACGATAGAAGCCGCCCTAAAGAAGCTGGGCTACAGTCAGGCTCAGATAGATGAGATCAGCGCCTATGTAATGCGCAAGGACGACCAGGGCAACGTGATAGACGGCAAGATAGAGGGCGCGCCGCATCTTCTCGAGGAGCACTACCCGGTGTTCGATACGGCCAGCAAGTGCGGCAGCGGCAAGCGGTTTATCCAGCCGGAAGGCCATGTCAAAATGATGGGCGCTCTTTCGCCCCACGTCACCGGAGGTATATCCAAGACTGTAAACCTTTCCTCATCGGCAAGCATCGACGACGTAAAGCAGGTCTATCTGGAGTCTTGGAAGCTCGGCGTTAAGGCCATTACAGTCTACCGCGACGGCTGCAAGGTCGCGCAGCCGCTTTCCTCCGCTCTTGGCAAGAACACGGGCAAGGCCCTGGAAGATTACACATATCAGGAGCTTCTGGAGTTTGCCATGTCCAAGAAGGTCGTTTACATGCCCAAGCGCGTGAAGCCGTCCGGCATACGCTCGGCCAAGGTGCACGAAGCCCAGATCGACAACCTGCGCCTCTATATAACGGCTTCCTACTACGAAGACGGCCGCCTGGGCGAGATATACATCTCCAGCGGCAGACAGGGTACGCTCACCAAGGGTCTTCTTGAGAGCCTTTCACAGACCATATCGGAAATGCTGCAGTACGGCGTACCGCCGAGCGATATCGCGCGGATGTACCGGGGCCAGAAGTTCGAGCCGTCGGGATATGTCACGGGGCATCCCTATATCAAGTTCGTGGACTCCATCTCCGACTTGATAAGCAAGGTGATCGACATCGAGCTTGGCAACTTTGAATATGTACAGGTAAAACCCCCGGAGTGGCATACAAGCAAGCCGGGTTCGGCTCCGTCCGCCGCGCCGGACGTGAAATACACCGCCAAGGACTACATCTACGGCGAAATCTGCCCCAACTGCAAGTCCACGAAGATGGTTCGCAACGGCACATGCAAGGTATGTACCGAGTGCGGATCAACCACCGGCTGCAGCTAAAAAGCAAGGCCCTTGCGTACAATTGTACTGAACCAGCTTCACCAGACACGAAAATAATAGCCCTATCGCAGTATATCTACAAATTACGCAAACTGGCGCCGTTTTTCAAACGGAGTCAGTTTTGTTTTTAGTTGAATACGCTGAT
>WRAW01000009.1 GCA_009780015.1 Defluviitaleaceae bacterium | reverse complement strand
GTTCCTCCGCCTACGCTGGCGCTTCGGATGCTAAACGTGTGCCACCGGCACACAGCATCCTTGCGTACCACTGCGGGTACGCTCAGTCCACCCCACAAAGCCAAAACCGGGCTTTGCGGGGACCCCGGGCGTCGTCACTTCCTAGATTGGCGAAAAATCGCCTCGTCAATCCGCCATCCCCACCTATGAACACAGGTTCTTATTCCTTCGACCGCACCTTGCCGTTGTGCCGACCCTGCAGACGCTTGCCCGAAAGCGGATTCGCGAACAGCGGGGGCTTCTTCATCATGAACAGCGGAGCGCGTACAATCGTGTCCTTGTAATCGGCGTAACGGTTGACCTCGCCGGCGACGTATGGGAACATATATGGTATACCGTATGACTTGAGCGCCGATAGATGCAGTAACACGATCAGGAAGCCTATCCAGAACCCGAACAGCCCAAGTATCGACGCGAAAAATATGAGCACGTACTTCATGAGGCGGAAGCCGTTGACAAGCCGGAAGCTTGGAATGACAAACGTGCTGATGCCCGTAACCGCCACAACGATGACGACTATCGGTGAAACAAGCCCGGCCTCGACGGCCGCCTGGCCGATAATCAGTCCGCCGACAATGCCTATAGTGCCGCCAATGGCGCTTGGCAGGCGCACCCCGGCCTCGCGGAGCAGCTCAAACGCGAAATCCATAAGGATTATTTCGAGAGTCGCGGGAAACGGAACGTCGCGCCGCGCTTCGGCCAGCTTGTGTATCAAGAGCGTAGGAAGCATGGACGGATGGTAGACCGCGATTGCGATATACAGCGCGGGAAGCGACAGTCCCATAAAGACTGCCATATATCGAAGTATCCTGGTGGCGGACATCATCTCCCAGCCTTGATAGTAGTCCTCGGCAGCCTGCATCATCGAGTTGAGCGTAGTCGGAAGTATAAGCACGAACGGCGAGTTGTCGACGACCACCACTATGCGCCCTTCCAATATGGCCGCCGCCGCTTTGTCGGGTCTCTCCGTCGTCTGATATTGCGGAAACGGCGACAACCAGTCGTCGGCGGTCATCTGCTCGACGTACCCCACGTCCAGCAACGCGTCTATCTCGATGCTGTTGAGCCGCTTCTCGAGCTCCTCCAAAATGTCGTGGCGCACGATATCGTCCATGTACATAATTCCCACGCTGGTCTTGCTCCGTTCGCCAATGTACATCTGCTTGAGCTTTAGACGTGTGTCACGGATACGTCGGCGTATCAGCACCGTGTTGATACGAAACGTCTCTGAAAACGCTTCCTTCGAGCCTTGTACCACAACCTCCGTCTCGGCCGACTGTACGCCGCGGTTGGGCCAGCCCTTTGTCGAGACTACCAGCCCCCCCGAGTACCCGTCCACAAACAACGCCGTGTCGCCGCTGAGCACCGCGTCCACCATTTCCGCAAAATCTTGAGTTTGCGAAAAGTCCACAGTGGTAATTCCACCATTTGACAGGTACTCAAGCATGTTTAGGTTTCCGGCGTCTTCCCCCCTCCAGCCCGACCTTACAATCGGCTCAATGATTCTTCTCTCGATGGTGTCCCGATCTACCAGGTTGTCGAGATATATCATGTACAAAACGTTCGACGTACGCGATCCCACGCTGAACTTCCGCTTCACCACGTCTCCGCAGTCCGTGAAGAGCTTCTCCAGCACGGCTATGTTTGCTTCTATATTTGTCGAAATTGTCTGCATATATTGTCTCCATATATTACGACCTTGTAAGCTATATTCTCCCGCCGGCGCCGTAAAATATTCTCCTATGCTTTTGAAACTGACTGTGAATATTTTGCGGCTGTATTGACACGCTTCCTTTTGTGTGAAATAATAACCTGGTGTATTTTTTGCCTTTGAAAGGCATCTACATATTGAGAATAGGTTCTAAGGAGTATTTTTGTATGGCTACATCTAAGAGGGTGGGCGGTGCGGCTTCACAGCGGTACGACCTTACTCAGGGGGATATATTTCGCAAGCTGCTGTTTGTGTCGCTGCCGGTAATGGCCGGGCAGTTTATGATTATGGCATATACATTGGCGGACATATTCTGGCTTGGTATGCTTAGCAGCGACGCTGTGGTGGCTTCGAGCACGGCCGGGATGTTTTTGTGGATGAGCATGGGCCTTATGCTGATGGTGCGTATCGGCACGGAGATCGGCGTTTCCCAGAACGTAGGGCTTGGTAATCTTGATGCGGCGCGGGGCTATTCTCAGGCGGGACTGTGGATGGCGCTGGCGCTGGGCGTTGCCTTCGGTTCGTTTATGATATTTGCGCGGGTTCCTCTTGTGAGTTTCTTCAACATACCAAACGACCAAGTTGTGCTTGACGCTCAGTTGTACTTAGCTATATCAGGGTTCAGTATTCCGTTTATGTACGCAAGCGGAGTAATTGCCGGGAGCTTTGCCGGATACGGCAATACCCGCCTTCCCTTTGTTGTACAATGCACCGGCCTCGTGGCCAACATAGTACTTGACCCTATACTGATATTCGGCGCAGGTCTTGGCGTGGCCGGCGCCGCATACGCGACGATTATAGCGAGGCTCATCGAGTTTGGATTGTTCGTACTGGCAATCAAAAAACATAAGAACCGCCCGTATGAAAGCTTTTCCATGCTTGCCAAACCGGGGCGCAAGGAAGCGCGCGACATATTCCGCTGGGGTTTTCCCGTTGCTGTTGAAACAATGGTTATGTCTAGCTTCGGCATGATTATCGCGCGTATGGTGGCGGTATGGGGTGTAGCCCCCATGGCGGCTCAGCGCGTCGCATTCCAGATTGAGGCGCTTAGCTGGCTGGTGGGCGCGGGCTTTGGTTCGGCGATGACGGCCTTTGTCGGCCAGAACTTCGGCGCGGGCAAGTGGAGCCGCATACACAAGGGATTTAAGACGGCTTTGGCCTCCATGAGCATATGGGGTCTTCTTGTCAGCGTGTTCATATTTATATTTGCCGAACCTCTTATCGGTCTGTTCCTGCGCGAGCCTGAAGAAATTGTTCTTGGCGGCGTTTTGCTGCGTATACTAGCAGTATCTCAGATTCCGCAGTCTATCGAGGGCGCTATGGCGGCGTGCTTCCGCGGCCGCGGCGTTACATTCAAGCCCTCGATTGTCAGCATTGCATGCAACTCTTCCCGCGTGGTTCTTGCCTACATTCTCAGCACTACTCCGCTTGGACTTTTCGGCATATGGTGGGCTGTCACAATCGGCGCCGCTATGCGCGGCACGATAATGCTACTCTGGTTTTTGTGGGATAGGCGCAAACTGCCCAGGGAAGATTTGGTAACGTCACACGTGTGACATGGAAGATTTTAGCTATATCAGGAGGTCTCATAATGAACGATACTCTGGCGTCCTGGTTCATACGCCTGCTCAAAGGGATATTCATCGGCTCGGGCTTCATCCTGCCCGGCATCAGCGGCGGGGCGCTTGCCGCCGTATTCGGACTGTACGAGCGTATGATAATGTTTCTTGCCAACATCACCCGTGACTTCAAGGCCAATTTCTTCTTCTTCCTGCCTGTAGGGATTGGCGGCGTCGGCGGCGTATTTATATTCGCCGTGTTCCTTAGCTTCTTCTTCGAGGTTGCGGAAGTGCAGTTAATTTGGTTCTTCATCGGCTGTATAGTCGGCACGCTGCCTACTCTATGGAGGAAGGCCGGAGCGCACGGACGGGGAAGCAACCATCTGGCCATGCTGATATTATGCCTGTTTGGCGCGCTGGCATTTCTTGACTATGTGTCACGAAGCGTCGGCGACGCGATTCCGCTGAATACATATACCTGGGTCTTGGCCGGAGGTATAATTGGGCTTAGTTCGATAGTACCAGGGCTTAGCTCGTCCAACCTGCTGTTATTTCTCCAGATGTACGCGCCCCTTACGCAAGGCATCGCCAACTTGGACTTAGGCGTTATAGTCCCTTTCCTGGCCGGGGCTGTGCTGACGGTGCTGCTGCTCTCCCGGCTGATGGCCTTTCTTTTTAGGCACGCGTACTCAATGCTCTTCCACGCGATTATCGGCTTCGTGATTGCCTCCACTCTTATGATTGTGCCGGTTAACTTCGACTATGTCGGCTTGGGCGGGCTGCTATGCGGCGGGGCGGCTATCCTTGGAATAATGCTCGGATCGTGGATGTGCGGCCTCGAGGATAAGTACAAATAATCGCTTGCAAAATTCCACATGGTCTGATACTATATTCTTAACCGCGACTCCCTAAGAGTCTGTTTAATATCTTTTTGCCGTTGGATTGGCGAGCCTGATTTTTCGCCATTCTAGGAGCTGACGACGACGCGTACCTAGAAGGTACGCTAGAAGGAAGTGACGACGAAGGGCGGAAAATCAGCCGCCAAGACAATGGTGAAAAGATATTAAACAGGCTCTAATATCCGTGGGAGTCTTTTGTTATCACTCGCCTGCTAATTGGGGAGAATTAGGAACACATCCTTAATAATCCAACGTCGATTTGGCGCGAATTGGCGGCGTCAAGGCGTGTCAAGGCGATGTTGAATTTATTGAGGATGGGTTCTAACTATAACAGCAATTGCAAGGGAGGACAGTATATATGGGCAGCACAAATGTGTACGATATTTTAGAACAGCGCGGCTACATCGACGCCGTCACACACCAGGACGAACTACGCCAGGCTTTTGGAGCAGGTTCGGTTACTTTCTACATTGGGTATGATCCTACGGCGGACAGTCTGCATGTGGGACATCTTCTGACGCTTATGGCCATGTCACAGATGCAGAGGATGGGACACAAACCTATAGCTCTGATGGGCGGCGGCACCGGAATGGTCGGCGACACCACGGGGCGCAACGACATGCGCCGTGTAATGACCCTTGACGAAATCGATTCTAACATAGCCAGGATTCAAAAGCAGATGTCGCACTTTATTGATTTTTCCGACGGCAAGGCGATGCTGGTCAACAACGGAGACTGGCTGCGCCCGCTCAACTATCTTGACTTTGTGCGCGAGTATGGCATACACTTTCCGATCAACCGGATGCTGAGCGCGGAAACATACAAGACACGCATGGAACAAGGACTCAACTTCTTCGAGCTTAGCTACATGACACTCCAGGCTTATGACTTCCTGTATCAGTACAGAGAATTTGGCTGTACGCTGCAGTGCGGAGGCTCCGACCAATGGGCCAACATACTGGCAGGGGTCGAATTGGTACGCAGAGTTGACAGCGGTTCGGCTTATGGATTGACGTTTAAACTGCTGCAGACAAGCTCCGGCCAGAAAATGGGCAAGACACAGGCCGGTTCGGTTTGGCTGGACGCGTCCAAGACGTCTCCATATGAATTCTTCCAATACTTCCGCAACATAGACGACGCGGATGTTCGCCAATCCCTGTGCCTGTTAACCTTCCTGCCGCTGGACGAAATTGACCGTCTGACAAGCGAAGGCGGCGCGGCATTGAATCATGCCAAGGAAAGGTTTGCCTACGAAGTCACCAAGATCGTACACAGCAAAGAAGCGGCGGACGGAGCGCTCGCGGCGGCGAAGGCGCTGTTCAGCGGCGAAGGCCCCGGCGGAGATATACCCGCCACCACCGTCACACGTGTGACTCTTGCGACCGGTATCAACGTTGCCGACCTGCTTGTCACGACCGGTTTGACGCCAAGCAAGTCCGAGAGCCGCCGCCTTATCGAACAAGGCGGCCTGCGCATTAACGATCAGAAGATTGAATCCATTGACCATGTCGTCGATGAATCAGCCTTGACCGACGGCGCTGTAATGTTGCAGAAAGGCAAGAAGGTATACCATAAAGTGATTGTATCCGAATAACGTTCGGGGGTGGCGTATGCAGTCCAACATTTCTAAACTGAATATATTGTTAGACCTCATCGTAAAGAAAAAAGGTCTGCTCACACAAATACTGACAATTTGCGAAAATCAAGAGGCCATCTTGTCCGCCGAACGTAATGAGGAGTACGACAAACTCTTCATAGGCATGGGCGCTGAAAAGCAGGTTCTGGTGGATGAAGTCGTCGCCACAGACGCGTTGTTCCAGAAAATGTTCGATGAGATAGGCTCCGACTTCAATCTCGTCGGCAATGAAAACAAGAATGTGATCCGGGGCTTGCAGGATCAGATCATGACCGTAACCGAACTGGACACAAAAATCCGCCTTACCGAAAACCGCAACCTCGAACGCATCGCAAGCGTGCGCGCCAAGCAGCCTCAGCGAAGTGTCAACGAAGTGTCGAAACAGCAATTGTTAAAACAGTACAAGTCCCACGACAAGAAAAGGAATAAGAAAAGCTGACGGAGGAACAAATGAGCAAACCTACATTCTATCTGACCACGCCTATATATTTTCCCAACGACAAGTTCCACATCGGTCACACATATACCACCGTGGCAGCCGACGCGCTTGCGCGATACAAGAAAGCGCGCGGTTACGACGTCAAGTTTCTTACCGGAACCGACGAACACGGCCAGAAGATTGAGCGCGTAGCCTCTGAAAAAGGCTGTACCCCTAAGGAGCATGTCGACGAAATCGTCAAGGGCGTGCTGGAGCTATGGAAGCTGATGAACATCGAAAACGACATATTCATCAGAACGACGGACGACTACCATGTCCGCGCCGTCGCAAAGATATTCAGGAAGCTTTACGACCAAGGCGATATTTACAAGAGCACTTACAGCGGCGCTTACTGTACGCCGTGCGAATCATACTTTACAAAGCTGCAGCTTGTTGACGGCAACTGCCCGGACTGCAAACGCCCGGTGGAAACTCTCGAGGAAGAGAGCTATTTCTTCCGCCTGTCGAAGTATCAGGACGCGCTTATCAAACACTACAAGGATAACCCGGAGTTCGTTGAGCCGGTTTCGCGCTACAATGAGATGATGGGCTTCATGCAGAACGGCCTGGAAGACCTGTCTGTGACGCGCACATCTCATAAGTGGGGAGTACCGGTAGAGTTCGACCCCGGACATGTAGTATATGTCTGGATCGACGCCCTGTCGAACTACATCACGGCACTGGGCTACATGTCCGACGACGAATCGGAATACAAAAAATATTGGCCCGCCGACGTTCATCTTATGGCAAAGGAAATTGTGCGTTTCCATTCCATAATTTGGCCTGCAATTCTGATGGCGCTTGGCGAGCCTCTTCCCAAGAAGATATTTGGACACGGCTGGATTGTGTTCAACAACGCAAAAATGAGCAAGTCAATCGGTAATGTTGTTGACCCCGTAGTGCTTGCGGGACGCTATGGCGCGGACGCGTTGCGCTACTTTATCCTGCGCGAGTTCTCCTTTGGCCAAGACGGCAACTTCACAAACGAGATACTTGTAAACCGAATCAACGCCGACCTAGCTAACGACCTTGGCAACCTGCTTTCACGCACGGTCGGTATGATCGAGAAGTACTTCGGGGGCGTACTCCCGGCAGAACAAACTGACACTCCGCATGAATCCGAAATAATCGCAATGGCCCGCGAAACAGCGGAAGCAGTGGAAAAACACATGGACGCATTTGCCCCTCACGAAGCCTTATCCTCTATATGGTCGTTCGTCAGCCGCATAAACAAATATGCCGATGAAACTCAGCCCTGGGTGCTGGTCAAAGATCAGGCCAACCACCCTACCCTGGCCCGCGTGCTGTATAACATGACCGAATCGTTACGTGTTACTTCTATATTAATAGAACCTTTCATGCCGGGTACTTCGCCGGAGATTCGCCGCCAGCTAAATATGAGCGGCATATTCACATGGGACAGCGCCAAGGAGTTCGGAAAGCTTCCGCACACAGTAAGCATCACAAAAGGCGCTACGCTCTTCCCGCGCCTTGAGCTCAAGAAAGAGCTTGAAGAACTTACGGGCATCTCGGGCGGCGCGCAAAAGACGGAGCCCGAAGAGTCCGGCGAGATTACCATTGATGAATTCGCAAAGGTCGAACTAAAGGTAGGCGTAGTTCTGGCCTGCGAGCGTGTAAAAAAGTCGGACAAGCTCCTCAAGTCACAGGTAAAGGTCGGCGATGAGACACGTCAAATACTTTCCGGCATCGGAAAGTTCTATACACCGGAAGAGATGGTCGGAAAGAAGGTAGTCGTCGTGACCAACCTCAAGCCCGCCAAGCTGATGGGGCAGATGAGCCAGGGAATGCTTCTTGCCGCGTCTACCGAAGGAGATACCGAGCTTACCCTTATATCCCTGGACGGCGACATCGCCGACGGGTCGGAGGTACGGTAATGTACTTTGACAGCCACGCCCATTACGACTTCGACGCATACGACGCCGACCGCGACGAGCTGCTGGCGGGATTGCCGGCAGCCGGGGTCGATACCGTAATAAACGTCGGCGCCGGAGTCATGTCGTCGTACAGGTCTCTAAAACTGGCACGGCAGTACGAGCATGTCTACGCTTCCGCCGGGGTTCACCCCCACTATGTTGACAGCATGACCGACGCCGACTTGGACTCAATCCGTAAACTGGCCGGCGACGAACGCTGTGTCGCCGTGGGCGAGATAGGCTTTGACTACCACTACATGCGTTCGACGCGGGAGAATCAACGTAAGTGGTTCGAGAAGCAGCTTCAAGTCGCCAAGGAACTGGACATGCCTGTCATAATCCACTCAAGGGAAGCCGTCCGCGACACGCTTGACGTCCTGCGCAAGTACGAGATCAAGCGCGGGGTGGTTCATTGCTTCACAGACGACGACGAAGCAGCCATAGCCTACGAAGCCCTGGGGCTATATATAGGAATAGGCGGCGTAATAACCTTCCCTGACGCAAAACATGTGGTCCGGGCCGTTAAAGCCGTCGGCGCTTCGTGCATATTGATCGAGACCGACTGCCCCTTCCTTTCGCCTGTACCATTTCGTGGAAAGCGAAACGATTCGCTAAAATTACGTTCGATTTGTGAAAAAATAGCTTCAGTTTTAGATATAAGTCTTGATGATGTGGCTAATATTACAAATTACAACGCCTCAAAGCTATTTAATTTATCCATTTAGTCCTTTTAGCTCGAATTTTGTCACACGTGTGACGCGCATTTTATCAAGCTCTGTCACAATTTTCTAATTTTTGACATGAATAATTCTTGCAAAAGCATTGCATTGATTTTCATTTTGTGGTAGAATGAATTCCGTAATTAAGACCGAGTGTTGTCAGAACTCGTGGATGTCCAGATTATATCGGCTTAATCTAGTTTTTTGAGCGCGCAGGTTTTAACCGATGTAATCCTGGCCATAATACTTACAAGGCTCTTTTGGCAAAAATTTCCTATACGCCAGAACGTTCGGACAATCAATCCCAACCGAACGCAGGGATCAGTATCCATGGACTGACCCAAAGCCTTAAGGAGGACAATTGCCATGAAAAAAGGAATTGCAGCACTGCTGGCAGTTAGTGGAGCAGTGTTTGTAATCTCAAGCATTGCAACACCTGTATATGCGGTTACGCCCCTTACCATGCCGGATCGACTGCTTACGCACGGCAGCAGCACATCCGCACAGCGTCAGCGAGATGTCCGGGTTGTAGATAACGGCATAACAAGGCTTTACCACACATTTGCCGCAAACGTCGCGGACTTCCTCGAAGAGAGCGGATATGTTCTCGAAATAGGCGACACAATCAACATGGCGATGGACGAACGATTCATCGACAACTATATCCCTCGTATTGTTATAACACGCGGAGTAACCGTCAACGTCAAGATCGACGGAGAAGAACAGAGCTTGCGTATCCCGGCAGACTCACGGATCGGACATGTTATAGCCCTGGTAGAGCTCGAATACGGCGAAGTATACTTCCACAATCTGCGCCGCTCGGCACCGGTTGAGCCCGGACAAACGTTTGAATTCTACCGTCCAACCAGCCACACATTCACGTCAAATATGCCCATACCCTACGAAGTACAGCACAACTACGACCCAACAATCAACATCGGCGAAGAAGTCGTTGTGCAAGAAGGTGAGCCGGGCGTCACCGAAATTGTCTCAGAAATAATAATGCTGGCCGGAATCAGAATCGACAGCCGCCTTCTCTCGGAAGCTGTTATGGCCGAACCTATAGACCGAGTAATCGCGGTCGGTACACGCAATCCCGCACCGCGCCCACGCTTTGAAATACCTTCCGCCGAGGGCAACTTCGCCTTTAGCCGCCAGTTGACCATGACCGCTACAGCATATACCGCCGGATTCGAATCCACCGGCAAGCGCCCCGGCGACCCGGGCTATGGAATCACGGCGTCCGGCATGAGAGTACAGCACGGCGTAGTAGCCGTCGACCCAAGCGTAATTCCGCTGGGTACACCACTCTTTATCGAAGGATACGGCTTCGCTGTAGCGGCCGATACCGGCTCCGCCATACGCGGCTACAAAATCGACCTGTTCATGTACAACGTACAGGACGCCCTAAACTTCGGCCGCCGAACCGTCAACGTTTTCATCCTCGAATAACAAACCCGCCCAACCGCAAGAGTCCGCCATTCCCCTCGAATGCGGGCTCTTTTTTTACATGTTATATCAAAATTTCTATTCATTTTAACACCGATTCATGTTATAATTCTCGTGACAAATATTTACGGAGGACATCCAATGAACAATGTAGCGGTCATATATAAATCCAAGTATGGAACCACCAAGCAGTATGCGCAGTGGATAGCGGAAGCGCTTGACGCCGCTCTTCTCGAAGCGTCGGAAATAAAGCCCCCGCAGTTGATGTCATATGAAGTTGTAGTATACGGAGGGGGGCTATACGCCGGAGGAATTGACGGGGTCAAAATTGTAACCAAGAACCCCTGCAAATCTCTTGTCGTGTTTACCGTCGGACTTGCCGATCCAAATGTTACCGACTATTCGGTTATCCTGAAAAAAAACTTCACACAGGAACAATTGTCCGCAACAAGGATATTCCATCTGCGCGGAGGAATCGACTACAACAAGCTGAGTATCGTACACAAAGGTCTGATGACCCTGCTGCGAAAGATGTCGCTCAAAAAAGATGTCTCCGAATTGACCGACGAAGATAAATTGTTCTTGGAAACTTACGGGGCGAAGCTGTATTTTATGGACAAAGACTCAATAGACCCTATAGTCGCATTTGTTAAGGATCAGCTAAGTATAAATTAAGGAGGAAACTATGCCGGAAAAAATCAAAGCTCGTCACGAGATCGCGGACGAGTTCAAGTGGAGAACGTCAGACGTGTTCGCGGCAGATGCCGCGTGGGAGAGCGAATACTCCGCGGTCGGCGAAAGGCTTGCGCGACTGGAAGCATTTCGTGGGAATCTGGGCGACATGTCAAAATTGCTGGAATGCCTTCGCCTTTGCGACGAATTAGAGCAGCGCATCGGCCTGCTCTGGTTGTACGCTTTGCTGAAGTCCAGCGAAGACACGGCCAACAGTGCATATGCCGCAATGAACAGCAAGTTCGAGGGCATGAGCGCGAAGCTAGGAGCGGCGCAAAGCTTCATAGTGCCGGAAATTCTGACGCTCGACGAATGGCAAGTTCGTACGCATCTTGAGAAAAGCTCCGATCTGGCGCTTTATCGCCAGTATCTTGAGAATATTTGGCGGCAAAAAGCGCACGTGCTTTCGCCGGAGATGGAAGAAGTACTTGCGCTGGCACATGAAATCACCGACGCGCCCGAAACGCTGTTTAGCATGATCGACAACGCAGACATGAAGTTTGGCACGGTGACAAGCGACGAGGGAGAAGTCGAACTGACTCACGGACGCTACAAGAACCTGATGGAATCAAAAAATCGCGATGTTCGCCGTGAGGCTTTCACCGCATACTACCGGGCGTACATCGCCCAAAAAAACACCCTGGCCGCCAACCTCAACGCCTGGGTCAAGCGCAACATATTCTACGCAAACATGCGCAAGTATGACAGCGCCCTGCACGGATCACTGTCGTCCGGCAACATTCCCGTAGAGGTGTATACCAACCTTATCGACACAGTACGAAAGCACAATGGGCTCATGTACCGCTATATCGATATTCGGCGCAAGTTCCTTGGGCTGGATGAGCTGCACTTCTACGACATCTATACGCCAATCGTCAAAGAGGCCGACACAAAGATTTCGTGGGAAGACGCCAAGGTGACCCTGCTCAAAGCGCTGGCTCCGCTTGGCACAGACTATGTGGATGTAGTTCGCCGTGCCATGACCGAAGGCTGGATCGACGTATACGAAAATGAAGGCAAGGCCAGCGGAGCCTATTGCGCAGAAATGCACGGCGCGCACCCCTACGTGCTCATGAACTTCAACGACACAATCGGAGACTTGCTGACACTCGCGCACGAGGTAGGCCACATGATACACAGCTACTATTCGCACGAGACACAGCCATACGTATACGGCAACTATACAATATTCGTGGCGGAAGTCGCCTCAACGGTGAACGAAGCCCTTCTAATGGACTATCTGCTGCGCACAACCGACGACAAGAACATGCTTGCCTACCTTGTAAACGAGTCGTTGGAAGGTTTTCGCGGTACAATTTTCCGGCAAACTATGTTTGCCGAGTTTGAAATGCGTATTCACGAAGCCGTCACAGGCGGTAATCCCCTTACCCACGAAAGCCTGTGTGAAATGTATAGCCGGATCAACCGCGACTACTACGGCGACGGCATAATTCATGACGACGAGATCGGCTACGAATGGGCGCGAATACCTCACTTCTACATGGGTTTCTATGTGTATCAGTACGCAACCGGCATGAGCGCCGCCCAAGCCCTGGCGCGCGGAATAATCTCCGGCGACGTAGACAAGATTCAGGCGTACCTCAAGTTCCTAGGCAGCGGCTGCTCCGACTATTCCATCAACCTGCTCCGCGAGGCCGGAGTCGACATGAGCAGTCCCGCGCCGATCGAGATGGCCATGGCCGAGTTCGAGTCACTGCTTGACAAAATGGAGTCATTTTACGAAGGGAGCCCGGCATGATAAACTTGCGCTTAGCAACACCGGACGATATTGATACGGTCGAGGCCATCATGGACGACGCGTGCAAGTATCTGGGCAGTCAAGGCTTACCGCAGTGGCAGAACGGATACGGCCCCAACCGCGCGTCGCTGGATAACGACGTGCGTCTGGGGCATGGATACGTGCTGGAGGCAGACGGAGCCGTCCGCGGATACGCGTCGCTGGAGCCGGGCCCCGAAGACGACTACGAAGCGCTGCAAAACGGTTCATGGGAAGGGCCCGGCGAAAAATACGCCGTTATCCACCGCGTAATGGTTGACCAAGCTGTACGCGGCCGCAGGATTGGCATAACGATCCTGAAAATGCTGGTCGATGAAGCCCATCGAATGGGTTTCAACGATATCCGCATAGACACGTATCCCGGCAACACGATAATGAAAAAAACAGTCTCTCAAGCCGGCTTCACGCAGCGCGGCGAGATAATGCTGAATATACCGGACGGTGAGCGCATAGCGTATCAAATATTGCTATAGTCCCCTACTCACCCGCCAGCAGCGAGAAGCGCACGGCGTTGTTTGTATCGTCGCAAACAATCTCGAAAAGCATGTCGCGCGTAGGAGTGTCGAAAAAGCTGTAATAAATTTTGCGTACGAATTCGGAGCTCTTGAGCTTGAGCTTAGCGGCGCGGTTGTAGCTGATGACACCTTCCGGCCGCTGTCCGTCGTCGCCGCCGCTCTCGGCGGACATGGGCAACTGGCTTAGCAGCCGCACATGCTTCAGCTCGTCCAGCCGGATCAGCCGTAATGTCTCGCGTACGTCGTCACGCTCGTCGCGCTGCATCATCATGTCCAACTGCATTATCCACGCGCGCTTGGCAGACATTGTTTCGGCAACCATCTGCATGACCAATATGTCGTCGGCTTGCTGCGGCATAGACGCCGGGTTTATTTCCCGCTCGAAGTGCAGCTCGCGTTGATTTCGGCCTAATGTATTCATGCGTAACCTCCGAGTATACTATAGATGTAGTCATGTATATTCGTCAGCATCATAATTTATGATAGGGTGACGCCAATGGAAGTCAATAAAGCACAAAGCGTACAGCGGACGCGCTCCGTGAGTAAGAGCGGCACGTCACAAAACTCGGGATACAAAAGCGAAGTCCGCGCGGAAATTGTCGACATACGGCGCGACTCGATGGTTATTAAAAGCCCCAACGGAACTCTGATAACCGGGAAACTAGCTGCGGACGCGTCGCCGATTGACGCGCGCATCGGTGAGACCCACACATTCACGGTAAGCCGCGGCGAAGGCGGCGAAATAATACTGGAGATGCATGCCAAGAGCCACATAATACGCCAGAACACCGCAATTCGCGACGCTCTGACCTCGCTGGGCATCTCGCCTAACGCCGAGAACACGCGCATAGCGCTGGCTCTGTTCGAGAGCCAAGTCCCCATCACGAAGGAAAACATGCTCCGCGCGGCCCAGGGGGCGCGGCTTCTTGGCGCGGAAACGCTCGAACGCGTACTATTCTTCATCGAAAACGATATGCCGATTGCGCCGCGGCTCACCTCAGCCTTTGACGCGCTTCTAAGCGGCCAATTCAGGATCAACGAGCAGTTGCAAGGCATTGTTGACGGCCTGCGCAATTTGCCGGAAGGTGAACTTGGGCTTCGGCTTGCCGATATTCTCGCGCGCGGAGAGGCGGCCCTGACCCAGGGCGAACTTGCCGCAAAGCTGGCTCAGTCTTTCATTGCAAAAGCCGGCGTACCGGCGGCTGCGGAGCAAACTGCCTCCGCTATTTCGCACGCATTTTCCAATCCTAATCTGCAAGACACCGGCGCGGCGCGGCTTGCAGAAATTTTGACGGAGATGCTTCCGGCTTCGCGTGAACAGATCGCGGAAGCGACACAGGCGCGAACGGACATCATCCGAATCGCCCTGCAGAACCGGGAACAATTGACAATATGGCTGACGCAGAACACCCGTCCAGGCTCCGGCGATGGAACGCCCGACATACAACGCTTCACACAGACGCTTCAGGAAATGCTCCCCGCCGCAGGATCAAGCCCGGCGTCAAAGGACATAGCGGCGACACCGGCCGGGGTCAGAATTGCCCTGGCGGCAATTTTCGCGGGAGACAACGCGCAAATGGCAAAAGCGTTGGAAACGCTTGGTCTGGCGCGCGGGACGGGCATAACCCTTCCGGCGGAGGGTACGGAGATTGTTTCCAAAGAAAATACGGCTGTTCAAACAAATGCGGCCAACCGAGACGCTTTTGACACACTTGCGCAAAGGCTTAGCTTCACGCCCGACGGCAGAAGCCGCCTGGCCGACTTCCTTGAACGCTTCCTGAACGACACGCGCGCCAATTTCGAGCTTGCGCGTCAGGTTCTGACGCAAAGCGAGGCGTCAAACTCATCCGCCGGAACGCGGCTGATGACCCAGCTTTCCGCCGTAAGCGATAATTTGGAATTCGTATCGTACATCCGCAGCAGCTTTTACGCTCAGATACCGGTGACGCTTGGCGATCACAGCGCAAGCGCCGAACTCTACGTATTCCGCGATAAGAACCGCCGTAGCCAGTCGGGAGGCCATGCCAGCGCGCTGGTCGCAATCGACACGGCCGGCATGGGGCGCTTCGAGGCATATGTTGTAAAGCAGGGACGTACGCTAAGCTGTCAATTCCGGCTTGAAAACGAAGATATCCGCTCACATGTTGAAACCCATCTGGTTGAACTGAGCGACGCCCTGTCCGCGCTGGACTACCGGCTTGAGGGCGTGAGCTATCGCGAAACGGGCGAGTCCTTCACACTGCTGCACAAGGAAGCCCACCTAGATCGCCAGGACGAAGACGGCCTCGAAAACTTCCTGAACGAATTCAGGCGAACATCATTTGACGTAAGAGTATAATCAGCGATAAACTCCAGCCACATCAAAGCCCCTGTCTCGCAAGATGTTCAATACCTGTCCGGCTTCCCCGCCGATTATATGAGCCAGGCCAACCGTTATAAAGAACGTCGAGGGCTCCTCTGTTTCTCTAAGCAGCCTCTCTATTTCGTCGGCGAAAATGACACAGCGCTGATGCATCAGCACATCCCTCATAAACGCGGCCGCGGGGTCGTCGCGATATGCCGCGAATCCGTCGCTTATCGTGCCGCGAATTCCGGTCATGTCGTTGGCCTCGTAGGCATCCGCCAGCACCAGTATTTCACCCTGGGCAAGCAAGGTCGCCTTGTCTGAAATTCCCGCGATAAATGCCGTCATTGCCTCCTCCGGCATATCGGAAGCTATAGCCAGCTCTTCGGCTATGTCGTTAAGACCCAAGACCGGCATACCATGCCGCGCGGCGAAATTATACACATAAGCGTCCACGCTGAATTCCATGAGCACGCCCAGCTCCGCCGAAACTTCATACATAACGAGCTGGGACACGCTGAACGGATGCATTGCTCTAGCCGCTTCGTAGTTAACCCAATCGTATGTGTTGATATTTTCGACAAACGCCGCGTGAACATCGGGCGGCAGCAAATCCGCCAGATTCACGCCATCCGGCAGGAACATATGTTCCATCACCAGCAGAACCATCTCGGGGCTGTCATAGTTAACACTCATGTCATACTCAAACACGAACACGTCGGCGCGGCGCATGGCGTCCTCCACCACAGCGGCAAGAGGGAACCAGTGAGCTCTTCCCGCGTGCATAGAGCCGAACACATAAGCCACGTTGTCGCCATGCTCGATCCGCGAGATCATTCCATGTATCCCGAGCGAGGCCGCTTGCATCGTTTCCACGGTCTCGTACGTTTCGCGCTCATCAAGCGCTTGCGGCGTGTCCGCGCCAAAACAGCCGCTAAGCGCCAAAGCCGCGGCAGCCAATACCACCAATATCTCAGATTTCAACCGCTTCATAATACAACCCCTCCTGTCTTGTCTGCTATACATGATAATTATAATACCACAACAGCAAGTTAATGACAATTCACACTTAAAAACAGGTCAGAGGCGGTACTTTACCTGCGGTCATTCGGTTTTACTATGAGTTCGTTGGTACACTTCATCACAAATCTTTGCCCCAGAAATAAAGCCCACTTCAAAAGCAAGGTCGCTCAATTCGCTTGACGCGTTTAAGAGCTCATCAAACATTTCATCTGTCTTTCTGGACTTTTCAAATTCATTACCAACGCTGTTCCAATCAAAAGCGATTATTCTATCTCTTGCCAGGTGCATACCCCGCAAAAAGCTGGTTGTATAATACTTATGCCTGTCTTCCGCCGTACTTTCTTTGGCGTCATTACTTATCATCTCTCCGCCGGTACGGATAAACTCAAATATTTGACGTATGCAAGTTCTTTTCCAAAATTCTTTGTCGTACATAATTTCACCCCTTCATATAGCTTAAATAAAATTTAGCTAAAATTTATTTTACGTATTTTATATTATAGCTTCAATTTATAATTATTGCAAGAGGTGATTTTATGATAATTTATAATGCTCTTTGGAAAACTATGAAAAACAAGGGCTTCACAAAATACAGACTAGTTCATAAACATGGAATAGCGCAACATACCATTTCAAGAATGGTAAAGAATATGCCTACATCAAGTAGGACTATAGATGATCTATGCAAAATTTTAGATTGCAGGGTTGAAGACATAATAACTTTCATTCCAGATGCGGAACATACACCGATAGAATAAAAGCTATTCAATTGTCCTTTCAATATAATATGTCCTTTGTATTCTGCGTGGGTTTAACACCAAAAGAGGCTGCCTTGCTTTTTTAAAGCGAGGCAGCCTCTTGCTGAATAATATAGTGAAATTACAGTTATCCTCTTATCTCTTAACTATGATTTTTATTCGCTACACTTAGACGTAGGCTCTCCGTCACTCATAAATACTGCACACATAAGCATTGCCGCAAGCCTAAAACCATATGCAAAGGCATCCTCTTGCTCAAACTCATTTGAGTATGTATAGAGGTTTTCTAGCTTTTGAAACCGCTCACCATCATCAATAGACATCTTTTGAATGAAATACCGGTTTTCATCCTCTATTTTACGGTGGACTGTCTTGTTTTCTTCTGTGCGGATTGGCCGTCTTTCCCATGCGCTAAATTCTCCGTTAAATAGGCTTCTTAGTATGTTTTTTGGCATCATAACGCACCTCCGCTATTCCTACTGTTTCCAGCGGCTAAAATCTTCATCATTAACAATACAGCCGTACTAAAGATAATATTTTCCATAATATCACTCCTTCAATAGACTTTTGCAAAATCCTTGAAAGAACATAACCAAGCATGATATAATATTTCATGTAGTTTGCCCTTTGAGGTATTCTGCTTGGGGAAGTGGCGTGTATCCTTAGTCGGAGGAGCGCCGCTTCCTTTATTCTTTGTTGAGGTCACCTTTCAGCTTTTTAACACCTTGTCTAACCGCTTCCATTTTTGATATGCTTTCTTGACGACTATAGCCTTCAATAATCTCCTTACATTCGTCATCAAACTTTATAGTCATCTGATGCGGTTTTGGGTTATCTGTCGGACGCCCCATTTTCTTTGTCCCCAAATAATCACCTCACTTTGGAACTTCTTAAGTATAACATTTAAGAACTTCTTAAGTCAATAGGAATTTCAAAATTTTTAATTAGCACCAAAAGATGCTGCCTTGCTTTTTAAAAGCAAGGCAGCATCTGCTGAATAATATAGCGAAATTACAATTAGCCTTTATTTTACTTTGGTCTGCTTACTGTTAAGCGGCACTATCTCCATTGTATAGCCAAGCGGATAAAGCACTTTGAATAGAGTATCAATTTGCGGTGTGTCTTTTAGGGTTTCTAATCGGGCTATTGCAGGTTGCTTTACGCCGGATATTTCCGCCAGTTCCCTTTGTGACAACCCTCTTTCTTCCCTTGCCTCAATCATCTTGCCGATTAAAGCCGCTTCAAAATTTATGCGCTCACGCTCCGCGGGGCTTACTCTTGTTTCGTCATTCATATAATCGGTAATCGTTTTGATTGTTTTGCTAGTATCCATAATAACGCTTTCATCCTTGTATTTATGTGGCTTGTATAACTTTATTTCGACAGAACATTACCCAAATGCGGAATCTAAGTTCCTGGATATTGCTTCATTAACTACGCCTCTTTCCGCCATTTGGTAAAGTATATGCATAGTTTCCTCGTGAGATCGTGAAGGGTGGTACGGGCGTTCCTCGCTGACGGCTTGGTAAATGTCAATACAAGCTATCAACTGAGCGTTGAAATCCAGCGTTTGCGCATTCAGCCCGAACGGATATCCGGTACCGTTAAGCTTTTCATGATGCCCGGCCGCCCAATGCCGAATATCTGAATCAACGCCATCAAGCAGTTCAAAAGTTTGACGGGCATGATCTTTAATAGTATTAAATTCATCATCCGTCAGCTTTCCGGGCTTTTCAAGTATTTCCGTAGGCGTAGATAATTTCCCCAGGTCGTGCAGACAGGCAGCCAGGTACAGCTTTGCCGTATCGAATTCATCATATCCGTAGAACCCGGCCATATACTTGGCTTTTTGCGCAATGCCCATTGTATGATTGCGCGTAAATATTGATTTGTAGTCTATGGCCTTCGCGATAATGTCACCCAGCTTCATAGCATCGACCGGTGATAAGTGAAACTCTGGAATTATCGCATTTACGGCGCTGGCATCAAAGACCGCAAGTATTTTGGGAGAAAAACCTTTTAGCGGCACCCCCATATCGTATGAATCGGCAAAGCTTATAATCTCCGCTCCAAGCGGAAAGTCGAGCATGTCAAACAGACCGGAACCGTCCGAACGCTCATGATGGTACAGTACAATCCCGTCTGCGCTCGTGGGTAAGGGCAGCGTATCTATATTACGTTGACCAATAATACAGTGAGTTTTACTATCTTCACCTGTAATCAGCCATTCAGTTAATGCGCTGTCGTGGAACAGTGCGCAGACAGATAACGTTATAAGCTCGTCATCGTTCATTCCAAGAGCGCTTCCCAAACTGTTGCAAATGGCGGCTACGCGCCTGCTGTGTCCTGATGCAACACCAAATACTTCTTTCTCCACAAGATCAAACCCCCGTGAAATAGAAAGAAGTATGTTGTCCACTCTCATTATATCCTCCCCGCTGTCAACTTAGGGTCAATCTGCCATGCGTCTCTAAATGTCCCGACCGATTTGTATTGCTCGGCGAACTGCTTCTGTTGTTTCGGCTCCTTCCATTGTACCATCATATTATTGGACTGTAAACCTAGTTACGCAAATTGAATTCTTTAAGCTTGTCCCTAAGCACCTCTGCCTGCCTCATAAGGTTGTGAGTGGCGTCGGCATTAGCTGAAACTATCCGCACGTCGTTTTCTACCATCGAATTAATTACCTGTACATCTCCCTCTATACGTTCTATGGACTTCTTCTGGTCTGTGGACGAAGCCGCTATTTTTTCGATTACGGTATCTATTTTTTCTACGCCGCCTACGATCTTGCTCAGGGCTTTGGCGGTTTCTTGGGCGATATTCACGCCGGCCTCCGCTTTCTTTATCGAGGCTTCGATAAATCCTGTAGACTCACCGACCGAACCGGCGACTCGTATCGCAAGGCTGCGCACTTCCTCCGCCACTACGGAGAATCCCCTGCCGTGATCTCCGGCTCTTGCGGCCTCTACCGAAGCGTTAAGCGCCAGAAGATTTGTCTGGAAGGCAATGTCCTCTATAGTCTTGATGATGCCCGCTATAGTGCCTGTACTGCTGCGGATTTCCTCCATAGCTTTCAGCATGTTCGTCATATGACTGCTGCCCGTATTGGCGTCATTTTTCGCAGAGGTGGACAGATTCTGGGCTTGCTGCGTATTTTCAAGGGTTTGACTGGCTTCCTGAGCAATCACGTTTACCTGATCGCGAATGTTGGTCACAAGCTTTAGCTGTTCCTCAAAACCCGCGGACATCTCCTGAGCCGAGGCGGCTATGGTGCTCGAGCCTTTATGTACGATATCGGACGACCCGTGCAAATCCATGAAAAAGGAATTTAAGTCCCTCAGTATGACATTGACGGAATCCTTGATCTTGATGAAGTCACCTTTATATTCACGCACGATATTCTGATCCAGGTTCTTTTTGGACATAGCATACAGGGTAGCCTGCAGCTCATTGATATATTCGTTAATTAGGTTCATGCTTTCGGTCATGATGCCTTTTATGGCGTTGAACTCGTTGGCTATGGCTTTAATATCATTGTCGTCGGTTTCGCTTGTTTCAAAAGACACGTCAAGATGCCCCTCGGCCAATGCCGCCGTGAGGTTGTTGGTAAGCTTTACGAATTGTTCCTTGCTGAAGAGGTTTTGCTTTTCAGACTTCCTCTTCATCTCACTAATATGGGTGATGTTGGTCATAAGGAGCATGGCTCCTACTACCTCGCCGTCAACTTTGCGGGGCATTACATTCAGCTCCAGGTCGTACGGCTTGCCGGGGCTAAGCTGCAGCCGGATCTCCGCCTCTACGCGGGCCTGCCCGTCACTCAAGGCTTTTGTCACATACTCGTGTCCGGCTACATCCCCGTTCAAGAAGTCATTAATGTGCATACCCAGAATTTCGCTGTCTTCCGTATGCGTAAACTTCCGTACTATCGTGTTGGCGTACATTACCTTGCAGTCCTTATCGATAATAACGAATGCCTCGGTGAGTTGATCAAAGCCCTTTGTAAACTCCACAACAACGTCATTATGCTGCCGCATAACATCGTTAAAAACGCCCCCCAGTCTGTCATCCATAAAATGGAAATCAATGTTTCCTCTGGCAACCTCTTTCTTGCAGGTATCAAAACCTTCCTGCAGTATCTTCAAAGTCTTCGTTATCTCCAGGAATGAACGGGAAACCCGACCTATTTCATCGTTTGTTTCGGTTCTGAAATTTATTGATACATTTCCCCTTGCTACGGCATCAGCGCTTAATGTAAGTTCTTCGAGGGGCTTTAACGCCTTCGCGACCATTAAAAGCATAAAAGCGGCGGATATCACCATGCCGGTTATACATATTATGATAAGATTGCGCTGTAACGCGGCAGTCGCAACTACCGTATGCTCATTAGAAAAGCCTACGGAAAACATACCGACCGGATTTCCGTACCATCCAAACAGAGGAAAATAATTTACATAGAACGGTATCCCGTTCACATTCACCAATGTTCTTATTACCTGCCCACGGTCAATCGCCGCCTCTACGACCTCCGGGTCAACTTCCGTACCGATTGGGCGGATTCCAAATTCGTCAACGAGCGAAGTAGCAACCCGGGTACCCCCGGTGAAGACAGTTACGGTTGCATTAAACGCCTCCGCAAAACTATCTACAAACTCATCCGTACCCATGTCTATGATACCCGAAATCGTACCGATTACATTACCTTCCACCGTTATCGGCACAATCGAAGTAAGCCCCATGGGCATGGACGCGGTTGAAGAATAAGTGGTTACAATCTCGCCGCTTCGGGCCGCTATAAAAGGCGGAATATCCTGAGTTGAGTCGCCGTAACTTTCAATATCGTGGGATCGTAAGATAACTGTTCCATCTATATCGGTAACTACAAACGCATCTGATCCAAGTTCGCCCTTCATGCCGTCCAGGTATTGCAGCAGAGCCTGCCTGCTCTGAGCCCTATCTAACCCCTGGTTCCAGCTTTGCACATGCGTGACAAGGCTTGGACTGGCGGCAACAACACGAACGGTCATTTGGCTGCTTTCCTCAAGCTTATTAAGGAAAGCTTGAGCTGACTGGGAAGCCGCCGTAATTCGGTTATCCGTCAAATCATAAACAAGATTTGTCGTAGACATGGTTACATATACGACAATGAAGAAAATAATCAGTACCAATACCCCTATCAGTGGTATAATCAGCTTACCCTTCAGACTATTAAGCACAGTTGTACACCCCCAACAAAAACACGGCATCAAAACCAACCAACAACTTTGCCCTGATTCTCTTATCGTTGAGCCATTTCACCATAATTCCCCAATCCCCTTCATACTTAGTAATTGTGTTAGCCATAAAGCTAAATAATATTTGTTCTTATTTTCAATTTTCCGAGCTTATAAATAAGTCTACTTTTTTATAACAGCTTGAATTTTTAATTATTTCAAGTATCTTGAAATTGTACCACGAACTTTGTCGAAATGCAATGTCAAATTTATTATGAAATCTTAAATATCCTCTACATAACAGCCATTACATAAAAGTAGGCCTTACTATAATAAATTTCTTTATATTTTCTCTGCAATACTTCTCTCGACGATTGTAAAACGTAGTTTGTTTTGATCCTATTTTACACGATGCTGTTGATAGATCTATCCAAGATACATAGATGCACTACGATAAAATAGGCTTACTTAACCGGCAACAACATAAGCAGTTGACAAACGTTTTCTTAAAATCAAACAGAGCCTGCAGATACTCCGCAGGCTCTGTTTGGCTTTTCACTTATTACTCATGGAAATAGTTATTACTCAACCTTGCGAAATACTTTTAACAGCCTCTTTTACAAATACCTCATCCGACTTAGTTTCCTCAACTAAGAACTTGATATCATCCGAATCCGGGTTTGACACGACGGTGTTTGCAAGCGAGTTTCTTATATACGACTTTCTTGCCTTGTTCAAGTCAAAATCGCGGGCTTGTATCATTTCCGGGGCCTTGGGCAAGATGATGTTGGTTCCCGGTATTTCGCCATCCGGGTCACCGATAACAATATCTATACCATTGCCGCGAGCAAACGAAAGTTGTGCCATCGGGTGCTTGCCGGCGCCCGTGTATTCGGTTTCCTGCACAACAATTATTTGCTCATTTTCCATTTCCTGAGCCAGCGCAAACGCCGCCGCCAAGGAAGTGTTGCCGGCGGGGCCGCGCTCCAAGCCTTCCAGCGCGGCCAGGACTTCCGTCATATAAAATACCTCTCCCTGTTTTACCAGCACGTAGCGGTCAAGGTATCGCAGCGGCCTTGCAGCATTACGCGGAACGTCCGAGCGATCCGGCCATGTGGCAAACGGTATGCCAAACCCTGTATGGCCTGTTGTGAACGACTTTTTATTAAACGCCGCATCCGACGCCATATGAAGGCCCGAAAGGTCTACGCTCGCTCCAACTATCTGAACGGCTCCTGCCCCGGCTTTTATGAGCCCTCGGGCTGTTCCGGTAACGTTTCCGCCGCCCGCGTGAGTTATAATCACCGCGTCTGGAAGACGTCCATAGCCCTCGCGCATTTGCTGAGCCAGCTCCGCTCCAAGAGTCTCAACACCGGCTATTCCAAAAGGAGTGTAAAGCGAAGCGTTGAAAAAGCCCGTCTCCTCGAGAAGAAGAAGAAATGTGTAAAACAGCTCCGGCCCTACGGTCAATTGTACAACCTCCGCGCCCATTGCTTCGCAGGCGCGCTGCTTCTCCAGTATTTCCGGCTGGCCTACCTTGCGCGAATCATAGCACTCCTGAATCACTATGCACTTGAGCCCCTGCATAGCCGCCTGGCTTGCAACGGCTGCCCCGTAGTTTCCGCTTGTCGCCGCTATTACGCCTTTATATCCCAACTTCTTAGCGTGATATACCGCGTTCGCCGCGCGTCTGGCCTTAAAGCTTCCCGACGGGTTGCACGCCTCGTCCTTGATAAAAATCCGCGCGGCCTTACCTGTCTTTGAGACTTTGCGCGCAAGCGTCGTTATATTTCTCATCTCGATAATCGGTGTGCCGCCAACCCCTACGCTGTGTTGAATCCTGGTGATTTCATCAAGGCCGTAGCCGCACTCGCTCATCATGCGCTCGTAATCGAAGCCTATTCCACCCCACTCATACTGTGTATAATCGATACCTATAGCTTTTTTCATGATATCGACCTTGCGTGACATTACCGCATTGTATGACTTGTCGCTCATACCCCTGACGCCCCCTTAGAATATACATAGGACATCATCTCCAGCACCTGTCGGCGCACGGCGTCAAGCTCCGGCACGTATTCTCCGAACGCGTGATGATAACCCGGCTCGATTTCCACAAGCTTGCCCGCAACATGGCGTCCTGTTGGGGTCACTATCGTACACTGATCGTCAAGCTGTGCGTCAGACACAAGATGCCCCTTGACCCACATCTCAAGCGGCAAAGCCTGCGTGTCTTTCGGAGCCTGCGCGGCGCGCTCTCCTACATCCAGCACAATGTTAGATACCTGTACCCATTGGCCTTTCACAGCCTGCATAACATCAATCTCCTTGACAGCTTAATATCCAAATCTGCTTAGAACCAGCGGTCAATAACCGAAATGCTGGCTAGAAGCGGAGATTTTTCTCCAATCTAGGAAGCGGCGACGCCCGGGGTCCCCGCGAAGCCCAGTTTTGGCTTCGTGGGGTGGAATTCGACCTTCTAGACGGCGTTGAGCGTTATTGACCGCTGGTTCTTAATGTTCAGAACGCGCTTGCGTGCAGTACGCGTTTACCATGCACTTGCCGCAGCTTGTTCCCCCGTACTTAGCCTTGACCTCTTCCAAGAAATTATAACACGCTAGGTGATCCTTACCTTTTTCGTATGAAATGGCCTTCGCGGGACACTGCGCGACACATGCGCCGCAGTTGTTGCAATATTCATAAATTTCTGAATACCGTCTCTTGTCGGGCTCAAAATGCCCCTTTGTTATGATGCTGCAAAACCTTCCCGGCGACCCATTTATGGTAATGAATGATTTTGAGAGTCCGAACGTGCCCAACCCCGCTGCATACGCGGCGTGACGCTCCGACCAGTTGCTCGCGTGTGACGGAAAGTCGGCAAGGTCTGATAATCCTGTAAGCACGCGGTAACGCTCGTCGAGCATTGGCGCGACGCATTCCATATCTTCGGCGTCTAAAAGCCCCTTCAAATAACTAAGCGCACCTACCTGGAAATCCCTTCCTTCCTTGTTTGCGTGAACCCAAAGGAGAGAAGGCTCATCATAGTTCACGCAGTTGCTGTCTATCACGTCATTTGAGAATCTGAAAAAAATCGATATAACCGTCTTGCTGCCGGGAAGCCACTCCTGTGGGGTCATATAATGTCCGCCAATTATCCCTGGCTCCTTATTCTTCTGAAAAAGCTCGTCGTCCGCCGAAGCAAAACCAAAGACAGGCGGCCCAAAGAACCTTTTTCCGACAATATCAGGCGAAAGCGCATGTCCCTCCTGCAGATAGTTAAGCTCGGAACTATCCGTAAAGGAATGTAAAAGTTCTGAAAACTTCTGTTTGTTCATGACAGCCTCCAAAGAACATAACCGATATTTTTGTACTTGTTAAAGCCGCCGCATAAACGGAGGCTTTAACAAGCGACACAATAACTATCCCATGATAAGATTGGGAAGGAAGGTGGTAACCTGCGGGAAAGCGGCAAGGATAAAGGTAATGATAAAGGACACAAGGACAAATGGCCAGATTTTGGCAACTATCTGCCCCAGCGATATCCCTGAAATACCACACGCGGCAAACAACGCAATCCCCGTAGGCGGCGTGGCCTTACTAATGGACAGCACCAGCACGGATATTATACCGAAATGCACCATGTCCATTCCAAAATCCTGTACAATCGGCCCAAACAGAGGGACCAGCAGCATAATCAGCGAAGCCGTTTCCATAAATGTACCAAGAACAATGAACACAATCATAATAATTATGAAAATAACCGTTAGATCATTCGTGACTGAAAGCATAAAATTGCCTACATGAAGCTGCACCTGTTCGGCCGTCATAATCCACCCGAACGGGTTGGCCATTGCGATCAGCATCAGTATCATCGCGGAATTAAGCGAAGCTTTGTAGAAACACGGCACGATGTCCGTAAGCTTCAGTTCACGGTATATAAAGAATCCGACGAACAAGCCGTATGCAACCGCAACCGCCGCCGACTCGGTGGGCGTGAAAACGCCTGTCATTATACCGGCCATAATGATAATCGGCATCAATAGCGCCCAAATAGCGTCTTTAAAGGCTTTTACCAATTCCGCCCCGGTAGCTTTCCGCTCTAACGCGAAATTAGCCTTTCTGGACATCACGATGTTCGTTGCTATCAGGCCAATACCAATCAATATTCCCGGGACAATTCCTGCTATCAAAAGCCTTCCGACTGAGACGTTGGCAACAATGCCGAATATAACTATCGTAATGCTGGGCGGCAGTATCGCGCCCAAAGGTCCGGCCGACGCAACAATAGCGGACGAATATGCGAGGTCGTAACCGCGCTTGTGCATTTCAGGGATAGTGAGCGTTCCTATGGCCGCAACCGTAGCCGGCACGGAACCCGAAATCGCCGCAAAGAAGCAAGTCGCCAAAATTGCCACCGACGAAAGCCCGCCCGTAAGGTGCCCGACAAGGGCGCTGGCAAGTTTGACTATCCGCTTAGAAACCCCTCCGCGTTCCATTACGGAACCCGCAAGCATGAAGAGCGGAATAGCCAGAAGCGCGAACGAGTTAACGCCCGCAACCATGCGCTGCGACATTACCATGATTGGGATATCGCTAATCAAAAGTGCGGCAAGCGACGCAGCGCCAAGTGAAAAGCCAATCGGCACATTAAGGAAAAAACATACAAATAGAACAATTACCATTGTCTGTAACATGTGTTTTGCTTCCCCTCCTTACTGTAACTTAGTGTCGAACTATTGCCCTGACACCGCGTCTTGATTAGGTTTTTTCCATAGCTTGAAAACTTCGATAGAAGAGTAGATAATAATCAGTACACCCGAAATAGGAATCGCTACATGAACATAGCTCATTGGTATTGTGAGCGCAGGAGAAAGCTGTGCGTGAGTAAATCTAGTAAATTCCCAACCCGCTGTAACCATGTAATACGCCAGCCACATTATAATGAAGTAAACCACCGTACTAGTAACGCGCTGAGCCTTCTGCGGCAGGCGCGCAGTGACAAGGTCTATACCTATGTGTATCTTTTCCTTTATACCGATTGCCGCGCCGATAAAGCTCGCCCACACAAACATAAAGCGCACCGCTTCCTCAGCCCAAGGTATGGCGTTCAGGAATACATAACGCATAACAACTTGTATAAAAGTTATTGAAAACATAAGAACTAACAAAACAACCAGCATGTACTTTATGAATTCGCTAACAAATTTCAAGCATATCACCTCCCAAAAATGGTGAGTTCAGATTTCTTAGAGCCTGTATTCAGTAGCCGGAATGCTGGATTGACGCGCCTGATTTTATGCCAATCTAGGAGGAGCGACGCCGCGTATCCGCAGAGGTACGCAAGGAGCTGACGACGACGAGTGGCGTAAAATCAGCCGTTAAGACAGTGTTCCGGCATATTGAATACAGGTTCTTAAATATGTTTAAATGTCTAAGGCATCAGCAATGTACGCCAACGCCTTAGGGTGTGTCGACAATAGATTTTTCGGAAGATTTTTGATCGAACTCCACCCCACGAAGCCAAAGTCGGGCTTCGTGGGGACCCCGGTTTTGCGCCACTCTTCGTCGGCTCCTCCTTGCGTACCACTTCGGGTACGCGGCGTTGTCACCTCCTCGATTGGCGCAAAATCGCCTCAAAAATCTTCTCGAAAAACTATTATCGACACACCCTAGGCAAATCAGACAGTTATTGTGCGTATGACATTATCATATCAAGGATTTCTCTGCCGCGCGCTTCGTCGCCGCTTCCGATATGGCCATAGAACATAGGCCAAACCGAGGCTCCGCGCTCCCTAAACGCCGCCAAACCTTCATCACTCAATTCGTTAATGCTCAATCCGTTTTCTAAGAGAGACGCCACCAAACGCTCCTGGTTAGCAAAATGGAAGTCGTTCATTCTTCCTATAGTGTATGCTGTAGCTTCTTCTACAACCGCTCTCTGCGCCGGAGACATCTGCTGCCACAATATCTCCGAGAATACATAGTTTCTGGGAAGGTAGAAGTGGCCGGTAAGAGACATATAATTCTGTACTTCATAGAATCCCATCGAAAGCGCAAAGCTGAAAGGCTGTTCGTTTCCGTCGACCGTTCCAAGCTGAAGCGCCGTATAAAGCTCCGCGAACGGTATCGGAGTCGCCGTAGCGCCAAAAGCGTTTATCGACTGAATCATAACCTCGCTCTCCATTACGCGTATCAGCAGACCTTCCATATCAGACGGATGATAAATCGGCCTGGCATTGTTCATCATATGACGCATACCGGCGTGAGCGACACCAAGGATACGGAGATTTCTCTCCAGGAAGATAGGTCTTATCCATTGGCTGACGCCGCTGTCGGCATCCCAAATGCGGGTTGCATGGTCGTAGTCATGGATGATATACGGGAGGTCTATCCAGGTTGTTTCCGGTACAAATCCCGTCATCGGCGCGTTTTCAAAATCACCCATGTGCAGTGTGCCCATCTGTACGCTCTCGATCATCGTGCGGGTATCGCCAAGCTGCGAAGCCGGGAATACCTGTACTTCCATCGCCCCGCCGGAAAGCTCGTATACTCTTTCGGCAAATATTAGGGCTCCGTACTGCATCTGGTCTGTGGGATCGTTAGGGCCGGCGTGCCCGAATCTTATTGTCATCGGGTCGATATCCCCGCCTGCTTCCGGTTCATCCGCCGCGTCGGCCTGCCCTGCAGGGGCCGCCGGAGCTGCCGGGGCCGCTGGAGCCGCCGGAGCGGCGCAGCCGGCGACAAGCACGGCACTAATTAATAAACTCGAAAATACTATCAGTTTCTTCTTCAATTATTATCAATCTCCTTAAACATTTTTAATACATACGATACTAATCCAGTACTTTTGAAACTATGTTCTCAAAATCGCCAACGCTCAAAAGTCCACCGATTTCTAAAGACCTTTCCTTTACCTTGGCGAGTATTTCCATCTTAGCGTCTTTGTCGTCGCAACTTCTTCCTATTCTATCAAGATAAATGTCGATAGAACGCACCCCGCTGTACTTACCGATCACAACGTCAACATCCGGGTGACCCGTGAGGGTGTACAGATACGGCGACAGTTCCAGCGGAGCCTCTTCCCTGGCGTTAAAGTACCAGTCAGTTATAAGGCCGGATTCGATCTTGTTTATATCGTCTCCCATAATGCCTCGGTTTTGACGCATGTTAAGTCCGCTCATCCTCCTAAGCCACTTCGAGAGAGGATACATTTTTTCGTGCTTGATGCCTGTGTCAATGTTGTACATTGTCAGGAGGGATAGGGCGATATCTTCATATGCGGCGTTGCCCGCGCGTTCACCTATCGCGGAAACGGTAGTATGCGCTACTTCTGCCCCTGCCGCCAGAGCCATAATCGTATTTGCGCTGCCAAGGCCGAAGTCGTCATGGAAGTGTACTTCCAGCGGCTTCTTGATCCGCTCCTTTATCTTGCGGATGAGGTAACCGCAAGCGTGTGGGTTGAGCCCTCCGAAGGTGTCTACAATTGCCAGGGCGTCCATGTGTCCGTCTTTCTCAACTTTTTGTATCAAGTCGATAAATGTGGGAATATCGCTGCGGCTTCCGTCAATTGGGAAGAACACCGTGTACAAGCCGTGTTCCTTAGCATACAAAGTAGATTCAATCGACAGGTCTATTGCCCTCTGATAATCCCAGCGGTAAGCGTACTTAACTATGTGCTCGCTGGCGGGAATTTCAATTACAATCGAATCTACTCCACAGTCTATCGCACGCTTAACATCTTCCTTCATACAGCGGGAAAAAGCGAATATCTGCGGGCCAAGCTTACGCTTTACAATTTCCTTTATAGCCGCGACATCGTCGGGGGAAACAGCCGGCATTCCGGCCTCTATACGGTGGATTCCGATCTCGGCCAGCTTTTCAGCCAACTGTATCTTCATATCCTTTGTAAACACAAGCCCCGCCTGCTGTTCGCCGTCGCGCAGCGAAACGTCATGAAACTTTATCTGTTTTGCAAAATCATGCCCGCCTGCTACTTCATCAGCAAAGTTCCAAGGGCTGGTAAACCATTTGTCGGTTTTCCAAGGTGTTTTGCTCATTTAAATTCTCCTTTATATATATTATTTAGACAATAGGGAACTTATTATACATGATAATCCGGCCTAGACACCCAGCTGCTTTTTATTCACGCAGTACTTAGGCGCTCCTTCGGTCAATGTAAGAATGATTTGGTTAACAGCTTTCTCGCGCAGCTCTATTTCCGCTTCGTCGGAATAGAATGACGCGTGCGGCGTAACTATTGCGTTCTCAAGCTGCAAGAGTTTCAGATCAGGGTTGGGCGGTTCTTTTATAAGTACGTCCAGACCTGCCATTGCTATTTCACCTGACACAAGCGCATCGTAAAGGTCGTCTTCATTAACCAGCGGCCCGCGGGCTGTGTTTATAAGGCAGGATGTTTTCTTCATGTGCTTGAAAACGTCCTTATTGATTACACCGCGGGTTTCGTCGGTCAGCGGCGCGTGAACCGAAAGCACGTCAATTTCACGCAGGAAACTTTCCCAGTCCGTTGCGCGGCGCACACCGGATTTTTCAAATACGCTGTCCGGTATATACGGGTCAAATGCAACAACGTCCATTTCAAATGCCTTCGCCCTCGCACATGTAGCTTGTGCAATATTTCCAAAACCATACGAGCCAAAAACTAGACTGGCTATCCTTGGAATAGGGCGTCCGTTGTTCATATTCCATACCCCGGATCTAACCTGATTGTTATAAGGTACTATCTTGCGCAGGCAGGATAGCAGCAGAGCCATAGCGTGATCCGCTACTTCTCCAAAGCAATAGTCGGGTATATTTGCAACAAATATGCCTCTCTCACTTGCCGCGTTTACATCAATATTGTTGTACCCTATCCCGGTACGTACAATTATTTTGCACTTGCTCATTGACTCGATAAAAGCTCTCTCTACTTCCGCATACACCACCAATACCGCGTCACAGTCCGATCCTTCCCTGATAAACGTTTCGGTATCCTTCTTGCTCGCATAAATAATCTCCGCATCTATTGCCGCTAACGCTTTCTTTTCAAGCTCCTGATCCGGAAATATGCTGTCCGTTAAATATACCTTGTACTTTGCCATTGTTTTCCTCCTTATACTGATTTCTTAATTTTTATTACCATGCCGCTTTATTAAATATTTTTCTACTATTCCTTCTATCCGGCACCCCTCCTTATCATTATATTATTCATCTGTCCACCCACCTTTATTATATAACTGTTATGCTCTATGTATCCTTTTTAAACTCTGAAAACGAAAATTTGCACTTCTCCACACACAAAACCACGCTTGTACTGATCTTTCCTATCCCCTCTAAACTCATCAACTCGTCAAGCACAAAATTTCTAAACTCCGAAGCGTTCTTCGCCACTACTTTAAGCAAAAAATCGCTGTCTCCCGAAATATTATAGCACTCAAGAACATTGGAAAGGGGATTGATGTGCTTTACAAACTTTTCGGCGGTTTTACGGGTAGGCGGAGTGAGGGTTACTTCCGTAAAAGCCATAAACTCCATGCCGACAGCTTCTTCATCGATGACTGCTACAATTTGTTTAATAACGCCATCTTCCTTGAGCCGGTTTGTTCTTGTCAGACACGTCGACGGAGATATACCAACTCTTTTTGAAAGCTCAAGATTGGTTATCGAAGCGTCTTCTATCAAAATCGAGATAATTTGTTTGTCCAGGTCAGATAAAAATTCTCTAGCCATTTTCTCTCCTTTGAAATTAAATTCAAAAACTTGGGCAAATTGTGAAATAAAATTTTTGAATTATTGTATTATACCAAATTTGATTTGACTAATCAAGCGTTTTTTTTATTTTGTGAGATTTGATGAATTTCCTGTAAGATAAATTGTAATAAATTACTAAATATCTGACTTCATTATTACAAGTAATGTAAAGTCGGTTTCAAATATGGGATTTTAAAGTATATCTAAAATAACCATTGGCTTGTTGTTTTATCCATGATATAATCATCGTAAATCAGAGGTGACAGGAGGATTGTTAATTATGAAATAAATTCTATTTTTACAAAATATTCTTCACTATGGATTTACGTATAACAGGCAGCTCTTGCGTTTTAACACAAGGGCTGTTATAATGGGTAGAGAAACCAACGGCGCGTGCCTGCGTCCGGGTTTGTTATTTCCAGATTGTTAGTTTCTAGGAGGATCTCGCAATGACAGGCAACGTAGAAGACTACAAGTTTTTGGACGAGTCCTGGGCCAAGGCGCTTCTGCTTCTTAAACGATTGTACACCGATGTTATTTTTGAAACATGGATAAAAACTCTTGAGCCTGTATATTATGACGACGCGATTTACATCGTTCAAACCGACCGGGATATGTTCAAATCAACTATTGAACAAAGATATCTCAAAGATATCACCGGAGCCGTGCGGAATGTTACGAACAAAGACTTCATAGTAAAAATAACTTCAACTCAGAACCTTGGAAAGAACTCAGACCAAGAATATGATAATATGCACGAGCGTCTTAACAGATCAAACCTTAAACCGCGATATGTATTTGAGTCATTTGTAAAAGGCAAAACCACAGACTTCGCATATGCCGCGGCAGTAGCTGTGGCGGAAGGCCCCGGACAGAGCTCGTACAATCCGCTGTTTATATACGGCGGGGTGGGTCTTGGCAAGACACATCTCATGCAATCTGTAGGTAACTACATTATAGAAAACAACCGCGAAGCCAAGGTACTGTATGTCAGCAGCGAAGATTTCACAAACGAGCTGATAAAGGCAATCAAGGAGCGTAAAAACTTAGAATTTCGCAACAAGTACCGTGGAGTCGACGTGCTGCTGATCGACGACATACAGTTTATATCGGAAAAGGAGAGCACTCAGGAGGAATTTTTTCACACCTTCAATACGCTGCACAATGCCGGAAAGCAGATAGTCATAACAAGCGACCAGCCTCCAAAGAAGCTCGAAACCCTTGAAGAGCGTCTGCGCTCACGTTTTGGCTGGGGATTGATAGCAGACATAACTCTCCCCGATTTTGAGACGCGTACCGCAATACTTGAAAAAAAAGCCGACGATGAAAATTTACAGCTTCCCGCGGACATTACACAGTATCTAGCCAGGAATATAGTATCCAATGTACGAGACCTTGAAGGCGCACTGAACAAGATATCCGCTATGGCAAAGCTGTCCGAGCAAGAAGTTACAATCGAAAACGTAGAGCTTGTCGTACAAGAAATCATGGGGGAAAGCGCCAAGCGAGAGGTCACCATGGAACTGATCCAGAAAACGGTTGCGGACTATTACTCATTGACACTGGCGGACATCAAGGGACGCCGGCGCACACAAAACGTAGCCTATCCACGACAGATAGCGATGTACCTATGCCGAAAAATGCTCGATAAATCCAGCACAAAAATCGGAAAAGCATTCGGAAAGGATCATTCGACTATCATACACGGTTATGAAAAGATAGGATTCGACGCCGAACATGACGTTAATCTCAGAAATGTTCTCTTTGATCTCGAAAATAGAGTAAAGGGGTAAAGCCGACGACATATCCACAGATTGTTGATAAGTATGGGGATAGTATGTTGACTAATATGTACGATTGTTAATAATTTCTAGCGTCTGTGGATAGACTTTATAACATAGAGGTTGTCCACGGACTGTCAACAGGTTAATCGTCGTTAAAAGATGCCTTGAATACCAAGCTTACAAGTGTTATGCCAACTATCCACGCACCTACTACTTCTTCTTCTAAAAAAATAGATATACAGTAACTACATATGCCGTTGAGTATTCGGGTTGCGATAGCAGCAACATCATGGGGGACGAAATATGAAAATAAAATGTTTAAACCAACTGCTGACGGATAATATCAACATAGCCATAAGGGCCATATCGTCGCGAACTACTATGGAAATTCTGGAATGTGTACTTATTACCGCGGAAGACGGCTGTCTTCGCTTGTTTGCGTCCAACCTGGAGATGTCAATAGAGACCGACCCAATAATAGGAGCGGAAATTGTTGAAGAGGGACGCGCGGTTATAGACGGGCGTATGTTAAGCGATATAGTGCGCCGCTTAAATCCCGACAAGATATCCGTCATCAGCGTCGAGCCGGGTAATCTGATAAAGATAGAGTGCGATAAATCAGAATTCAAGCTGCTTGGCCTAAACCCTGACGAATATCCTACACTGCCCTTCGTGGAACAAAGCCAGGTGTACCGCCTCAATTCAATTACGTTTCGTAATATGCTGCGCCAGACAATTTACTGCGCGGCTCAGGATAACGTAAAGCCCGTTCTTACCGGCGCGCTCATTGAACATCATCCGGCGGAGGACACCGGGGTTATGAGTATTGTCGCGCTGGACGGCGTAAGGATGGCTTACGCCGCCTCAAGTCTCCCCGAACCCTCGGGCCAATCCGAGCTAAAGATAGTTGTTCCTGCTCGAGCCCTGTCCGAAATACTGAAACTATCGAGCGCTGATGATGAATATATATCATTCCACGCCACAGATAAGCACGCCCTTTTCCAGTTGCAGGGCGCGACTCTTGTAACAAGGCTTCTTGAAGGCGATTTCATTGACTATAAGCAGATATTCAACGTAGAACAATCTACCTTGATGACGTGCGACCGTCTATCACTTCTGGCATGTCTTGAACGAGCCGCCCTTATAGCAATCAAGGAGACCCGCAAGAGCCCGGTGCGCCTTGATATCAGCGAAGATACCATACGCATAGCGTCTATCGCTCAGATAGGAACCGTTAATGAAGAGCTGGATATCGATATGGACGGGAGCCCATTGCAGATAGGCTTCAATCCTCGCTACCTTATAGATGCCCTGAAGGCTATTGACGCCGAGTTTATTACGCTCTCGTTTAACTCGCCGCTAAGCCCATGTATTATCAGGGCCGCCGGCGAATCTAACGGTAAGCACCTTGTTCTGCCGCTTCGCCTGGAGAGTTGACCTCGCGCCAATGCATGTGACAAAGATACGCCTACAAAATTACAGGAATCTGGTTCATCAGCAGCTTAATCTTTCTCTCGGATTAAATATTTTTGCCGGGAGAAACGCGCAGGGCAAAACGAACCTGCTGGAGTCGATATATCTATGCGCCAGCGGACGCTCCAAGCGCTCCAAGCATGACCGCGAACTTGTGCGCTTTGGCGAAAGCGAGGCTTATGTACAGCTTACGGTACATCAGGATATCGTGGTGTACCCTTCACAGATCGACATTCATCTTCGTGCCGACCGTCCTAAGGGCATAGCTATAAACGGCATACCGATACGCAAGCTTGCGGATTTGTTTGGGATATTGCTTTGCGTAATATTCACGCCTGAGGATTTGCAGCTGATAAAGGAAGGGCCCGCCGAGCGCCGCCGTTTTATTGACATGGAGATGTGCCAGATAAGCCGTGTTTACGTATACCATCTTCAAACATACCATTACGTGTTAAAGCAGCGAAACAGCCTGCTTAAAAGTCTGCGCGGCGACAGAACTGCGGCAAGGCAGCTCCGAGACACTATCTCGATATGGGATGAGCAGCTTGCGGAACACGGAGCCAAGATTCACCACGAGCGAAGCGTGTTCATAAAGGAACTGAATAATGCGGCCGCGAATATACATTCACGGCTGACCGGCGGCGCTGAGTCGCTTAATATTGCTTACAGGCCAAATACCAGCCCGGACGACTTCCCTCGAAAGCTGTCTCAGTCTCTTGAGCGTGATATTGCCCTGGGATCCACCTCTGTTGGAATACACAAGGATGACCTGTATTTTGCGATAAACGGTGTCGACGCTCGCATATATGGTTCGCAGGGCCAGCAGCGCACGGCGTCCCTTTCGGCAAAACTTGCTCAGATAGAGATTATGACCAAGCTTGCGGGGGAACCACCTGTCCTCCTTCTGGACGATGTGCTGTCCGAGCTTGACGAAGTCCGCCAAACTTGCCTTATGCAAAGCATTAGCGGAACACAGGCCATAATTACCTGTACCGGGGTTGAGGATGTTGTGCGTAAAATGTCATCAGGGCAGAGCTATAAAATATTTCAAATAGAAGGCGGGGTTGTCGCCCAGTGATGATGCTTTATTTTTCAGGAACAGGAAACACAGAGTATATCGCAAGGCGCTTTTCCGCCAAAATGGGATGCAAATGCCTGTCGATAGAAGACGACGCCGACTTTGACGCCGAGATACATTCGCACGATATTATTGCGTTTGCTTATCCTATTTACAGCTCGCGAGCCCCGCGTATTATGCGCGAATTCGCCGCTAAGTACGCGCACCGGCTTCGCGGCAAAAAAATTATCATACTTGTGACGCAGATGCTGTTTTCCGGTGACGGCGCTCGTTCTTTTACAGACATATTTAAACGCGGGTATATAAATGTTATTTACGCCGAACATTTCAACATGCCGAACAACGTCTCCAACTTTATGTTGCTGAAGCTACCGCGGAGCATGGCCAAGCAATGTATAAGGCGCGCTGAAATGAAGCTGGAGCGAGTCTGCCGGGAACTACGCTCAGGTATTGTTCGCAGACGAGGTTTCAACGGCGCGTCACGTTTTTTGGGGAAATTCCAAGGCGTCCCGTGGCTTGCCTTCATGGAGCAATGGGCCAGGGGGGATATAAGGGTCGGCTTAGGTTGTACATTATGTGGTCTGTGTACAAATATATGCCCCATGGATAACCTGCGGATACATAGCGGAAAAGTTATACAGAGAGAGAATTGTACAATATGTTACCGTTGTGTGAACCGCTGTCCAACCAGGGCGATAACCGTGATGATTCACAAGAAGCCTCCGTGGCAGTACAGACCAATTTTCAGGCGAGACGATAATAGCACAAGGAGAAGATATGTCAAACGAATATAACGAATCACAAATACAAGTTCTGGAGGGTCTTGAGGCCGTCCGCAAGCGCCCCGGAATGTACATCGGAACGACGTCGGCTAAAGGGCTGCATCATCTGGTATACGAAATTGTTGACAATGCTGTGGATGAAGCTCTTGCCGGGCACTGTACGGAAATCGTTATCATAATACATGAAGATAACTCAGTTTCGGTTGTGGATAACGGCAGGGGTATTCCGATTGGAATCCATCCTACTCAGGGCATTCCCGCCGTAGAGGTCGTATTTACCATGCTTCATGCCGGGGGCAAGTTCGGCGGAGGAGGATACAAGGTGTCCGGCGGCCTGCACGGCGTTGGAGCTTCTGTGGTAAACGCCCTTAGCAAGCGTCTTGTCGTCAACATTTGTAATGAAGGTAAGGTACATGAACAGGTTTACGAGCGCGGCGATACCGTTCAGCCGTTGCGCGTAATCGGCGAATGTAACCCTTCTAAGACGGGAACGTTTGTGCATTTCTGGCCTGATCCTGAAATATTCGAGGAGATGGAGTACAGCTTTGATACGCTTAAACAGCGCCTTCAAGAAATGGCTTTTATTACTAAGGGCCTTAAAATAATTCTTAGAGATGTCCGCCAGGAACCGGCAAAGGAGCGCGCCTACCATTACGAGGGCGGCATAAAGCAATTTGTCGAACATATAAACAAGAACCGCAATCCCCTGTTTAAGCAGATATTTTACGTGGAAGCCGAACGAGACGGAGTACTGGTCGAGATTGCCATGCAGTATACCGAAGAGTTCTTCGAGTCTACGTCTACATTCGTCAACACAATTAATACCGCCGAGGGGGGTACCCATCTGGCGGGCTTTCGCGCGGGTCTGACAAAGGCCATAAACGACTATGCTAAGAAAGCCGGGATTTTGAAGGAATCCGACAAGAACCTATCCGGCGACGACGTGCGCGAGGGTCTTGCCGCCATAGTTTCTATCAAGATAAACGACCCGCAGTTTGAGAGTCAGACAAAGATAAAGCTGGGCAATTCCGAGGCGCGCTACGCCGTCGAGTCAGTTTTGTCAGAACATCTTGGATACTTTCTTGAAGAAAATCCGGCCATAGCCAAGTCTATCGTTGAAAAGTCGCTTACGGCCTCGCGCGCGAGAGAGGCGGCCAGGCGCGCACGTGAGCTTGTACGCCGCAAGGGAGTTTTGGAGACGTCGCGCCTTCCTGGAAAGCTTACAGACTGTTCCGACCGCAACCCCGCCAACTGCGAAATATTTATAGTAGAAGGAGACTCCGCCGGAGGATCGGCCATTTTGGCGCGTACCCCCAAAACGCAAGCCATACTTCCGCTGCGCGGCAAGATAATGAACGTCGAGAAATCCCGCCTGGACAAAATATTATCAAACGATTCGATTAAGTCCATGATATTGGCGTTTGGAACAGGTATACATGAAGACTTCGATATCGGCAAGCTTCGATATCACAAAATAATACTTATGACAGACGCCGATGTGGACGGTTCCCATATCCGCACCTTGCTGCTGACCTTCCTCTATCGTTTCATGACTCCGCTGATCGAGGATGGAAACATATACATCGCTCAGCCGCCATTATATGAGGTCGAAAAGAACAAAAAGACATATCAAGCTTACACCGATCGGGAACTGGAGCGTATCTATGATGAAATAGGCCGCGAAGGCATTGCCCTCAAGCGCTATAAGGGCTTGGGAGAGATGAACGCCGAACAACTCTGGAACACAACCATGGATCCAGAAAGGCGCACGCTCTTGCGTGTGGACATCGAAGACGCGCGAGTCGCCGATGAAGTATTCAACCAGCTTATGGGCGACCGCGTAGAGCCACGCCGCGAGTTTATAAATGAACATGCCGAATATGCCGTCAATATCGACACTTAGAAATTATAATGTGGATTACGACGCATATTTAAAAACTGCAAAACTTGCGGTATACCACAAAAATAGCATTGTTACAGATGAATTTTGCGGGTGCTATCACTGTTTGAAGATATTTTCTCCAAGCGAAATTTTTGATTGGTGTGATGTTTTGGAGTTGTGTGACAGCCGTGATGAAGGTGAATGTGAAGGGGAAACAGCGCTGTGTCCATACTGCGGAATAGACGCCGTATTGGGTGAAAGCTCAGGATATCCGGTAAACGCTGAATTTCTGAGACAAATGCGCTATTACGCTTTTGAAGCGCCTGTGACGGAGGAAGGATAGTCCTTTATGAGTGAACATTTCTGCAAATGCCCCGCTGTTAACTGCCCGCACCATCCTGCCGGGCACATGTCGGGATGTGACCCGTGCATCGAAAAGAATTTGCGTCAAGGGGAGGTACCCTCGTGTTTCTGGCTGCTTGTTTCGGAGGATATATCTGATTTAACCGATTATACAGTTGAGAGCTTTGTTAATTTCTATTTAAAGAATAAAGGAGAGGTACGGCCATGAGACGATCGGAAAGAGGGATAAAGAATCGGGAAGAAATGATGGGCGTGCTGCGTCGCGCGGACACTATAAGGCTGGGTATGAACGGTGACTCGTTCCCCTATGTGGTTCCGCTGTCTTTCGGGTTTGAGGAGCGCGACGGGCAAGTTGTGATATATATTCATGGAGCGAAAGAAGGCTTCAAGCATACGCTGTTGGACAGGAACTGCAATGTGTGCGTGGAAGCGGGAATTTTTCACCGTTATACCGAAACTGATAAAGGGGGTCTTACCACCCTGTATGAGAGCGTTATAGGATTTGGCGAGGCGGAAGCGGTCGACGGAGAGGAAGCCGTTAAGGGGCTTGACTTGATATGTTCCCATTGCGGCTATCATGGATTTGTATATGATTCCGCAGCAGCTTTGACGCGTATGAGGGTATATAGGATAACGCTGTCGTCCATTACGGGCAAGAGGAACTTATAGCTGATTGAGCCGAAAACAGTCTTGCCTTAGCGGTCTTTTTGCCGCAATGCTGCGTCAACTCCTTCTAGCGTGCCTATGGGCACGCGTCGGCGTCGTTTCCTTGCCTTGCGACAAAAATCCTCGCAAATGCAAGACCATTTTCGGCTCAATCAGCTATACCATAAAACATAGGACTGTAGGAGAACATAATGTCAGAACAGCAGAAACTATTTGATAAAATTGAGCCTATCGCGCTGGAAACGGAGATGAAGAAATCGTACATTGAGTACGCCATGTCGGTAATAGTGTCGCGGGCGCTGCCTGATGTGCGTGATGGTCTCAAGCCCGTTCAGAGGCGCATATTGTTCAGCATGTCGGAACTTGGGCTCGAGCCTAACAAGCCTTACAAGAAATCGGCGCGCATTACCGGCGATACGATGGGTAAGTATCACCCGCACGGCAACGCCTCGATATACGACGCTATGGTACGTATGGCGCAGGATTTTTCAATGCGCTACCCTCTTGTTGACGGCCACGGTAACTTTGGTTCGATGGACGGATTTTCGGCGGCGGCGGAAAGATATACAGAGGCCCGGCTAAGCCGGCTTTCAATGGAAATGCTGACCGATATCGACAAGGATACGGTAGACTTCACACCAAACTACATGAACGACGCCAACGAGCCCACCGTGCTGCCTTCGCGTTTTCCCAACATATTGGTGAACGGTTCGTCCGGCATAGCCGTAGGAATGGCAACCAACATACCGCCTCACAATCTGGGCGAAGTTTGTGATGCTATCTTGCACATAATCAACAACCGTATTGACGGCAACGAGACGGATATTTCAGACCTTCTTAGCATCGTGAAGGGGCCTGACTTTCCCACGGGAGCGACAATACTTGGAACTAGCGGAATCCGCCAGGCATACCAGACCGGCCGCGGCCGCATAGTAGTCCGCGCCAATGCCGAGATCGAGACGATGCCGAACGGACGTGAACGCATCATTGTCACCGAGGTTCCGTATCAGTGCAACAAGAGCCGCCTGCTGGAAAAAATAGGCGAACTTGTGGCCGAAAAGAAGGTAGAAGGTCTAAGCGATGTCGTGGACGAAACAAACCGGAAAGGCGTACGGATCGTCTTCAATGTCAAAAAAGACGCCAACGCCAATGTTGTGCTGAACCAGCTCTACAAGCATTCTGAGCTGCAGGACAGTTTCAGTGTCATAATGCTGGCTCTGGTTAATAATCGGCCGGAACTGCTAAACCTTCAGCAAGTGCTGGAGCACTACCTTGACCATCAGGTTGACGTAGTGACCCGCCGTACGCGTTTCGATCTGGACAAAGCTCTGAGGCGTCAGCACATACTCGAGGGCTTGCTTATCGCGCAGGACAATATCGACGAGGTTATCCGCATTATCCGCGCTTCCGACGATACGGCATCCGCCAAATACAACCTTCGCGAACGCTTCGAGCTTTCAGAGGAACAGGCGGAGGCTATCGTCCAGATGCGCCTTCGCGCTCTTACCGGACTTGAGAAGGACAAACTTCTGGCCGAATACGCCGAACTAAAATCATTGATCGAAGAGCTGACGGCGCTGCTGAATGACCAAAATCTGCTGCTTGCCAAGATACGCGAAGAACTTGCCGTACTGCGCACAAAGTTCGCCGACGAGCGGCGTACCGCTATCGTCCATGAAGACGGCGAGATAAATCTGGAAGACCTGATTGACGACGAGCTCTCCGTAATAACATTCAGCTATATGGACTACGTGAAGCGTATCCCGCTTAACACATATAAGTCGCAGAACCGCGGCGGCAAGGGAATCACAGGAATGCACGTCCGCGACGAGGACTTTGTGAAAGACCTGTTTATTGCCAGCACGCACGACTATATCCTATATTTCACCAACATGGGCCGTGTCTTCCAGACAAAGACCTACGAGATACCGGAAGCGGGGCGCACAGCGCGCGGGCGCGCAATCGTAAATATGCTTAACCTTTACGAACGCGAAAAAATCGCCGCCGTGATGCCTGTTAAGGAATTCGGTCTGGGCGAGTACGTTATGTTTGTCACCCGCGCAGGTATCGTCAAGAAGACTCCGTTGGATAGTTTCGCGAAGAAGCATTCTCGGGGGCTTTTAGCTATCAATTTCAAGGAAGACGACGAGCTCGTTTCCGTAATACGCACAGACGGCAAACAAGAGATATTCATAGCTACCAGGCACGGCCAGGGTGTGCGCTTCGTAGAATCCGACGTACGCTCGATGGGCCGCCAGGCCGCCGGTGTAATCGGAATTCGTCTGGGCGCCCGCGACGAGGTTGTAGCCGCCGACACAATTGAAAACGAGAGCAAGCTGCTGTTCGTAACCGAATCCGGCTTCGGCAAGTGTACGCCATGCGAGGAATTCACACCGCATAAGCGCGGCGCGAAAGGCGTAAAGATTTATAAAATTACCGAAAAGACCGGCGCGATCATCGGCGTATGCAAGGTCAGTCAAAATGACGAGCTCATCCTTATCAACTCCGAAGGAACCATAATTCGTATGCGCATCGACGACATATCCACTACAGGCCGAGTAGCCCAGGGCGTAAAGCTGATTAACCTGGAAAGCGGCGTAAAAGTCGTTGGCATGGCGAAGATCGAAATAGATGACGCCGAGGAATCTTGACGCTTCACAACTTAAATTTTTAAAATTTCCATTAATGTTTTTTTGCTAAAGTTATCTTTTGTGAAAGTTTTAGACAGCATGAAAGCATGAATTTATCAGACCCTGTAGGGAAATCGTACTTTCCCGGCAGGGTCTTTTAATAAAGTGAATAAGCAATAAAAGCTTGCATTGTAGTAGAAATTTTGCTATAGTTTATTGTGTGGGCTTGTCACAAACTTTGGTTGATTGTTACGAAATTGTTACATTGTGTGTTTAGGCTGGGAGGTTACAATGCCTAGAGGTTTTCTGAAGATATTTTCAAACCGGCTGATGCTGCTGGCCCTGCTTATATTGGTTATGTTCTACATGGTTGCGGCGCGGCTGTTTGAACTGCAAATTGTACAGGGCGCGCACTTTCTTAACGAGTTGAATGTTACGGGGCGCAGATTGATAGAGCTCAATGCTCCTCGCGGGACGATATATGACAGGTTTGGCCGGCCGCTGGCCGCCAACCGCACGGAGTACGTAGTAATGATTGACCCGGCGGCCGCGATTGGACGAAGCAACGAGACGATGAACAATGTAGCCGTCGAGTTGATGGCATTGCTGCGAGCCAGCGGGGAGAACTATATCGACGCATTCCCGATATACGTGCCGGAATCCGAAGACGAGCCCATGCAGTTTATGCTTGGCGGGAACATGAACCGCGAGAACCGCTGGAGAGAGGATATGACCGTATCGGAAGGCGCGACGCCTGAGGCGGCTATGGCGCACTTACGGGGCAGCCTCTTCGACATACCGGAAGAAATGTCTAACCGGGAGGCGCGCGACATCGTTGCGTTTCGCTCGGCGATCTTCATGAATCGTTTCCGTCAGACCGAACCGATTCTGTTTGCGACAAACGTGTCATTTGACACGGTTGTGGCGATATCCGAAAATTCCGACCGCTTCCCGTCGGTATTTATTGACGTGGATTCTGTACGGTACTATCCCGGCGGTCGTTATGTCAGCAATATAGTGGGCTACCTTGGGCGCATTAATGCCGAGCAGCTTCAAGCTCTTGCCGACCAGGGCTACGGCCCGCACGACCGTATCGGCATGGCGGGGCTGGAAGCCAGCTTCGAGTCCAGCCTTCGCGGGCGAAGGGGAGAGCAAGTGGTCGAGGTCAACGCCGTAGGCCGCCCAATCCGCTATCTTGACCCGGTACCGCCCGTACCCGGCGACAGACTGTTTACAACTATTGATCTTGAGCTGCAAACCCGGGCTTATTATATTTTGCGCGACATGCTCACGGAAACAATCATCAACAAGCTGACGGCTCCCGGAGCCGAGGACTTTATTACTCACGAGATGTTCTTCGGTTCAATGGTGCGCAGCAACAACATCCCTGTCACGGCCATTATAGACGAAGACAACGACGGTGAACATGTTACCGCGATAAGGGAATTCCTGATGGAGCAGTACCGGCGTGTTCTTTACGAGGAGACTTACGGAGACCATCTTGGAACCGGAGTTGATACTCCGACCAGGAACATTTATAACACTGAGCCAAACATCAACGAGCTTCGCAGAATGTTTGCCGAAGCGGTTGAAAATATTGAGTTTGGCGCAACCCACATGCTTATGACCCTGTATGAATTGGGAATAATAGATGTGGAGGAGAATTTTACCAGCTACCTGCTGGATCGCCGCGTTACTCCGCAGCAAGCTATTTTGGCGCTGCTCCGCGCGAATGTGATTACGCCTCAGATGACCGGGCTGGATCCGTCCACAGGTTCTGTTGTTGTTGTGGAAGTGGCGACCGGCGACGTGCTGGCGGCTGTGGGATATCCCACATTTGACAACAACCGGCTGTCCGGCCCCGGCAGCGCGGAATATATCGCACGGCTGAACGCCGACACGCACTCGTCGCCCTGGATCAACCGGCCGTTCATGGAAGCGCGCGCTCCGGGCTCAACGTTCAAGCCTATTACGGCTATATTGGGCATCGAAACCGGCGCAATTACCAAGAACTCGCTCATACGCGACGGCGTTGTGTTTACAAAGGCTGGGCGGCCCTACTCGCGCAATTGGTCTCAGTACACCTTCGGATATGTTGATGTTAACGTGGCGATGGCGGCGTCAATAAACTACTTTTTCTCAGAAATAGGCTGGAGGCTTGGAAATTCCCAGGACGCGAGACAGCATCTGGCTACAATGGCGTTCATCAGGTACATGAGCGACTTCGGCTTAAACGACCGTTCCGGCGTCGAGATTGATGAATACCGCGACACTTTGCCGCGCGACATGCTGGCTGTCAGCAGTCCGCAGTTCAAGGAATTTATGACGCTTCGCGTAAACCCGAACGCAAACTTCCTGCAGTACGGCTGGTTTGACGGCGATATCGCGCGCACGGCGTTCGGGCAAAGCGCAAACAACTACACTGCCGCTTCGATGGCTAAGGTTTACGCAACGTTCGCCTCCGAAGGCGTACGCCGGCAGATGCGTCTAATGAACAGAATCGAAGACCACCGGGGCGAGGTCAGGCGACGCTTTCCACCCAGCGTCGAAGCAATAGTCGCAGCCGCGCCCGAAACATTCCAACACGTAAATGAAGGGCTTATAATGGTAACAGAACACCGCCACGGAACCGCGACTCAAATTTTCGAGGGTTTCCCAATCCGTGTAGCCGGCAAAACGGGAACCGCCGAGCAAATAACCGGCCGTCCCAGCCACACCAGCTTTGGCGGTTTCGCGCCGTTTGAAAACCCTCAGATCGCCGTCTACGTAATTATTCCGTTCAGTGACACTTCCACTACGCGCTCACCCGCAACACAGGTTGGACGCGACGTAATCGGCGCTTTCTTCGATATGGAAGTCGAGCCGGAGAGACAATCAGTTATGCGGGCTTTAACGCCGTAATCAAATATTTAATAATAAACCTCTCCGGGAATTGGGCAATGCCGGTTTTGCGGCAATTTCCGAAGAGGTCTGGTATATGAATGAGTGGGCAAAGCCTGCTGTCAAACTGGAGGACGACCTTGAATAAGAACATCGTAATGTTTAAACGCGGTCGGGACGCGATCCTGGTGATACTTGACCCCGACGCCGACTTTGAACAACTGAAAAGCGTTCTTCTGAGCAAGGTCGGAGAGGCCAGCCGATTCTTCGGCGGAGCCAGCTCGGCCATATCATTCGTGGGGCGCATACTTACGGAAGAGCAAGAGAATGAGCTTCTGGACATACTGGCCGAAAACTCGAACCTTGACATAACATTTATATTGCGCGAGGACGCCAAGAAACCGTCGGAGGAAGCCGCGAACGTCGTTGCCTTCCCCGGGGACGCCGTCCAGCAAGCCTCCGGGCAGGAAAGCAGTCCGTCCGCGGGTTATCAAGTGAAAGCTCCCGAGGCAAAACGCCCCATAGTAGGCCCGCTTGTCGACCTGAGCGCCAAGCTTCCACCGAAAGCAGGCGGCAATAAGCCGTTTGACATATCCGAACACAATACCAAGTTCCAGCATGGCAGCCTGCGCTCGGGGCAAATCATACGATTTCGGGGTTCTGTGGTAGTTTTGGGCGACGTAAACCCCGGCGCGGAAATATTGGCCGAAGGCAACGTAATTGTGCTGGGCAGCCTCAAGGGGCTTGTACACGCGGGATGTATGGGCAACGACAGATGCTTCATCTGCGCCCTTAGCCTGACTCCGTCACAGCTTCGTATAGCCGACAAGATTACGTACATGCCCAACGACGCCAAGGACACATGGGGCGGCGCGCCGCAATACGCGTTTATCAGTGACGGTCAGATATACATTGCACCGTTAGTAGATGATTAAATCTTTGCAATATACAGCAACTGTCATGAAACAGGCGTGTCGGCCACGTCTACGGGAGGATTTTGAATGAGTGAAATCATCGTAATAACATCCGGGAAGGGCGGTGTGGGTAAGACGACCACTTCCGCTAATCTTGGCACGGGTATTGCTGCACAAGGTAAGAGGGTCGTAATGGTAGACGCGGACATAGGGCTTCGCAACCTTGACGTGATAATGGGGCTGGAGAACCGCATAGTATACGATATAATAGATGTCATAGAGGGAAACTGCCGTCTGAAGCAGGCGCTGATAAGGGATAAACGCAACGAAAACCTGTGCCTTCTTCCGGCGGCCCAGACAAGGGACAAGAACGCCATCAGTCCCGAGCAAATGCAGAAGCTCTGCGAACAGCTCAAGGAAGATTTCGACTACGTTATAATAGACTGCCCGGCGGGCATTGAGCAGGGCTTCAAGAACGCAATAGCCGGCGCCGACCGCGCGATAGTCGTGACGACGCCGGAAGTCTCGGCCGTGCGCGACGCCGACCGCATCATCGGCCTGCTGGAAGCCTCCGAGCTCAGAAATCCTCTGCTGATACTCAACCGCATCCGCCCTGACATGGTAAAGCGCGGCGACATGATGACCCTGGACGATGTCACGGACATCCTGGCTATAGACGTGCTTGGCATAGTGCCGGACGACGAGAGCATTGTCGTATCTTCCAACAAGGGGGAGCCCGCCGTGCTGGACGAAACATCCCGCGCGGGGGCGGCGTTCCGCAACATAACCCGCCGGCTGATGGGCGAAGACGTTCCCATGATCGACCTGGAGGAGCAATCGGGCTTTATATCCTCGATCATGAAGATGTTCAAGAAGAAATAGGAGGGTGTCATGGATATTTTCAAGCTGTTTTCTAAGAAGTCTTCCTCCAAGGACGTCGCGAAGGACAGGCTCAAGCTGGTCTTGATCCACGACCGCGCGAACGTGTCCACCCAACTGCTGGAGATACTCAAGACCGACATCATAAAGGTAATAACCAATTACATGGAGATCGACGAGGCCGAGCTGGACATACAGATATCCCAGGCCACTAACGACGGCGGCGTAAACGTGCCGATGCTGGTTGCGAACATCCCAATTTTAAGCCTTAAACGCGATAGACACTCATAAGGGGTGGTGAAATGATACGGCGTCAATTGTCGTCATTCGATTATATGCTGCTGATTGCGATTGTCGCGCTGATGGCCTTCGGCCTTATGATGATCGGCAGCGCAACGCGCGCGAACATAATGCCGTCGCCTCAGTTTGACCAGCAGATGATACTTATACCGCTGGGGCTAATATTCTTCTTCCTTGCGGCGTTTATCGACTATCACTTTATCGCCAGATTTTATGTGGCAATATATGTCGTGTGTGTGGGGCTTCTTGCGGCTACGCTTCTTTATGGATACCTGATTACGCCGGATGAGCCGATATTCCGCTGGATAATTATCCGTATTGGAGATTTCAGTGTAAGTATGCAGCCGTCGGAGTTCGCAAAGGTGCTCATGATAATATTCCTGGCGAAGATGATAGACAAGCACGGCGCGGGGATCAATAACTTTCGGATGCTGGCGTTTCTCGGCGCCTCGATAGCCCTTCCCGTAGGGCTGGTAATGATACAGCCGTCGCTTTCGGCTTCGCTGTTGCTGCTGCTGATTACGCTTGCCGTGCTGTTCGCGGGGAATGTGGGCGGCAAAAATATATTAATTTCGATGGTGCTGGTTGCCCCCATGCTTGTGTTCCTGGCCAACGACTTTACCAGCGACGACCCTATACTGGTCACGCATATTTTCCACGAATACCAGATAGGGCGTGTCGAGACGATTCTCAACCCGGAAGCCGCCGACACTGACGCAAGGTTTCAAATAGAGCGCTCTATCGCCGCAATTGGGTCGGGGCAGCTTATGGGAAAGGGGCTGCACCAAGGCACGATAACCCAGGCCGCCCGTCTTCCGGCCGCTGAGACCGACTTCATAATATCGGTGATCGGCGAAGAGTTTGGATTCCTGGGTTTAATGGGCGTGCTGCTGGTTATGCTCTTCATAGTAGGAAAGTGCATGTTTGTCGCGGCGACCGCGCCCGATATGCTTGGGCGGCTTATCGCTACAGGCGTCGCGATGAAGCTGGCGTTCCAGTCATTCATAAATGTAGGGGTCGTTACGGAATTGCTGCCCAACACCGGCGTACCGTTCCCGTTTCTAAGCTACGGAGGCTCGTCGCTGTGGACAAGCATGATCGCGGTGGGGCTGGTTGTAAATGTGCAGATGAGCAAGAGCAAGTCAATGTTCGAGACATTCGAGTAGAGGAGATGAAGCCGTGAATATAGCCCTGATTGCCCACGACAACAAGAAGATTCTTATGGAGAATTTATGCATTGCGTATAGGTACATTCTGAACAAGCATACTTTGTACGCAACCGGCACAACCGGACAGATAGTCGAAAAGGCGGCCAGTCTTCCCGTGCAAAAGTATCTTGCCGGCCAGCTTGGCGGGGAACACCAGCTTGGAGCGCACATCGCGCACAACGACATAGACTTGGTGATCTTTCTGCGCGACCCGCTGGAGCCCAAGAGCTACGAGCCCGACATCAACAGCCTTCTGCGCCTGTGCGACATCCACAACATACCGCTGGCCTCAAACCTTGCCACCGCCGAAATGCTGCTGCTGGCAATGGATCGAGGAGACCTTGATTGGCGTAACATAGTCAAGTAACTTACTATTGTGGAGGTGAGAAGCTGTGGCAAAAGAAACGGAAGCAATTTTAAGAGCCGTACTGTTCAGCATTAAGCGTGCTTCGACTCTTGGAGAAGCTGAAGCGGCTGTCAGAGCAATGTGCAGCAAGGAGGATATTGACTCTGTTGAACAAGAGATAGCGAAGCTTAAAGCAAGTCAGCCTTAAAGCCAATGTTGACAATTGCGCATATATAGCGTATAATTACAGTATAATAAACTGAAGGAGAGCTTCCAAGGGCTCTCCGTCAGCCGTGCGTGAGCCGCCCGGAGGGCGACCGGCGTCGCAAATGTTTCAGTTGGAGAAACACCGCTAGTCCTTGCTACGGGGGCGGAGTTTCTCCTTGCGTAACTTCTTAACAAGGTCGATAGTCAGTTCAGCAACGACTGACGCTACAATGCTTATTGCAAATGCTATCTGCCTCAGTGTGATGCACAACACTCCTTTCTTGTTCCTTCAGAAAATTTATGTCTGTTTCTGTGCCTTTCAAGAAAATGTGTACAATATCGCCTTTGACGATTATACACTCTATTATCCGTTTAAGCAGTTGTAGTTTGCCTGCGTGGTCAACTAGATTAACAAGCCTTGGAAAATCCATTATGGTCTGCTTTGCTTTTTCAATATCAGCTATCTGGCTATCTTGGTTTCGTTCATCTTCCAAAATTGAATCAAGGCGAATTCGTTTGTCGTCTTGTTCTTTGGTTAAGGCTTCGATGTCTGCGTATATGGACAACTTAACGACTTCCGGTGCAGTACGTAGGTTTGATATTTGACTTTGGATGTCTTGCTCTATTTGGGCGAGGCGCTTTTTTATTGCAAGTTCTTCTTCGGCTGCTTCTTTCGATTTTAACTGAAGGGTGCTTTTTGTGTTGAGTAGTTCTTCATAAAAAGCGTTTTCACCTGTACTCATGTTGCATATTTGCTCGATAACGAAATTGTCCAGTTCGTATCCCTTTATGTTAGGCGAATTTTCGCAGCCACCTTTTTTACGATATTTCACATCACATCTGTAGCCAAACCGAACAGACCCATCTGGGTTATACCGTCCACTTTCTGCACGCACAAACATGCGACTGCCACACTCGACGCACCTAACTAGCCCAGACAGCAGTGCTTTAGAAACTTCTTTCGGTCTTGCAGATTTGTCGGTGGCGATTTGCGCAATGATGCTTTGGGTTTTGATCCATTCAACTCCAGTAATTAAGCCCTTATGTTTGCCTACAGAAACGATCCATTCCTTAATGTCACGGCGCAACGACCTCTGTGTATATTGTGGGTCTAGGGCGGTTGAGTCTGCGCCTATATCTTTGTACTGTTCGGTTTTGTTGTATGCCATGATGCCATTTACGCCGTTAAAGGCGGCATCATCTGCCCATATAGGCACATCAAAAGAAGTGAAGTAGCTCTGCATATCCTTATCTGCAATGGCATAGACAGGATTTTGCAAGATATTCTTCACGGCAATGTTAGAGAAATCGTTATTGTTATTTGTTTTGAAGCCTTCTTTATTGATTTGGGCAGCTGTGCCTGTCAAGGAGCTGATTTGTGAGAATATCTCAAAAATTCGTCTAACGGCACGTTGTTCTTCTGGTACAGGCTCAAGATGGTTGATTGTAGTTTTCTTGCCACCCACTTCGAGCCTTTCTTTTTTTGAGTAATACCCAAGAGGGCATTTGCCTCCAAGCCAACGCCCTTCTTTGGCAAGCTCATACATGTTATCGGTAATGCGTTCAGCGATAATGTCTCGCTCAAACTCGGCAATGGCAGAAAGCATGGATATCATTATCTTGCCTGTTCGGGTGCTGGTGTCAAGCTCTTTGTCACTGATGGAAACAAAGGCGATATTGCGTTGATCCATTTGTTGAATAAGATTAAGCAAGTCAACAGTTCGACGAGAAATGCGGTCAATCTTGTAACAGATTACCGCTTTTATTTTGTTGCTCTCAATGTCTTTCAACATCTTTTTATACAGAGGTCTGTCAGCGTAGAAGCCGCTCTTGCCCTCGTCTTCATATACAAGAATGTCTACTTTATCAAGATTGGTGTTAGACTTGGTATCGGCAACTTCACAAATAGTAATACTGCTTCTATCCAAATCAAATTGAGAACAGGCAAGAT
>WRAW01000008.1 GCA_009780015.1 Defluviitaleaceae bacterium | reverse complement strand
CCTCTGAACGTATTTCGCAGATCATGTCTCTGCTTAATAATCGTCCCAGAAAATCGCTTGGTTTTAAAACTCCTGCTGAACTGTTGCTCTTGACTTGACAATTCACCGTCCCCACGAAGCCCGCTTCTGGCTTCGTGGGGTGGAGTTCGGCCTTCTAGACAGCGTTGAGTGTTATTGACCGCTGGTTCTTAATCAATTCGGCTATCTGAACCGCGTTTAGGGCCGCACCCTTTCGGATATTGTCGGCCACGCACCAGATGTTCAGCCCGTTTTCAACGCTTTCGTCGCGGCGGATCCGGCCCACAAAGACCTCGTCGCGTCCGGCGGCCGTTATCGGCATGGGATATACGCCGGCGGAAGGGTCGTCTTGTACGATAATGCCTTTGGCCTCGCGCAGCGCTCTGAATACGTCAGGCAGATCGAATGTACGTTCTAGTTCGACATTGATGGAAATGCTGTGCGCGCTGACCACTGGGACGCGTACGGTTGTGGCAGTCACGCGCAAGTTGGGCAAGCCCATGATTTTACGGGTTTCATTGACCATCTTGACCTCCTCCTTTGTATAGCCGTTCTCAAGAAAGGAATCTATTTGCGGAATAAGGTTGCCCGCAATCGGATACTTGAAGTTGGTGGGAGAATTGCCGAGTATTCCCTGCTCCAGGTCACGTATGCCTGCCGCGCCCGCGCCCGAAACCGACTGGTATGTGGAGTATACCACCCGCTTGAGGCCGTAGGAGTCTTGAAGAGGCTTGAGTGCCACAACAGCCTGTATCGTAGAGCAGTTTGGGTTCGCGATAATGCCTTTGTGGAGTACGGCGTCCGCCGGGTTGACCTCCGGTACGACCAGCGGCACGTCCGGCTCCATGCGCCAGGCAGAGCTGTTGTCTATGACCAACGCGCCCTTGTCGGCGAAAATCGGCGCGAAGCGTTTCGATGTACCGCCTCCGGCTGAAAACAGCGCGATATCAATTTCCGCGCCCGAATCTTCGGTCAACTCTTCGACGATGTAATCCTTGCCCTTTACCGTCATACTGCTACCGGCCGAGCGAGCCGATGAAAATAAGCGAAGACTGTCATAAACAAAGTCCCTCTGCTCGATAATCTTGATGAACTCTCGGCCAACAACCCCCGTCGCACCGACAATTGCTAAATTCATGTCATCCCCTCCTAATATCTTCAGAACCTGTATTCAACCAATACAGCAGCTCCGATCCGAAAACGGCCGAAAGCGAGTGTGGAATTTACGGCTTTGAATCAATTCCAGCATAGCTAGAGGCCGATTTTCATACGGAACCGCGATACATCCGGCCTATGACGTTACAACAATAATTACAAATACGATGTAAAGGACTATAGTAAGCACGAAGCCCGCCGTTATTATGCGCTGATCGCCTTGGAACCCGTCTTGTGTGCTTGGGTCGGCATCGGGCAGCTTTACGTGCGCCGTATCAAAGTCAGCGGAATCGAATCCGCCTGTCCCGCAGGTCGAAACCGCAAGTCCGCCATGGTCATTGGCTCCTCCCGTTTCCAGAGGTCGCGTCTCGAATTCCTCCTTGAGGAAGTTCTTGCGGTTTATACTCCTGAACGACTTGAACAATATTACGGCTACAGGCGTGAAGATCGCGGCAACGATCGCATATGAGATCATTGATGTGATGAGCATTTCAGGCGACATCACATCAGGCATGGGGATAACTTCCCCCTGGGCCGCCTGATGCTGCAGATATTGCTGCGCGAAACGCACAAGCAGTATCTGCGTGCCGTTGAACACAAAGTGAGCGAATATCGCGGAATAGATGCTCTTAGTATAGAACACCATCAACGCGAAGACATAGCCAAGCAGGAAGGCGTACAGAAACTGGATCGGATTGAGATGGAATATGCCGAAGAAGAGACCGTTTACCAAGGCGGCCTTGTGAATATCGACGTTTCGGTAGTTGCTGAGGACTACGCCGCGCAAGGCAATTTCTTCAAATATTGACGGCATAATGGCAATAATTATGAACGCGAGACCGAAGTTTGTCTGGCTTATCTCGCCGACGATCTCTGCGACATTGTTGTCAATGCCCATGAAGAACATAGTAATTATATTAAGTAATGTGGCGAGCGGCATAAGTGTGACCGTAATCAACGCTATGAGGAACAGGTTGAGCGGGCCAATCGGCTTGAGCGGCAGCACATCCGCTATACGCTGGCCCGTCACCAGCAGATAAACAAAGAACGGTATAATAGTCACACTAAGCTGCCCGATTATGATAGCAACGCCGGGCTGCAAAATCAGGCTTACCAGTGCCACGCCGGCCTCGCCGGATATTTGTAGTATGTAGCCCGCTGTAAAGTATATCAGGGATACCAGCACGTTACCGAGCAGTATACTCAGAAGCATGAAGTTGTTTGCGCGGCGAGGTGAATATTTTGGCATAGTATCTCCTTGCTAATAAGAACAGGTTCTAGGGCGTGTTGACACTAATGAACCGTGTGGATTTGCGACGCGGGTTTTCAACAGGCAAGAAGCCGGTGACGCCGTGTGCCCAAAGTCATACAAGTGAAGATGGGACACCGCATGGTGGAAATCCCAACCGCAAAGACGTGCGGGACATCAGTGTCAACATGCCCTATACTCTATCTGGACAGCGCGACGGCCTGGCTTCCCATCTGTACCCACGCGGCCTCAAACGACGAACGCGGGGCGAATGTTGCGTTACCAAGCGGATCGTTGAAAAATATATGCGACTGATCGTAACCCGTGATGACCACGGCATGCATCCGCCAAGTCGCGCTTCTCTCTCCACCGGGAGTGTGCGCCGTAAAAAATTGATATGAAGGTAAGTAATGGAATCTAGTATTTGTAACGATCCATACGGGTATATCACGCGCAACAAACTGCAGCAAGTCGTCAAACTCCGCACCCGTCAGGTCTACGGCCTGGTTTGGGTAATAGCTGCGCAACAGATCAAATATGGGGCGGTGGTACACGCCGTATCCAAATTCGGTAATATCGTGCATGTTACCGATAAAGCCATAGTTTGGGTCGCCCATGTACACGCGCCCGTTAACAATACCTCCCTGTGTCGGATCACGGCGAACCTCGTCGGCAAGCTGCATCTTGTCGACATATATCCCGCGGAAATTCAATATCATTGCCAGAGACGTAACTTCACACCCCCGCGGCAGCGCAGGCAGCTGGTATATCTGCGGCACACCATATATCATATGCGACTCCGGCAGTCCGCGCGCCTCCTCGTGCGACCATATCCGCGACTGATCCCGCCTATGATAGATATACGAAACAGGACTCCGGCGCGCGTATGCCACAGCTTCACCAAAGTCTAAAAACTCATCATATGTAGTCTCATCAAAAAATACGAAAAAAGGCGGGTAATTATCCCACACAGCACTATGACTCCCGACCTGCCTGATGAACACGTTGTCGAAACTGCTGGCCGCGTCGTGCGCCTGAACTATCGTCTCGAACTCACCCAGGAGCAGCCCCGCCACAAACACTTGGTACATGCCGCGCTGAGGCGACTCGGGAGGATTGGCAAGCAGTTCCATAGATATCTGCTCAGCCGCGCCCAACCGATAGACAGGAACTTGATTTGCCGCAAGCACAGGTTCACCGTTCCCATAATCGCCGCGTATAACAAACAAGACCGCAACCCCAAGGCCCGACCCCGCAAGAATTACCAGCACAACAAGCGCTATTATAACTTTTTTCATGGCAATCACATCTCTTCAATCACATCTGCGATAATACTCTCCTAAGTATATTATACCGAAAGCGAACCCTATTTACAATAGAAAATTATAGCCCGTTTTTAAGACGTATCGACAAGAGGCTTACAACAGGTATAATCAGGGCTCAATTCCTAGAACCCACAAGGGAACCGCAGGCGTGCTTCTTCCTTGCCTGTAAAGATTGAATATTTCACCTTCATAGTTCGCCGGTCCGCTGTCCATGTATTTTAGCATCTTGTCAGTCGGTATTATTTCAACGCCTACATCTATAGTTAATTCCCTCTGAAACAGTAGCAAAGAACGCAGGATTTTTTTCGCAAAGCTAGGAATCGACGACGACGCGAACCCGCAGTGGTTCGCTAGAAGGAGATGACGACGATTTGCGGAAAAAAGACTAGTTATTTGTTACTGTTTCAGAGGGAGTTAACTATATATCTCCAGATATAAAAAAGGCCATATGCTTTACAAAAAAGTCATAGGCGACAAAAGAATATTTGCCAAGCTGCACCTCAATAGCTATCCCATTTTTCATAAAGTCTGTTTCGTTGCTTCGTCTGTATGGTGTTAATTGATATGATTCTATTATTTCTTTTGCTTGACCTGGCGGCAAGCCCATAATCTCACGCGCCACACGTTCATCAGGCGTAGCAAAGTATTTATGCAATTTTCTGCTCCAGCCATGTGTTCTGAAAGATTCCTTGAATTGCCGGTTTATGCTTTTCTGGTCGTATACTTTAGCAAAAGGTTGTCCATTTTTTATCGCCCTTTTATTTTTTGATTCTTCACTTGATTTCTTCCACACATCTCCGTTAATGCTCGTAATAACATCAATTATTTCTTGCAACTCCGCCGGACGCCGTACTTGCAAGAATTCTTTTCCATTCAAATGCGAATGCTCGTATACTATTTTCATTTGTATACGCTCCTTTCGAGCTGTAACCATTCAACCGGCACTTGAGTTATTTTTTCGCTTCCTGTGGGTTCATGCACGGGTTTTCCGATGGGCCTTGTTTCCAGTATGCCTTGCAGTAGCCGTTGCAAACGATCTTTGCCGATTTTAATGTATTCTTCGGATTTATCAACTCCTAATGCTTTACGTCCGTGCTTTACCGCAGCTAATAAAGAAGAAGCAGCTCCGGCGTACGGATCAAATACAGTATCACCCCTGTTGGTCAGGGCCAGAACACACCTCTCAACCAGCTCCACGGGGAATTGGCAGGGGTGCTCGGTTTTTTCCACATGGTTGGACTTCACATTCGGAATCTCCCATAGCCCGCTATCAAAGTCTTCTTGAATACGGCCCTAGAAGTCCGATGGATTCTTACCTAGCGGATTTCCTGACAATTCGCCTTTTTTATCGCCTTTAAAATGGCGCTTGCTGGGGTATTTTGACGGAACTCGAACATCATCAAGATTAAATACATAATCGTCAGTCTTGGTAAACCATAACAAAGTTTCATATCGTCCCGAAAATCTTTTGTTCGCATGGAGGCCATGTCCGAAATGCCAGACGACTCGATTACGAAGTTTCAGCCCGGCATCCTTAAAAATAGGGTAATAATATATGTCAAGAGGAAAAACCTCCGACTTTTCTATATAGTTTCCAACCTGCCAGCAAATGCTTCCGTTTGAGTGCAGTACACGAGCAAGCTCTTTGATTAATCCGGCTTGTGTATCTAAGTAATCATGAATAGATACCCTCGCTTCATAGGACTTCCCAATATTATACGGAGGAGAAGTAACAATGAGATGAACGGACTCGTCACGAAGTTTTTTTGTAAACTCAACCGCATCATTGCGTTCTAAGACAATATCAGCCCTGGTCGAATATTGATCTGTTAAAATTAAATCTGATTTTAGCATATTTTTCAACTCCACTATATCTGACATAATCTTTACAAGGCATTTCATACCAGGGAATTATAATTCCGCGAACGCGAAGCGCTGCACATCGAATAGTCCGCGGTCGGTCAGGCGCAGTTCCGGGATAACGGGCAGGGCCAGGAACGAGAGCGCCATAAACGGATTTTGCCCAGCGGCCGCGCCCATTTCGCGGGCAATTTCTTTAAGGCGCTGCATATCGGCGGCCACGCTCTCAAGGGTTTGGGGCGACATCAGTCCTGCCACTGGAAGCGCGAGCGTGTGGACGGCTTTGCCGTTTCGCACGACGGTCACGCCGCCGTGCACACGCTCCAGCTCGGCAATGGCGGCAAGTATGTCGGCGTCGTTGTCGCCGACGCAAATTATGTTATGAGAGTCATGAGCCACGGTAGAGGCTATTGCACCGCCCTTTATGCCAAAGCCTGCGGCCAGTCCGACGCCCACATTGCCGCTGGCGTAGTGGCGTTCGACAACGACCAGCTTGAGCACGTCCGCGGGATGCGTCACCATGCCGTCTTCTACCTGTAACTGCCCGGCGGGAACGCGCACGTGCCTGGTCAGGATGCTGTCGGGCTTGACGCCTATCACGCTTACGGCCTGTCCTGTGGCATATGACGGCGGAAGCGCTATGTCTTCGGCGGATATAGGCGCCAGGTGAACGCTGTTGCCAGGGGTGTTTGGTTTTTCGTAGAAATCACGCAGACACTCTCCGCCCCTGGCAGTTAACACGCCGTTCTTATATGTTTGGACTACGTTAAGGTCTTGCAAGTTGTCGAAAACAGCGATGTCGGCAATGTATCCCGGCGCAACCGCGCCGCGCCATTTCAGGTCATACGCCTGTGCCGGGCATAGCGTCGCCATGGTGATTGCCGTAACGGGACTCAGGCCGTTTGCCGCGGCCACGCGTATATTATTGTCGATGCTGCCGTTGTGCAGGATATCCTCGGGATGGCGGTCGTCCGTGCAGAACATCAGGCGATGGATGTTGGCGTCTGTTACACCCTTTACCAGGCTTGCCACATTCTTGGCCGCCGAGCCTTCGCGCAGCAGCACATACATGCCCTGGGACACGCGCTCGCGCAGTTCTTCCACGGTTTCGCACTCGTGATCCGTACGTATTCCCGCTGCTATATAGGCCGTCAGATCCTTGCCGGTCAGGTGCGGAGCGTGACCGTCAATCATAAAGCCGCGCGGGGCTGCCAGCTCGATCATGGACAGAATCTCGTCGTCGGTTGCCACTACGCCCGGATAGTTCATCATCTCACCAAGGCCGAGTATCTCCGGTTCATTGATTATCTCGCGGTATGTCGCGGCGTTAAGTTCCGCGCCGGACGTCTCGAACCGAGTAGCCGGCACGCACGTCGGCAGCATTATGAATATATCTACAGGCGAACCGCGCCGGATAGAACTGATTATGTAATTTATGCCCTCGAGCCCCATCACGTTGGCCAGTTCGTGAGGGTCTGCCACCACCGTCGTAACGCCGTGCGCCGAAATCGCCCGCGAAAACTGCAGCGGACTGAGCATCGACGACTCGATATGCACGTGAGCGTCAATGAGGCCAGGCGCGGCGACATATCCGCCAAGATCAACCTCCTGCACACCCGAATACCCCTTACCGACGCCGGCTATAAAGCCTCCCGCAATGGCGATATCTCCATCCACTACCTCGCCTGTAAACACATTGACGATTCGCGCGTTTCTAAGCACCAGATCGGCCGGGACGTCGCCCTTGGCGACCTTTATCATGTTACTGGTCTGTTTATACATGTCGTACCTCCGTGTCAACTTTACCACTTTTCAAACCGTACCATGCTTTCAAGCGGCCTTCTGGGAGCAGCCTTTCCCTGCCCATCAGAATAACCTATCGTTATAACACCGACAACATACTTATCGCTCGGAATCTCTAAAATTGGCCTTATATCGCCCTGAACAAACCACGCTGTCCAACAGCTTGACAGCCCTATGCTCTCCGCTTCTAAAAGAATATGCTCTATGGCAACAGCCGTATCACGGATGATTTGTTTAAGCTCGACTAAACCGCTTTCCTCATCTAACAAAATCGCCGCTTCACCCTTAATTCGACAGCGAATATCAGCTACGCACACAATGAAAACAGGCGCGCTTTTCATCCAAATTTGATTCCCATCGATTTCGGCTATCTTTTCCTTTGTGGTTTCAGATTTGACAATGATAAAGTTCCACGGCTGAGTATTGCTTCCCGAAGGGGCTAACCTGGCGCTTTCAAGCAACTGCATTATTTTTTCATCATCTACAGGCTTATCAATATACTTTCTGACGCTTCTTCTTGATAATATTTCTTTGAGCATATATTCCTCCTGCTGCATAAATTATGCCGAACGTTGTCGCTACTATACCGCAGTTTCAAGACTGCCTTGCAGCCAGCACGTACCAAGGAATCGCATACCGACGCTGGGCATACCGGCCACATCGTCGGCGTTGACGCATATGTCGATGGGCGAACCCGTTACGTTCAGAGAAAGAATGTAGAGACGTTCGCCGGTAAGCGTGTTTGTGCGCTCTGTCACATCGGTTATGTCGCCAAGGATACAGTACTGAGTATCGTCGTCTTCCGCGGGCATAAAAAAGCCTTCGACCACGGTAAGGAAGTCCTCGTGCGCCAGGCGCTCCTGAATAATGCTGCTCGTCTCCTCTTCGGCCATCTCAAGGCTCTCGATAGCTTCGGTGTCGCCTTGGCGAGCCTTGAGCAATTGCTCGCGGCGTTCGAGTTCTTCCTCGCGGCGCATCTCCTCGCTGAGATCGTCCTTTACGACCGGCAGTATTATAGTGGCGTCGCAGGACAGGCCCGCAAGCTTGATTGTAGCTCTGTCCAGCACGCTGACTCCGTCGGCGTATTCCAGCGGATTTTGAAGGCTGAATACCAGTTCGTTTCCGTTGTCGAAGTCCTCCGCGATTACGACATGCTCTCCGTCCATGCTCTGTATCTCGATATTTACATAGCCCTTTGAAGTGTCGCCGGAATAGTAAGGCTGATATTCGTATCCGATCAGCTCCTCACTGCCGTTTAGTGCGTAGCGAAGCCTAACTCCAAAGCCTTTGCCGAAGACCTTGTCAAACTCCACATATATTCTTTCGCTGTCGCGCGACTGCGCATAGTAGTTGTCGGGCGTTTCCCGCACAATTGCCATCAGCGCGTTTATGTCGGTCCGGCTTATGCCAATCGCGCGCAAGTAGGTGTCTGTAGCTATAACGGCAGCACTCCTTTCCAGAGAAGTACGTAATCAGTTTGTGTTCAATACGTGCTGAATGATGTTCCGCGTCATTTGCATGGCGCGCCTGGGGCCGCCGGAGTGTTCCAGCACTATGGCAACGGCGACCTGAGGATTTTCGGCGGGGGCGAAGGCTACGAACCATCCGTGATCGTCGCCGGCGGCATTCTGAGCCGTACCGGTTTTGGCCGCCACGGAAACGCCGTCGATACGCGCCGGCCAAGCACTGCCGTTTTCCACGGCCTCCACCATTATGTCGGTAAGGAGCGCGGCCTCGCTTATATCGAACGCGCGACCCAAGGCGCGCGGCATGTTCTTGCCGGTCACGCGGCCGATACTTGTCAGGGCGTGGTCAACTACGTATGGCTGCATCATTATGCCGCCGTTGGCTACCGCCGACGTTATCATGGCCATGTGCAGCGGCGTGACCAGTGTGCGGCCCTGCCCTATTGACGTCTGAATGATTTCGCCTGTATGAGCTAAGCCGTCCATCACAAATGAAGACGAAACGGAGGCCAGTTCAAAGTCCAGGCCGGTGTTAAACCAGGTGCGTTCGGCGATTTCAGCCAGGCTTTCAGGGCCCATTTCCATCGCTACGGTTGCGAAGTATGTGTTGCACGACACGGCAAAGGCTCGCGCCAGATCGACCGTACCGTGGGCGGTTGCGTTGTAACACTGTATTCTTATGCCGTCGAAGAAGGCTTCTCCGGTACACTCGTGCGTAAAATCGGCGTAGCCTTCCATATGATGGTACGCCGCCGCCGCTGTCAGTATCTTGAATACCGACCCCGGAGGATACAGCCCCTGCGCCGCGCGGTTGAGCAGCGGAGAATTTTGATCGTCGGCGATAAGCGCGCTCCAGTCGGCGGCCAGGGTGTTCGGGTCAAAGTCGGGATATGAAGCCATGGCCAATACCTTGCCGGTAGACGGCTCCATTACAACGACGGCGCCGCGGCTTCGGTTCAGCTCGGACACGGCAAGCCGCTGAAGCCGGTAGTCGGCTGTCAGTACGACGCTGTTGCCGCGCGGTGGGCGGCCCGTCAGCAAATAATTCGCCCTTTGGCTGATTTCCCACGAAATAGTCGTCAGCGCAAGGTTATGACGCGACTCGACCCCGGAACGCCCAAAACCGTCGTAACCTATGATGTGTACGAAGTCGCGGTCAAGCGTGTAGACCCGCTCCTCAGTCGGTTCGGTAAAAGCCAGGAGGCTGCCGCCGCTATCCAATATGTCCCCGCGCAGAGCATCCGAATCGCCGGTAACACGGTGGTTGAACGGGTTAACCACGACCGCCCCGGCCTCTATCAGCACAAAATGTGCAATATTGCCGACCAGCATCGCAAACATCACAAAGTACAGCCAGAACACATGGCGTATGTTGGCGCGCATCTTGAGCGCGTGGTTAACCGTATCTGTGAATTTCTTTTCGTCGTCCACACGCGTCCCTCCCGCCTGGATCATGTACTTAGAACCTGTGTTCAATACCGCTCAACTCTGTCTAGAAGGTCAGTTTTCCGCCACGCGTCGTCGTCACTTCCTAGATTGGCGAAAAACTGCCTCTTCCAGCCAGCATTTCGGGTATTGAACACAGGTTCTTAATTGGCTCGATTGTACAGGTATACCCATTGAAGTATCCCGATCATCATGACGCTGACCACGATTGACGACCCTCCGTAGCTCACAAACGGCAGGGTGACTCCGGTAAGCGGTATAAGGCGCGTGACGCCGCCCAAAATCATGAATGTCTGGAATGCCAGCAGTCCCGTGAATCCGGCGGCCAGAAGCGCGTAGTACGGCTTTGCACACCTCAGAGCGATGTGACATCCGCGGTAAAATACCAGGATGTATATTCCGATCAGGCCAATTGCGAAGATCGCGCCGAATTCCTCGGCTATGGCGGCGAATATGAAGTCGCTGACGACCACGGGTATGCGCTCGGGCGCTCCGCGTGTAAGTCCCGAGCCCAACAACCCGAACGTACCTATGGCAAACAGCGCGTGGACGATCTGGAAGCCCTCGTTGTCAATGTGAGCGAATGGGTCGAGCCATGCCACAACTCTTCGCCGTAAGTGCGCGAAAAGCTGGTATGCCGCGACCGACGCCGCCGACACGGCCGCCAGGCCGCTGCCCACCAGCAGCACGTTGCCCGTCGAAATGTACAGCATTATCATAAACGTCATGAAAAAGATCAGAGCGCCGCCCAGGTCAACCGCCAGCACAAGCAGAAGCACCATCGCCGCCGCCGCCGCTCCCGGCGCTACAAGCCCGCGGATTCCCTTGCGCGTACGCAGCGCCGAGGCGAGATAGAATACGAACAGGAACTTGACCAGCTCTGAAGGCTGGAAGCTGACGCCCTCGACCGGTTCCCACACCCGCCGCGCGCCGTAGACCTCCGTTCCCCATACGAGCGGAATAAACAGCAGTACGCCCGACGCGCCAAGGTACGCAAGCTCAAGCTTTTCAGAATGAGGGATTACCCTAAGCGCAAGCGGTATCACCAGCACAGCCGCAAAGCCCGCCACGAACCACGTAAGCTGCAACTGCGGCAGCGCGGGGAAAGTCGTCCCAAGTCTTTGCAGCATTATCAGACCGACGGCCAGCAGGAACTGCATACAGTTCCACAACAGCCGGCAACTGTTCTTGTAAACCAAGTCCACCGCGACCATGGCCGCCAAATGAAAACCAAGCGCGGTCGCGCCCATCGTAAGTATCTGAGCGTCAAAGCTAAAGCTGCCGGGTATGTTTGCGATAATCAAGTATGCGTGAACGTGCATCGCAACCAATAACCCGCGCTGAGAACTCACTGCGCCGGACATGCGCTCCTCGATTGTCAGCCTGCGCTTGCGTGTACTTTCGTCAGGCGTGGACGGAGGTGAGCGCTCGGCACGGATGTACAGCGCGCCCTGCAGCAAAAATATCAAGATATACGCCACAAAGAAGTAGCGCGAGATCAGTACAAGTATATCGAACATGCTAGACCTCTTAGGGTGTGTCGTCAATAGGTTTTTCGGAATATTTTTGCCGATTTTGCGCCACTCTTCGTCGGCTCCTCCTTGCGTACCACTGCGGGTACGCGGCGTCGTCACCTCCTCGATTGACGAAAAATCGCCTCAAAAATCTTCTCGAAAAACTATTGACGACACACCCTAGGAAATTGGAAAACGCCTGATCTGCAAGGCAAACCCGACAAAACGAAGTACTACGCAATTTATCAAGTTATTCCCCTGTCGAAGTTTCCGTGAGTGAAGTTTTCGGCATAGTGGCGTTTGACTATTGAATCGAAACTTGGCCGGCCGGGCTTTCCGGCGCGCCTGTCCGCCATTGCCCCGGCGTACGCGACCGTAACGCTCGCTACGACATCCGGCGGCTCGGTGGTAAACAAAAGGCGCAAGTATCCGGCGCGCAGGCGGTCAAGGTCGGACAGCCTGTCAAGCATAGACAGGCACTGGCCGTATAGTATAATTGTGTAGCAGTGCTCACAGCTTCGCAAAACTGGGAGTTTTAGTCCTTTGCGGTCTATAAGAACGTAGTTGTCCTCAAAACTGAGAGCCTTGCCCCGAACGCCGCAGCTTGCGGAGTCTCCGACCCTGTGTCCGTCCCTGCGGCCGACCGGGCACATCTTTGTAATATACGACATGAGATGCCCGTGAACAATTATTTCGCAGGAAGAGTCGGCGAAGGTATACGCTTCGTCCAGCATGAGTTCTGAGGACAGCGTAACAGTGGAGGCCATGTCATGCAGCTCCAGCCATGTGGCATGATTTAGCGCGTTTAAAAACGATCCGGCAGTGCACAGCTTTGGGCTTTCACCAACGGCGGTGAAGTGCCCCCAATTGGTAATTAAGTAACCATCGGCGGCGGAAGCCTCGACCTGTTCGACAATACGCCGGACGGCAGAGTCGTCGCCGGCTTCCGGCAACGCTACAAAAAACTGCGCGCCGACGCTGTGAGCGCGGCTTGTATATGAGTCCAGGTTCTGGAGCAGGGTCGGACGGGCCTCGCAATAGTACCTTGCTACTCCTGGCACTGTCAGGGCCGCGTCCAATTGCTCGGCTTCGTAGGTATATACGGTCAGCAGCTTGTCCGGTGGCGTCCGGCCCTCTTGTGAAGCAGAGTTGTCGCCTATTGCGCCGTATGAGAAAGCGTAAGCGCCGAAAGCCGGCTCACGCCTATGAGAATTCAGGAAGACTTCAGTGAAAGTTTCACACAGCATACGGCGCAGATTGTTCAACTGCGATACTGGGACAAATATGTCGTCGTCGATATCCACATACACAAATTCGATACGAAACGGAGTGTCGCCCGTCTTAGACAGTTTTTCCAAAATGACTTCGCGCGATACCGGAGCGCTCTTGGAAGGCTGGACTGACCCGCCTTCGGCAAATACGCATATATCGCCAAGGCTCAGGCTAAACACCAAGTTTTCTCCAAGCTTGGCCGATACGTCGGCGTAAATAGTGAGCTTACGCTTAGAGCGGTTGAAGGTTTTGACAAGCGAGTCCATCACGGCTTTGTCGTATGATTTGTAAACAGGCGCGCCAACATCAACGGCGGCGTCCAGCTTGAACTCGAAACTGCCTCCGGCCGCCACGCCGGAATTAACCGCTGAGCCCACGCTTTCGCCATATATGTCAAATGTCTCTATACCGTCGCCGGGAACCAGTTCCTCGGTCGTATTGAAGACATAAGTTCCGACGCCGTTTGGCTTTGAAGACCGGCTTGCCTTAGTTATTCGGCCGACTATGGGGCCAAGGTGCTTGGGAGTCGCCTCGCACATCAAGTCGGATGTGCTGCCGGGTTTGAGATACCCCTGGGTAAACTTCCCGCCGCGGCAGAACACACGCGCCAGGCGTTCCTTATCCTCGGCCGCGTGCTTGTCGTCGTCCTTGCCTTTTGCGATAGCATCCAGCGCGTGGCGGTAAGCTCTTGTGGCTGCCGCTACATACTGCGCGCTCTTTTGGCGGCCTTCGATCTTGAGGCACGTCACGCCGGACTCCACTATTTCACGAAGTATCGGGAGAGTACACAAATCGCGCATCGAGAGCAAGTTGCCGTCGGCAAGCTGCTTGCCTTCCCTGGCCATGGTATACTTGAGCCGGCACGGCTGCGCGCACTGACCCCGGTTTCCGCTTCGCCCGCCTATCATGCTTGACATGAAGCACTGACCTGAGTAGGAATAACAAAGCGAACCGTGCACAAATATTTCCGTGGAAATTTTAAGACCGCTTGTTATCCGGCGTACATCTTCCAGCGGCATTTCGCGCGCCAGAACCACCCGCGAAAAGCCGTTGGTCTGCATGAATGACGCGCCGTCGTACGTACTGACGGACATTTGCGTGCTCGCGTGAATCTCAATATCCCGGAATATCTTTATAATCCGCTTGGAAACGCCAAAATCCGCCGTTATAAACGCGTCTGCCCCGGCGGTGTATATATCTTCTATGAACTCGTACAGATCGTCCAGTTCGTCCTGTTTGTAAAGCGTATTTATCGCAACATAGGTTTTGATACCGCGCAGGTGGCAGTACTCGATTGCGCGGTGCAGCTCCTCACGCGTAAAGTTGGTGGCGCCCCGGCGCGCCGAATAATTCTTGCCACCTATATATACCGCGTCACAACCATTCTCGGCAGCCGCGATCAGGCACTGCATGTCGGCCGCCGGGGACAGCAGCTCGGGAATGCTTGTTTGTCGCTCTCGCATAATACCACCTCCGTCTAATATATCAAACAATTCTCAAAAAATCCTTTGCGTTCAAAAATCACCCGAAACACTGGTGTTCCGGGCCATTATATAGGAATATGACTGCGAAACTGCATCAAAGGAGGGGTGCGCGGAATCGCAAGATTCCGTGCTGTTTACCCCGACGCGTGATGCAGATTGAGCTGCATATTCCTATACTCCGAGTCCGCCCCGCTATTTCTTAAATTTGTAAACCTTTTTAGGAGCGCCCTTTTCGGCAAAGGTATCTATGTAGTCGTCAAGTTCACGGCGGGCCGACTCTACCTCGGAGCCTGCGCGCGCTAAATCTTCCTTCAGCGACTGATTGATCTTTTGCAGCTCTTCCAGCTTGGACGACAGAGACTGATTGTTCCTGAAAAGGCTTTCGTTTGCCTTTTGCAGTCCCTCGATCTCGACCAGAGCGGCTTGGCGTTCCTGCATAAGCGCGTTGTAATCCGCGCTCTGGGTGATCTTCTGCGATTCAAACTCGGCCGCGTGCGCCTTTAGCGCGCCGAGCTCTTTGTAAAGCCTGGCGTTCGCGTTTAGCTGTTCTTCCAGCTTTTGATTGGCCACGCGCGCCGAGCTCTTTAGCAGGTCGAACTCGTCGCTCATCAAGGTGTGATCCGTTTGGAGCTTGGCATATTCCAGCCTGATCTTCTCGTTTGCGTCGATCTCCTTGAACAGGTCGTCGGCAATATTTATCGCAATAAGGAGGGTCTTTGAAAAGGAATTGAACGAGACGACCTTCTTCGTCCGTCCCAGCTCATGCATCTTTTTATCAATGTAGCGCGCCACGCGTTGGATGTATTCCGGGCTTTCCTCGCCTGTAAGCACAACAACCTCGCCGGCTATCACAACCTGCAGCTTTGTTTTGCTGTCATCTGGATTATTCCTGTGCGTCATGCATAACCAACTCGCTTCGTACATCGCACTCGCGACTTACTTGTTAACATACATTATAATGCCATTCTCTCCGAAAATCAATACCAACAAACTGGAATCATTCAATTCTATACCGGTTCCTGCATAGGACAAAACCCCAACCCGTCGGCGCAATGGGAAGTACGAATTGACAAAAGCCTGGAATTATGCTATCTTTATTTACATAGCCGCTAAATTAATGCAAGGAGCAATGTACATGGCTGTCATAGAATTTTTAGGCATTAAAATATCATTTAAAAACCTCCCGCTTTACGATCCCGGTTACATTCCCTTAGCTCTGTTTAACCGTGAGTTTCTGAAACAGGCAACGAAGCCTGTTTCTGTTTGTGTGGAACGCAACGGCGGGCTTAGAACCGTATATGATACTTTCATTACCGGTACAAACACCGAGGCGGATCAGTACTATGTTGAACGGCTGGTCAAGTATCTGTTGTGGGCAAGAGGCGGTTTTAAGGTCTATATCTGCGGAGACGAAGGCATAGCCGCGTACATACGGGATACATACTCCCCGACCGGAAAACGCGCTTTTGACAGCAGCTTTATGGCGAAAGTGTATGAAAGTCCCTTTGATGCGCTGTACTTGCCGCTGTCTGAAAAACCGCCGGGAAACGAGCAGTCTAAGTCTATCGGCGGAAAAACCGCCGGCTGCCGGATCGGCTTCGACGCCGGAGGCAGTGACCGCAAGGTTTCGGCGGTGATCGACGGTGATGTTGTATTTAGTGAGGAAGTAGTATGGCATCCCAAAACAATGACCGATCCCGATTATCATTTCGACGGCATTGTGGAGGCTCTGAGAAAAGCCGCGTCTAAAATGCCCCGGGTAGATTCCATCGGCGTAAGCTCCGCCGGAATTTATATTGACAACAGAACCATGGTAGCATCCCTGTTTCTGAAAGTTTCACCGGAAGATTTCGAGAAAAAGGTCAAGGACATCTATATCCGCGCCGCAAAAGAGATCGGAGACGTGCCGCTGGCCGTGGTCAACGACGGCGACGTGACGGCTTTGGCCGGAACCATTGAGTTTGGCGACAATAATGTTTTGGGCATAGCGATGGGCACAAGCCAGGCCTGCGGATATATAGACGAAAATGGAAACATCAAGGGCTGGCTTAACGAGCTTGCCTTCGTCCCCCTGGACGCGTCGCCGGATGCTATGGAGGATGATTGGTCGGGTGATATCGGCTGCGGAGCTAAGTATTTCTCACAAGACGGCGTAATAAAGCTGGCGGGAAAAGCGGGTATCTCTTTTGACGAAAGCCTGCCCCCCGGAGAGAAGTTAAAAATTATTCAAGAAATGTTGAAAAATGGCGATAATAGTGATGTAATTCGGGATATTTACCGCTCTATAGGCGTCTATCTGGGTCACACACTGCCTTATTATTGGGATTTTTATAGATTTAAGCATGTACTGCTACTGGGCAGGGTCATGTCCGGGGAAGGCGGAAATATTATTTTGGATACGGCAAAGTCGGTCATTGCCGACGAATACGGCGGATACAGCTTTAACATCCATATGCCAAGTGAAAAATCCAGGCGCGTGGGGCAGAGCGTGGCCGCGGCCAGTCTATAATACCTTACCCATATTAAGGCCTCCTATCGCGTTTATTTTACGATAGGAGGCCTTATTTAACCTATCTTTCCCCCATTGCTTGGTGTTTGTCCGTGAAAATCTCAATCACCAACAATGCCCCCAACTTAAACGCATACAAAAATGTGTTGTAATCATCCGCTTCCTTCAAATCCTTATCCGCTATAAGAAATTTTTCAAACCGGTCCTTCTCCTCTTCATTCAACATGGCCAACAGTTTTTCGTAGTTGACTTCTTTCAATTGGAGATTTTCGATATAATCCGGGTCTTTAGCGTGAAGCTCAGAATTTTGGTGGCCCATCGCGAAATACAGCTTTTCTAAAATATTTTGCATATGCATTCTCCTTTGTCCACCCTTTCCACCCTTGACTTTTTGCGGACGGTGTGGTAGGGTTATGTCTAAAGCAAGTACATTATTGCGTGTACGTTTGTGCTTGTCAAGTATATATTATCATGCACATATGTGCTTGTCAATAGCTTTTTTAATTTCAGGAGTGTTTTTGATGCCAACTTTAAGCGATAGATTGATACAGCTAAAAACAGAAAAAAAGCTTATGCAGAAAGACATTGCAAAAGATAACAATATATCATTACGGGCATACCAATACTATGAACGAGGAGAACGCAAACCCGATTCTGACATAATCGAGAGACTTGCTGATTACTTTGACGTTTCGATAGATTACCTTGTCGGGCGGTCGGACAACCCTGAACGTAAATAAACACCTCTTCGCAGGTGGATAGCTTCAACCCAATAAAAGACCTCCCATCGCTTTCATTTTGCGATAGGAGGTCTTTTTAACATAGGTGGTGGTGACATGCGACAATATGTCCGTTGCCGACGTCCTTGGGCTGAGGGGGCTCGTGCTTGCAAACGTCCATACATTCGTGGCATCGGGTATGGAAGTTGCAGCCCGCCGGGGGATTCACGGGGCTTGGGATGTCGCCCTTGAGTATGATTCTCCGGCGTTTCTTGGACGGGTCGGGTATCGGCACGGCCGAGAGCAGAGCCTTCGTGTAAGGATGCATGGGATTTTCATAAAGCTGGTCGCGCGTGGCTACTTCGGCTATTTTGCCGAGATACATTACGCATATCCTGTCGCTGATGTGCTCGACGACGCTGAGGTTGTGGGAGATAAACAGATACGTAAGGCCCAAGTCTTTCTGCAGGTCTTGCAGCAGATTCAGCACCTGGGACTGTACCGACACATCCAGCGCGGACACAGGCTCATCCGCGACGATCAGCTTAGGATTCACGGAGATGGCGCGCGCTATGCCAATCCTTTGGCGCTGGCCGCCGGAAAACTCATGGGGATATTTATTTATACTGCCCCGCGGCAGCCCTACGACCTCAAGCAGTTCTTCTACCCGCTTGTGGCGTGCCGCTTCGTCCATATCCGTATGTACAAGAAGGGGCTCGCTCACCAGCCTTTTCACCTTCATCCTCGGGTTAAGGGACGAATAAGGATCTTGGAAGATCATCTGCATATCCTTGCGCTTGGGGCGCATGTTGGGTTCGCTTATGTCGGTTATGTCCGCGCCGTCAAATATAACCCGGCCGCCGGTGAGCGGCAGCAGGCGCACCACAAGACGGCCGGTCGTGCTCTTTCCGCAGCCTGATTCCCCCACGAGGCTAAGCACCTCGCCCTTGGCGATGTGAAAGTTTACGCCGTCCACCGCTTTTACAGACTGCTTCTTTCCCAGAAGGCCGCTTCGCACGGGGAAGTGCTTCTTTATGTCGATTACCTCTACAAGCTTCTCCATCGTTAATCCTTCCCCACGCTCTGGCTTTCGGCAGTCCAGCACCGGCACTTGCGCAGGACGCCTTGCTGCTCGATATGAAAAACGGGCGGTTCTTCCCGGCCGCAGCGATCTTCAAAGCTGTCGCACCGTGGGCCGAATACGCAGCCCTCCGGCATGTTGTCCAGGGATGGAACATTCCCGCGTATCGACTTGAGCCGTTCAATACGCGCGCCTATTACCGGGGTGGAGTCGATAAGCCCATGCGTATACGGATGCAGCGGCTTCGCGAACAGGCTGTGTACGTCTGCCTCTTCAACTACCCTTCCGGCGTACATTACCACTACGCGATGGCACATTTCCGCAACCACGCCCAGGTCGTGGGTAATCAGCAGTATACTCATGCCGTGCTCTTCGTTTATCGACTTCATGAGCTCAAGTATCTGAGCCTGGATGGTTACGTCAAGGGCGGTCGTGGGTTCGTCCGCGATCAGTACGGACGGATTAAGGCTCATTCCCATAGCGATCATTACTCGCTGGTTCATCCCCCCCGACAACTGATGGGGGAACTCGTTCATAAGCTGTTCCGCGCGGGGTATGCCTACCTGGCGCAGCATGTCCAGCGCGAGCTCCTTGGCTTCCCGCACGCTGATGTGCCTGTGCTTTAGTATAACCTCCGTCAACTGCTTGCCTATCTTCATTGTAGGGTTTAGGCTGGACATCGGCTCCTGGAATATCATCGCTATTTCCTTGCCGCGGATCTTGGCCATCTCGCGTTCGCTTATTTCGGTGATGTTGCGCCCGCCAAACATCACGGCGCCACCCGTTATCCTACCGGGCGTGTCTCTGAAAAGGCGCATTATGGAAAGGGCGGTAACGCTCTTGCCGCACCCCGACTCGCCCACGAGCCCAAGCACCTCTCCCCGCTTTATATGGTACGAAACGCCGTTAACCGCAGTGGACGTGCTGTCCTTTGTGATGAACTGAGTCCTGAGGTTTGTCAGCTCTAACACTTTTTCGTTTTGCATGTTTGTGGCATACCTCCTCAGTTAGAACCTATGTTCAATACCTGAAATGCTGGCCAGAAGTGGCGATTTTTCGCCAATCTAGGAAATGACGACGACGCATACCCGAAGCGGTACGCTAGGAGAAATTGACGACGAGTGGCGGAAAATCGACCTTCTGGACAGCGTTGAGCGGTATTGAACACAGGTTCTTATTTATACTTGGGATCAAGGGCGTCGCGAAGACCGTCGCCAAGCAAGTTGAAAGCCAGCACCGTAAGCAGTATCGCAAGCCCCGGAAACAGCACCGCGTGCGGAGCGACGCCAAGATAATTACGGCCTATGCTAAGCATTGCGCCCCATTCTTCCTCGGTCGGGCTAGCTCCAAGACCAAGGAAGCTGAGTGAAGCCGCCGCCAGCACGGCCGTACCGATGCGCATGGTGTAATTGACAATCATCGTGGAGAACGCGCCCGGGAATATATGTACGAATATTATCCGAAAGCTGCTGACGCCAATAGAGCGCGCCGCTTCAACATAAAGGCTCTGTTTCAGTGATAGCATGGCGCCGCGCATTATCCTCGCGAATGTGGGCACGCCGAAAACAGCCACGGCTATGATGACGTTCTGCAAGCCCGGCCCAAGTACGGCCACTATTGCGATAGCCAGTATAATATCGGGGAATGCGAACATTACGTCACAGATACGCATGAATATGTTGTCGAATATACCGCCGAGATAACCGCTGACAAGGCCCAGAATAGTACCGAACACCATCGCGAACGTGACGGCCGTCAGAGACACGGACAGCGTGAGCCGAGTCCCAACCAGCACGCGCGAAAATATGTCACGCCCGAATTCATCCGTGCCGAATATATTGTCGGCGTTTGGGGACTGCAATATGTTGCCGTAGTCGAATTCTCTGGGGTCATACGGCGCAATCTGCATACCGAATATGGCCACAAAGAACATAGCCAGAATAAAAGCAAGAGCGACAACGGCAGTCTTGCGCCTAAGAAATTTTTTCAAGAATTCCCCAAACGGAGTGTTTTTAAAGTTTTCCATAATGCCACCCTTGCAGTTCTAATTGTAACGAATTTTGGGGTTAAGGAAGCCATAGGCGATATCTACCGCCAGATTAACGAAAATGAACAGTGTCGAAAATATGATAAGCTGTGCCTGAATAACGGTATAATCCCTGAAAAATATGGAATCGACCAACAGCCCGCCAAGCCCGGCGATGCCGAATACGCGCTCCACAATTACGGAGCCGCCAAGCAGGAAGCCGAACTGCAAACCTACGATAGTCATTATCTGTACCATTGAGTTGCGCAATCCATGCCGTGTAATAACCTCAAACTCGCTTAGGCCCTTCGCCCTGGCAGTACGTATGTAGTCATGGCTCATGACGTCCACCATTTCCGAACGGGACGTTCTAGCAAGCATGGCCATTATTCCCGCCCCCAGCGTGATTGAAGGCAGAACATAGTCCCGCGGGTTCTGCAAGCCTATAACCGAGAATATCGGGATAACCACGGCAAAATTCTGAATCAGCATCAGCCCCATCCAGAACGCGGGAATCGATATGCCCGTAACCGCCAGCAGCATCCCCATATAATCAGGCCACTTGCCTCTGAATATGGCTGAAAATATACCGATTATAAGCCCGAACGCAAGCGCCCACAGCATCGATGTGAAAGCCAGGGTCATAGTTGGGGCGTAGCGCGGCAGCAGCATTTCCGCCACAGGACGGCCAGTGCGCAAGGACGTGCCCATGTCGCCCGAAAGCAAATTGGTCATGTACCGCGCGTACTGAACGATCAGCGGGTCGTCAAGCCCGTGCATGCGCCTTATGGCCTCGACTTCTTCATAAGTGGCGTCAAAGCCCGCGATAAGCCGCGCCGGATCCCCCGGAATCATACGTATAAACATGAATATCACAAATGACACCACGATAAGCAGCGGAATCATTTGCAAGACGCGCTTTATGAAGTATCTGAGCATGATGTTCACCCTATGCGGAATCGACGCAAAACGCATAAGCGTCTTGCGTCGATGTGTAGTGTGGATATTTTTTTACTTAGAACCTGTGTTCATAGGATGGGAATGTCGTCTTGGCGATCGATTTTCCGCCATCCCCACCTATTAACACAGGTATCTTACATTATTACCTTACGCCAACCTCGCGGAGGTCAAGCCATGCGCCGGTAGGCTGCAGGCGCGCGCCTGTCAGTCGGGTGTTCATTGCCATGACTGTCTCGTCGGCGCCGAGGAACAGCCACACGGCGTCATCCCAGATCATCCTCTGAGCCTGAGCGTAGTACTCGAAACGGGTGTCGAAGTCGGCGGCTCTGTTACCGTTTCTTATCGCCTCGTCCACGGCAAGGTTTACGTAGTAGTTTGTGTTTGCGCCTGTCGGAGGATGCATGTATGACACAAACGTGCTCCTGAGCGCGTTGTCCGGGTCGAACGCGGACCAGCTTACGTACCACATTTGCAGCTCGGTTGTTTCAGGAGTGGTCTGGTATACCGCCGCGGAGAGAGTTCCTTCCTCCATAGGCATTACCTCGACCTCTATGCCGACCTGCCCAAGCTGCTGGGCTATGAACTCCATGCCTCTGATATCGGACGAAGAAGTGCTGGCCCATATCGTTACGCTAAAGCCGTCGGGATATCCGGCCTCCGCCAGCAATTGACGCGCCAAGTCCAGGTTAAACTCGAACGGTTCGTTTTCATAGTAAAACGGCAGTATCGGAGACATCGCGGAGTTAAGCGGCACAGCGTACCCGCCCCTTACGACATTAATGTACGCGTCTACGTCGATGGCGTGATTCATGGCGCGGCGTACGCGCACGTCGTTCAAAGGCTCGACGTTCTGGTTCATGGTGACGTAACGGACAACCGTCGAGCTTCTGACTTCTATCTCGATGCTGGGGTCAGCTTGAACCATCGGAATCATCTCGGGCGGCATAGGGTAGATCAGGTCGGCTTCGCCGGTTTGCAGCATTGCCACGCGGGTGCCGTTTTCCATTACAAAGCGGTAGGTCACGCTGTCAACACCGATAAGGTGAGAATTCCTGTGCTCGGGGTTGCGCGTCATTACCATGCGGTCGCCGTCAACCCATTCCTCAAATATGAACTGACCCGTACCGACGGGATGCCTCGCGAGGCTTCCCACATCGTTAAGTATGACTTCCGGGGAAAGCAGCCTGAACGCTTGAAGTCTTTCCAGGAAAGGCATGAACGGATCGGACAGATGGAATATAATCGTGTAATCGTCGACTATTTCCATGCTGTCGAGCTGTTCAAAGGTTCTGGCCTGGCGCAGTCCGCCTTCGGAGTCAATGATGCGCTGTACGTTAACCCTTACGGCCTCGGCGTTAAAAGGCGTTCCATCGTGGAAGCTTATGCCGCGATTCAGGTTGAATGTGTAAGACAGAGCGTTTTCCGAAACCTCGAAGGATTCCGCTAGAGATGGTATTATTCCCATGTTGTGGTCGAAGTCTACCAGCGACTCGGCCATTGCGGCGATAACGTTGTTTGACAGGGCGTCGCGCGCGTCGTGGGCGTCCAGCGTGATTATGTTGTTGTTAAGAGCAATTACTATGTCTCTGTTTTCGTTATCATCAGCATCGGAAACTGCCGGCGCTTCCGCCGGGGCGGCGGGGTCCGTGGTTGCGGCCGGAGCCGGCGGCTGGGCGGCACATGCGCCTAATACAAACAGACCGACCATAAGCGGAGCTACGATTTTCGCAAATCTCTTCATTGAATATTCCTCCTAGCTGTTTTGATTTTCCTGAGCTACATTTCTGAAGAATTTTTCAGATGCCAGCACTCCTACTCCTATTAGAGGGGAGTGGCCGTTGTACTTGGATTTCTTAATTGATAAGGGGTACTGCAGATAGCTACTGGCGGAGTTGTTCCGGTATTCCTCGCAAACCTCCTCAAATAGCATGGGCACGTCGTTTATCAGTTCGCCAAGAATAATGATTGTGTCGGGGTTGTATACGCACACAATGTTGTCAAGCAAGCGCGCAACGTTGTGTATGTATTTCTCGGCGATCCGTCTTGCCCAGGTATTCTTGCGTATCTGCGGCTGAAATATTTCGCGCGCGCTTCTGATATTCGAGAATTTTCTTGCCTCCGCAAGCAGGAATGAGTTAATGACGTTCGTCTGGTAGCACCCGATCTTGCCGCAACCGCAGAGCATTCCCATAACATCGTGGGTAATGTGGCCTATTTCGCCGGCGCTGTTAGTAATACCGCGCAGGATAACACCGTCCACAATTACGGCCGAACCAATGCCTTCGTCAACATACAGCAGAGCTGTTATCTTAGAGTTATAGTCACGACTGCTATACTCGGCGTAAGCGGCGGCCTTGATGTCGTTGTCTATAACGCAGTGAACTTTTGACACTTTTTCAAGCATGGCCTTAAACGGTACATTTTCCCATGACAGGCTCGCCGAAAAGCGTACCACGCCGCTCTCGTTTTCGATTATGCCGGGCATCGCGACCCCTATACCAAAGAGCTTGTCAATACCTATACCTTTGCGGGCAATCAATTTCTGAACCTCGGCAAATATAGCGCGTGTAAGCTCATCCGGCGAAGCTCCGGGCATTTCGAGGGCCGTCACGCACTGCGAATTCGTTTCGTCACAGCGGATCAGCCTTCCTTTCGCGTCGATTATCGCGGCTTTAAGGGTCTTGCCGTCATATTCCCCGCCGGCGGTCAGTACTGCCATTTCCTCTATGTCCAGCAGCTTTGTTTTTCGCCCCACCCCCGTGCTGTCGGCTTCATATTCCTTTACACATCCGTCTTCTATAAACTTGTTTACGATCCTGGATACGCTCGGCGTACTAAGCTCCGTAATCGCGCATATCTCATTTCTGGCGACAGGGTAGTGCAGCCTGATTGAATTCAGCACCAGGTAATTGCTGCTCACATCCTTTACGTTTTTTTTCATTCAAATACCCCTTATGGCGAAATGCTACTTTAATTTCATCATGAAAGCAAATATGTCAACTTTGAACATATAACACATTTATACCAGCGCATATATAACCAATAACACTAATATTATGCATTAATTGATTTCATTACAATAATATTACAACAACAAGAGTCATAAGTCAACACTAAGTTTTAATTTTTCTTGCGGCTCGTATAGCTCACGATGAGCGATACATATGTTGTATATATAGGACTGATATGCTATAATGCCTAAGAACCTGTATTCATGGCACAGATAACAATGCCCTCCATGAATGCGGATTCAAAAATACATGAAAGAAGGTTAATAATGGCTGTCGATGAGGACAAGAAAGTTACGATTGAAGTCTGTTGCGGGTCTTATGAGGATGTCGTCGCGGCAAAACAGGCGGGGGCGCACCGGGTTGAGCTGAATTCGGCGCTGTTCCTGGGCGGTCTTACTCCGTCATTAGGCAGTTTGCGTCTGTGCAAGAAAAATGTGACCGATATAAAGGTGATACCGATGGTGCGTCCGCGCCAGGCCGGCTTCGCGTACAGCAACTATGAGTACGATGAGATGAAGGAAGATGCCAAAATATTCCTTGAGAACGATGCCGACGGTATCGTCTTCGGCTTTCTGCATAAGGATGGAACTGTCGACGAGGATCGCACGCGCGAGTTTGTAGATATTGCCGGAAACAGAGACACGGTATTCCATCGCGCATTTGACGTTACACCGGATCCGTTCGCAGCGCTCGAAAGTCTGATTAAATGCGGAGTTACACGCATTTTAACAAGCGGACAGGCCCCTTCGGTATTCGAGGGCATGGAACTGATAAAGGAACTCGTGCGCCGCGCTGCGGGAAGGATAGAGATACTGCCGGGAGCAGGGATTACCCCTGCCAATGTGTCCCGCATAGTCAGCTATACCGGCGTTACACAGATTCACTTTGCGGCTCTGGAAAACAGGGTCGAGCCCTCCGTGGCAAACAATCGCAGCATATACTTTGGCGGAGCGCTGTATCCGCGTGAAGATATAATAGAGATCACTTCCGCACAAAAGATTTCAGAAGTAGTTAATTCCATATAAATTATCATAATTTGCCGATGCCGGGCGGCAAAATCTCAGGTAAAAAAAGGTGTTGACAGGATTGTGATTCTCATTTATTATTATTATGCAAATGAGAATTAGTCTCTCTTAAAAAGTGAAAGATATATTTTCATGACTGGCCTTGCCTTTATTTAGGGAGTTGGTGATTCTCTCAAATGAGTACGAAGCGCAGCACTTTGCAGCGTCAAATTATCTTGGATACCATAAAATCCCTCGGTAAGCACCTGTCGGCAGAGGAACTGTATCTTGAAATTCAGAAAAAGCACCCTATCGTCGGCAAATCAACCATTTACCGCAATTTGCGCCAGCTCGTAGATGATGGTGTTATTTCGCAAATCGTTATTGATGGCGTGGTTCGGTATGACAAAAAGACTGGCTTTCATTATCATTTTATCTGCGAAGTTTGCGGAGGAATTTTCGATGTAGAGATAGACTGCGATGATAAGTTCGCTGATATTATCATGAATAAATACGGCTTTAAGACCAATAGGCACGAGATAGATTTCTTTGGCGTATGCTCGAACTGTACTGACGCCAAAAAGACCACCCCCGAAGAAATTTAATTCATTTTGTTTTATAGGCCACAAGCCTTAAAAAATATAATCTTTGAGGAGGAACACGTTATGCCGGATTTAAAGGGAACAAAAACGGAAAAGAACTTATGGGAAGCCTTTGCAGGGGAGTCTATGGCTCGCAACAAGTATACATACTTCGCGGACAAGGCTAAGAGTGAAGGCTGCGAACAAATTGCCGCAATATTTGAAGAAACCGCCAACAACGAAAAAGAGCACGCTAAGCTTTGGTTTAAGTTTCTTTGCGGCGGGGAATTCCCCTCGACGGACGCAAACTTGAAAGCGGCTGCGGCAGGTGAAAACGAAGAATGGACATGCATGTACAAGCGAATGGCTGAAGAAGCCAAAGAGGAAGGCTTTGACAAACTTGCATTCCTATTCCAAGGCGTTGCTGATATTGAAAAGGATCATGAAGAAAGATATCTCAAGCTCCTTGACAATGTAAACAACAAACAAGTCTTCAGCAAGACGGAAAAATCTGTGTGGATATGCAGAAACTGCGGCCATATTGTGGACGCGAACTCCGCGCCAAGCCTTTGTGCGGTATGTGACTATCCTCAGGCATATTTCGAACTGCGTGTTATCAACTATTAAGGAGGAAGAACATGGCAAAGTTTTTTATTTGTGATATCTGCGGCAATATCGTAGGAATGGTAAAAGACAAAGGCGGCCCTCTGGCCTGCTGCGGCAAGGGCATGACCCTTCTTGTGCCGAACACCGTTGAGGCCAGCCAGGAAAAGCATCTTCCCGACGTAAAAAAGACTGAACACGGCCTTAGCGTAAGCGTCGGAAGCGTTTTGCACCCCATGGTGGAGGAACACTATATCGACTTTATCTATGTTAAGACAGAAAAAGGCGGTCAACGGGTAAACCTTGCCGTTGGCGAATCCCCCGAAGCCGAGTTCTGCTGTACCGGAGACAAATCTTTAGAGGTTTACGCATACTGTAATCTCCACGGTCTGTGGAAAACCGAAGTCCGTTAAAGGAGATTAGCTATGTTACGTGAAAAATTACTGGGCGCATTGAGCAATCAGGTAAATGCCGAATACTATTCGGCGTATCTGTATCTTGCCATGTCGGCCTCAGCCGATCAAATGGGACTAAAAGGCATCGCAAACTGGCTGTTTATACAAGCTCAGGAAGAAATGGCTCATGGAACGCGCATCTATCAATATATTTTAGAGCGAGGCGCCGCCCCGGCCTTTGCAGCCATCGATCTTCCCCCCACTTCTTTTGCGGATGTCCCTGAAATGTTCGGAATGGTTCTTGAGCATGAGCAAAAAGTCACTCAGAGCATCAACAACATTGCTACCATTGCTATGCAGGAATCGGATCATGCCTGTTATCAATTTATGATGTGGTTTGTAAACGAGCAGGTCGAGGAAGAGGCCAGCGCAACGGATATCCTGGATAAGCTTAGATTCATCGGCGAAAACAAAGGTATGCTGCTGGCTCTCGATAATGAACTGGGAGCAAGGGTTTTTGTAGACCCATTTCCGGCGCAGTAAATCCAGACTCTGCTAGTGTGTGTCGACAATAGTTTTTCGAGAAGATTTTTGAGGCGATTTTCGCCAATCGAGAAGGTAACGACGCCGCGTACCCGCAGTGGTACGCTAGGGTGTGTTTTCAAACCCGCTTTGGGTGAAGTTTTGAGGCAATTTTTTGCTGGGCTAGGAAGCGCCGACGACGCATAATGGCATGATTCTGCTAGGATGCTGTGTGCCGGTGGCACACGTTTAGCATCTGGAGCGCCAGCGCAAGAGGAGGCGCTGACAACGTCCAGCGAAAAATTGACCAAAATTACGCCCAAATGGGGTTTGAAAACACGCCCTAGGAGGAACCGACGAAGAGTGGCAGATAATCGACCAAAAAGATTCCGAAAAATCTATTGTCGACACACCCCAGTGTATTGAATACAAATTCTAATTTATAATTTGTGCCAACAAGCACGGCAGGTAAATAAGCAGTATGATTTACCTGTCGTGCTTTGATTATATCGCTTGGTTAAAGGAGCGCTGTCTATGAGCATCCATTCGTTTATTGATATTCGTATACCTATTGACCCAAATAATCCCGCCATAATGCGTCACGAAGAGCTCTGCATCAAATGCGGCGCTTGCAGGCGCGTATGCGAAACCGATATCGCGGTAGGAAGGCTTTATGATCTGGAAAGTACCGGCGACCTTCCGATTTGTGTCCATTGCGGCCAATGCGCCAATGTGTGCCCGCCAAACTCGATCACCGAACGCTATGAATATCCCGACATCAAAGAAGCCATAAAAGATCCCGACAAGATTGTAATCTTCAACACGTCTCCATCGGTTAGGGTTGGTCTTGGAGAGGAATTCGGGCTTGAGCCTGGAACCTTCGTAGAGGGAAAAGTGGTGGCGGCTCTGCGTGCGCTGGGCGCGGACTATGTTCTGGACACCAACTTCGCCGCCGACCTGACCATCACGGAAGAAGCCTCCGAGCTGGTTGACAGGCTTGTGAACAAGTCCAAGCCGCTGCCTCAGTTTACAAGCTGCTGCCCCGCGTGGGTAAAGTTTGTGGAAACCTTCTTCCCGGATATGCTGCCGCACGTCTCCAGCGTAAAAAGCCCTATCGGAATGCAAGGCCCGACCGTGAAGACCTACTTCGCCAAGAAGCAGAATATAGACCCCAGGAAGATCGTAAATGTCGCGGTTACACCGTGCACCGCCAAGAAGTTTGAGATACGCCGCGAAGAAATGTGCGACGCGGGCAAGGAGCTTGGCATACCGGATATGCGGGACATGGATCACGTCATGACCACCAGGGAGCTTGCCAAGTGGCTCAGAGAGGAAGGCGTCGACTTCGACGCCCTGCAGGACAGCAATTATGACGGCTTGATGGGCGCCGCTTCCGGCGCAGGCGTTATCTTCGGCAACACCGGAGGCGTAATGGAAGCCGCGGCCAGAAGCGCGTATTATTATGTGACCGGCGAAAATCCCTCCGGCGATTTCCTTAACAAGCGCGAGCTTCGAGGCATGAACGGCATCCGCAGCGCAACGGTAGACATTGCCGGGACCCCTGTGCGCGTAGCGGTTGTACACGGCATCGACAACGCCAAGAAGATGCTGGAAGATGTAGCCGCGGGAAAGCGCGACTTCGACTTTATGGAGGTCATGGCCTGCAGGGGCGGCTGCATTGGCGGCGGAGGACAGCCCAAGACAATCGTACCAATGTCCGACGACATCCGCAAAGCGCGCATAGCGGCTCTTTTCAAGAAGGACAGCGACATGACGCTGCGTTTTAGCCACGACAACCCGGACATCATAGCGGTGTATAAAGAGCAGTACGATAAGCCGCTTAGCCCGGTAGCCGAACGTATGCTTCACACCGGCTTTTACAGCCGCAGCAATGACCTTGGCCCCAAGGGCATTGTTGAGAAGGCGCTTTCCAACGCCGTGAAGCATCTCTGTATTGTTTGCAACTATGAACACGAGGGAGATTTACCTGACGACTTCATTTGCCCTGTTTGCGGAGTTACAAAGGAAAATTTTAAATTAATGGTCAATACTGTTAATTAGTAATATCAACTTGTTGGTGGGGTTGCTGATGGTGCGATGTCAGTAACCCCGCTTCCGTAGATTGAATAAAGCACGGCTATAGCTATCACTATATCCGCTCACATATATTATTCAACATTTATCAGGAGGCTATTATTATGATAAGACATATACCTGTTGAAAACCTGCACAGAGCCAGACCAATGAATTGGCTGGATGCTATTCATCACTTTTCATTCGCCGATTATTACAACAAAGACAATGTAAATTTTGGGGCTCTTCGTGTATTAAACGATGATTTAATCAGCGGGCATTCGGGCTTTGACACCCACCCCCATAAGGATATGGAGATCGTGTCATACCTAGTGAAAGGAGCCCTTACACACAAGGATTCTTTAGGAAACGAAGGTGTGATACGTCGCGGCGAAGTTCAATATATGAGCGCAGGAAGAGGTATTCTTCACTCTGAAATAAACGAGGGCGACGAAACGGTCAGACTGCTGCAAATATGGATACTGCCCGACGCCAAAAATCTGGAGCCCGGCTATGGCGACCACAAATTCGAGTGGACGGCGCGGGAGAATAAATTACTGCACATAGTTTCCGGCAGTAACGGCGACGCTCCTGTCAGACTCAACCAAGACGTAAACATGTACGCTACAGAGCTCGAACAGGGCAAAACTCTTGATTTTTCCGTAGCAGAAGACAGGCAATGTTACATTGTACAAGTCGAGGGCTCAACCGACATTAATTCAGTTGAATTAAAGGAAAGAGACGCTATGGAGGTCGTAGAAGAAGATTTGCGTATTAAAGCAATAACTAAGTCCCATCTGCTGTTCATAGAAATGAAGAAGGCTTGAAAAATATATATAAATCCACACTTGATGAAATCTCAGCTTGCTATTGACTGAACGGAATGTTATGATTGCTGTGGAAAAATTTCATGGAGAGTGGTATTGATGGATAAAGCGGCGTTGTTTAAAATAGGGTATGGGCTCTATGTTTTAACGGCAAATGACGGCAATAAAGATACGGGATGTATAATCAACACACTGCTGCAAGTAACGGAGGATCCGCTTGTCGGCGTTATTACGGTCAGCAAAAGCAACTATACTCACGATGTCATCGCACGTACAAATAAATTTAACATTTCGCTGCTGACGACAGAGGTTCCGTTTGAAATATTTAAACGCTTTGGATACCAGTCCGGCAGGGATGTTGACAAATTCGCCGATTTCAATGGGTTTTCAAGAAGCGGCAACGGCGTTGCTTATTTATCGGAACACACTAACTCGTATATCTCATTTCAAGTCACGCAAACTATTGATTTCGGCACTCACACAATGTTCAGGGCAGATATTACAAACGCCGAGGTTTTCAGCAAGGCTGAAAGCGTTACCTATTCATATTATCAGCAGCATATTAAACCCAAGCCGCAGAGTACTCAGAAAAAGGGCTATCGCTGCAATATTTGCAATTACGAGCTTGAAGGTGAAACTCTGCCGCAGGATTTTATCTGCCCAATATGTAAGCATGGCGCAAACCACTTTGTAAAAATATAAAAATTCGGAGAAGGTGCTTAATATGGCCGCACGGGAAATAAGAATTGCACCGGAAATTGAAAATGTGGCCCTGCCAAAAAGCGAGCGAGTCCCGGATCCCGCTGTAATCGTTATTTTCGGCGCGTCCGGCGACTTAACGAAGCGCAAGCTGCTGCCCGCGCTTTTTCATCTGGGACAGCAAGGTCTATTGCCCTCCAATCTTGCCATTGTCGGCGTAGCTCGCCGCAATTTGGATTTTTGCGCCAATATCAAGGAAAGTATCATTCAGTTCGCCGGCGGACAAAAAGAGGCGGAAGCGCTCGACGCCTTTGCTCAAAAGCTTACGTACCATACGATGGACTTTGACGACGACGACGGCTACACTCAATTGAAAAATATCCTTGAAAAAATCGACGAAGAATGCGGCACCGCAGGCAATCGTCTTTTTTACCTGGCTGTGGCGCCTGAATATTTTGCCGGCATTGTCAGGCAGCTTGGCGGACATGGTCTGGCCCGTTCTGAAAAAGGTTACGCCCGCATTATTATTGAGAAGCCTTTTGGCCGTGACTTGGTGTCGGCCAAGCAGTTGAACGACCATGTAAACCAGGTTTTCAATGAGGATCAGATTTTCCGCATCGATCATTATCTTGGCAAGGAGACTGTTCAAAACATCCTGGTGTTTCGTTTTGCCAACGGTATTTTTGAATCGGTATGGAACCGCAATTATATTGACAATATTCAAATTACCGCGGCGGAAACCCTGGGCGTGGAAGGCCGAGGTTCTTTTTATGAAAAAGCGGGGGCGCTGCGGGATGTTGTTCAGAACCATATTATGGAGCTGCTTTCACTTGTAGCTATGGAACCCCCGATCTCCCTGGAAGCGGATGCCGTGCGCAGCGAGAAATTAAAGGTATGGCGAGCCATAAAGCCTATAGCTATAGAAAACACGGTACGCGGACAATACGCGCTGGGCAATTTAGACGGCCATCAATTGCTGGGCTATCGTGAGGAAGACCGGGTAAACCCGGACTCCGCCACAGAAACCTTTGCCGCCTTGAATCTGGAAATCGAAAACTGGCGCTGGGCCGGAGTGCCAATCTATCTGCGGGCCGGAAAACGACTGGCAAAACGCGTAACGGAAATCGCAATCCAGTTTAAACAGCCGCCCATGTTGTTTTTTGACCGTATTCACATGAATCAGGACAGTGAAATCCAGCCCAATCTGCTAATTATGCGAATTCAGCCAAACGAAGGCATTTCTCTGCGGTTCGGCGCGAAAGTTCCCGGGCCATTTACAAACGTGTGCCCTGTGGTAATGGATTTCCAGTATGCCACAGCCTTTGGCGCCAGTTCTGCCAGCGGCTATGAGCGCCTGCTTCTGGACGCCCTCATGGGCGACCAAACCCTGTTTGCCCACCGTGACGGCGTGGAAGCGTCCTGGGCTTTGTACACGCCGGTACTGGAAGCGTGGGCCCAGACCAGACCCCGGGATTTTCCAAACTATCCAAGCGGCTCTTGGGGGCCTAAGGCCGCGGACAGTCTGATTGGCCGCGACGGACGAAAATGGAATAATCCATAAACAAAGGAATGTGTATCAATGGAAAAACTCATTGAAGTAGAATACCGCGTGTATCCCGATCCAGATGCCTTAGCCAAAGCTGCCGCTTCGCATCTTATGGAAATTGCGATGAAAAGCGTTGCGGAAAAAGGCTGTGCGAACATTGCTGTTTCCGGCGGGAATACGCCCAAAAATATGTTCGCGCAGCTGGCGGTCCCCACGGGAGAATACTATAGCGCAATGCCCTGGCCGCAATTACAGCTCTTTTTTGTGGATGAACGAATGGTTCCGCCTGACGATCAAGACAGCAATTATAATATGACGAGGGAAGCCATGCTGGGTCATGTTCCACTTACGCCCGAACAGGTCACCCGCATTAAAGGAGAATTGATACCGGAAGAAGCCGCTTTTCAGTATGAGTCCGCCATCCGAAGCCGGTTGGGGCTACAACAAGCGGAATTACCTGGTTTTGACGTAGTGCAGCTTGGAATGGGCGACGACGGACATACCGCTTCTCTCTTTCCCCATACCGACGCGCTTCATGAGCGGCATCGGATTGCCGTAGCCAACTATGTGCCGCAAAAATCCGCATGGCGCGTAACTCTGACTAAGACTGCCATTAACAACGCCGCCGAGGTTTTTTTCCTGATTGGCGGAAAGGACAAAGCCGAACCTTTGCGGCGTGTTTTGCAAGACCCTTATGAGCCGTCAATATTACCGTCCCAATTGATTCAGCCCAACAACGACAGACTGCTCTTTTTATTGGATGGTGATGCGGCTGCGCGGCTGCCTGCCACAGACGCCAACGGGGTTGGAAGGATATCACTAAGACGATACCCTAAGCTGTCAATTGATTAGAAAATATATGATCTTTATCTTACAAAGGAGCGTATCTAAATTATGGTTAAAATTGAAATGTTTTTTGACTATGCCTGTCCTTTCTGTCTTTCGGGATATAATGACTTGATTGAGCTTCTGCCCAATTACCCCGATATAGAAATGGTATGGCATTTTTGTGAAGCCCGTCCCCGCCCGGAGGAAGGGTACGGAAAGCACAGCGACCTGTGTATTCAGGGGATGTTTTTCGCCGCTCAAAGCGGCGTGGATTTGATGCTGTATCACAAAAAAATGTTCACACTGTATCATGAAGATAAAATAGACGTTGAAGATATCGACGTGCTGGCCGATTCTCTGGGGAGCCTGCTAGACGCCGATGGTTTGCGCCATGCGCTGAAAAGCGGCAAATATGCCCAGAATCTGCATGACGCCAACGCCTATGCTTATAAGGAGTCGGGCGTCTGGGTAATTCCTGATTTTCGTATGGACAGCCACAGGCTAGTTGCGTCAGCCGGGGTAGGCATAACAAAGAAGCAGCTTGAAGACTTCCTCAACCTGAGCAGGTGTTAATATTGTCAATAGCATATGTTGCAACATTAAACCTGTACTCAATGATGCGAAGCGCCGCTTCATTGAGTACAGGTTTTATAGTTGCTCATAAATCCTATGTTCCGGCTGCTTTGTGATTCCCCGCTTTCAGCGCGGCCTTGGCCCCGGCCAGCATAAGCTTGATACGGTTTAGCTGGTTGACTTCCGACGCGCCGGGATCGTAGTCCACGGCTACTATGTTGGCCTTGGGGTATCGACGCTTGAGTTCCTTTATGATCCCCTTGCCGGTGACATGATTTGGAAGGCAGGCAAACGGCTGGGTGCAGACGATGTTGTCGACTCCGTTGTGCAGCAGCTCGACCATCTCGGCGGTGAGAAACCAGCCTTCGCCTGTCTGGTTGCCCAGGGATACAATAGGCTCGGCGTAGCGCGCAAGCTCGTGGATTGTCTCCGGCGGCTTGAAGCGGCTGCTCCGGGCCAAGGCACGGCGCATGTGCCGGCGGTACATGTCGATTACGCTTACTACGGCATTGGCCTTAATGACGTTGATTCTGGGCATTCCAAAGTACTTTTCCTTATAAATCGAGTTGTGGAAGCTATATGTGAAAAAGTCTATAAGATCAGGCACGACGGCTTCGCATCCCTCGTTTTCAAGCAATGTGACAATGTCGTTGTTGGCCGTGGGATGGAACTTGACCAATATCTCACCCACTACGCCCACTCTTGGCTTTACGGCGTCCGTAAGCGGCAACTCATCGAAGTCCCTGACGATTCCGTAGATATTGCGCTTGAAATCGCCGAAGCGCCACTTTCGCAGACTGGCCTCGCATATCGCGTTCCACTTCTCATACAGAGCATTCGCCGAACCTTCGACTTGCTCGTAAGGGCGCGTCCGGTAGAGCACGCGCATCAGCAGATCACCGTATACCAGCCCCTGCACCGCTTTGTTGAACATCTTCAGCGTGGGTTTGAATCCGGGGTTGCGTTCAAGGCCCATCGCGCTGATCGCCACTACCGGTACGTGTCCCATACCGGCGCTGTGCAGCGCCTTGCGGAAGAATGCCACATAGTTGGTTGCGCGGCAGCCGCCCCCGGTTTGACTCATGAATATGGATACCTTGTCCAAGTCGTACTTGCCGGATTGAAGAGCTTTGAGAACCTGGCCGACAACTATCAGCGCGGGGTAACAGGCGTCATTATTGACGTAGGCCAGCCCTATATCGACGGCGTCACGCTCAATTTCCGGCATAACCTCGACATTGTAGCCGCAGGACTGCAAAGCCGGGCCCACCAGCCGGAAGTGTATCGGCGCCATCTGCGGACACAGTATCGTATGCGTTCTCCGCATTTCCCGGGTAAAGACGGGACGCGGCAGGACACCTGTGTCTTTGTCGGCTCTGCCGCTCTCTTCGGTTAACTCTAACGCGCACGCCGCGCTTTGCGCTCTCTCTTTTTCGGCCAGAGCCGCCAGAAGCGAACGCACGCGTATCCTGGCCGACCCCAGGTTGCTTACTTCGTCTATCTTGAGGCACGTGTATATTTTGACGTGACGTTCGAGAATGTCCTTGCACTCGTCGGTGGTCACGGCGTCAAGTCCGCATCCGAACGAATTGAGCTGTATGAGTTCAAGATCGTCGCGTGTGGCCACGTATGACGCCGTAGCGTACAGCCGCGAATGGTATGCCCACTGGTCGAGCACCGCCAGCGGCCTCTCAACCAAGTGTTCGCCCAAGTGCGCCACGGCTTCCTCGCACAGTACGGCCACTCCATAGCTCGTTATCAGCTCCGGTATGCCGTGGTTTATCTCCGGGTCTCCGTGGTACGGCCGCCCCGAAAGGACTATGCCCCGTATACCTTTTGCGCGTATATACTCGAGAACCTCCTCGCCTTTCAGCCGCAGATCACGCCGGTATACCTGCTGCTCGTCCCATCCGGCTTCGGCGGCGGCGTCTATCTCGACGGCCGGTATGTGCGGGAATGTCTCGCGCATACGCCGCTTAAGCACGTCCAGGCTGTGCAGTGATATGAAGGGCGCGATAAAGCTCACATCCCCGGATTGCAGTTCCTCGACGTTGTTCTTGATGTTCTCGGGATAGCTTGTGACAATTGGGCAGTTATAGTGATTGTCGGCGGCTTCTATCTCCTTTAATTCATATGCCACGCCGGGATAGAAAATGACCGGCACACCCTGTTCGATCAGAGCCATAATGTGACCGTGAGCCAGCTTCGCCGGATAGCACTCCGACTCGCTGGGTATCGACTCCAGCCCCTTCTCGTACACCTCTCGCGTCGTAGGCGGCGAAAGTATCACGCGATACCCAAGCCGCGTGAAAAATGTGTGCCACAGCGGATAATTCTCGTATATATTAAGCACGCGAGGTATTCCCATTTCGCCGCGCGACGCTTTTTCCGGCGCAAGAGGCTCGTAGTTAAACGATCTTCGCAGTTTGTATTCGTAGATGTTGGGGATTTCGGCCTCGCTCCGCTCCGCGGGCTTGCCGAGACCCCTCTCGCACCGGTTGCCCGATATGAAGCGCCGCCCTCCGGCGAACATATTGATTGTCAGCAGGCAGTTGTTCTCGCAGGCGCTGCAGCGCGTATGCCGCGTCGACACGCTGAACGTCTCAAGAGCGGCCTCGGGAAGCAGCGTGGAAGCGGATGCCGCCGCAGCTCCGGCCGCAATCGCGGTCTCGCTGGCCGCCGCAGCCTCGCCGGCGCCTGCGTCCGCCGTGCCTGAGCTCATCCGCTCGGCCGCAATCAGCGCCGCGCCGAACGCTCCCATCAGTCCGGCAATATCCGGCCTAACCGCCTGCGCCCGGCTGACCATCTCAAACGCGCGCAGCACCGACTGATTGTAGAACGTTCCGCCCTGCACAACGACAGCCTTGCCCATTTGCGACGGGTCGGTAATCTTAATGACCTTCAACAGCGCGTTCTTTATAACGGAGTACGACAGCCCCGCCGATATATCGGCAACCTCCGCGCCTTCTTTCTGAGCCTGCTTCACGCGCGAATTCATGAACACCGTACAGCGCGACCCAAGATCAATGGGGTTTTCAGCAAACAGCGCGATCCGCGCGAACTCCGCGACGTCCATATCAAGCGACCGCGCGAACGTCTCGATAAACGACCCGCACCCGGCGGAGCACGCCTCGTTAAGAAGCACATTGTCTATAACGCCGTTCTTTATCCTGATGCACTTCATGTCCTGCCCGCCGATGTCGAGTATGAAGTCCACTTCCGGGCAGAAATGCGCCGCGGCCTTGTAGTGAGCGATTGTTTCCACCTCGCCTATATCCACGTCAAGGGCGGCCTTTATCAGCCCCTCTCCGTAGCCCGTCACGCAGGAGCCCGCAATGCGGACGTCATCCGGCAGCGCGGCGTATATCTCCTTTAAAGAGCGGACGACAACGTCCAGCGGATTTCCTTCGTTCCCGGCGTACTTGCTGTACAGAAGTTCGCCCGCCGGTGTAATAAGTGCAAGCTTGGTGGTAGTCGAACCCGCGTCGATACCCAGGAACGCGTCTCCGCTGTATCCCGCAAGCTCACACCGCGCCACGGCTTGGGAATTGTGCCTGCCGCAGAACTCTTCGTAGTCCTCGCCGCTCTCGAACAGCGGGGCCATCCGCGCTATCTCGTAGTCCACCACCTTCTGCCTGCACAGATTGTCCAGCAGCGTACTGAGCGTGATTACCTCTTCCTCCTCGGAGGACATGGCCGCGCCAAGCGCAGCGAAAAGATGCGAATTTTCCGGCGATACGGCGTCCTCCGGCGCAAGCTTTAATACCTGCGAAAACCGCGCCCTAAGCTCCGGCAAAAAGTGCAGCGGCCCCCCAAGGAACGCCACGCGCCCGCGTATCGGCTTTCCGCACGCAAGCCCGGATATAGTCTGGCTGACAACCGCGGCAAACACCGAAATCGCCAGATCAGACCGTGCCGCCCCCTCGTTAATAAGCGGCTGTATGTCCGACTTGGCAAATACGCCGCAGCGCGCCGCGATGGGATATACCACGGTATGCTCCTTGGCGGACTCGTTCATCTCGCCGGGCGTCATCTTGAGCAGAGTCGCCATCTGGTCGATAAAGCTGCCCGTACCGCCGGCGCATATGCCATTCATGCGCTGCTCCATGCCGCCGCTTACGTTGTCAAAATATATTATCTTGGCGTCCTCTCCGCCTATCTCTATAGCAACATCCACGCCGGGGCACAGCCGCTGTATCGCGGCCGACACGGCAACAACCTCCTGCACAAACCCCAGCCCGGCCCAGTTTGCCAGAGACAGTCCACCCGACCCGGTAATCATCGCCGCGACGTCAATGTTCCCAAGTTCCTCAAGAGCCTCTCTGACAAGCCCCTGCAGCGTGTCCGCGATATTGCTGTGATGCCGCCTGTACCGCCAGAACACAAGTTTCCCGTCCCCGTCCGCGACGGCCAGCTTAACCGTGGTCGACCCCACGTCTACCCCCAGCCTATAAGGGCTGTCATTTCGTATATACATAATCATATCTCCCATTATTAGAAACTCTGCCCATACAAGCTTTACAATCGAATTATACAATAGCGCACGATAAATTTCAATCTCAGTTTATTCCTTGCCAGATCGAAACACAAGTCTATCAAAAACCACAAAAGACGCTCCCAACTTGGGAGCGTCTTTTTAATGGAGCTAACTCCAATCAATATCATCATGGCTTACAATTTCGCCGCGCAAAATCTCTTCACGTCCTATACGTATGGCTTTAATCTCATCAGGCAACGGCTCATCTTCGGGAATAAACTTAACAAGCACACGGTACAGTACGTCTAGCTCTTTTGAATCAACCATATTAATGATGTAATGGAGCTGCTGCCTGCTTGTATTCACTAATATACCCCTTTCACTCTTTATAGGCTTCTCCACGAGGGAGTATGTTAGTAATTTCAATATTATCATCTATTAAGTCATACAGTATGCGATAATCGCCAACACGAAACCGGTATGCATTCTAGTAACCTTTAAGCTTTTTTACATCGCCGGATGGAAGCTTCTCGATAGCTTCTCTTATATTTTTCTTGAAGTGATTGTTTATCTCGCTGATGGACTTTGCGGCTTGCTTGGAATACTCGATTTGCACTTGCCCATCATCCTATAAGCGATATAAAACAAAAGTACCACATCCCAGCCGAAAAGTCAAGGAAAACACATCAATACGCTTGATTTGCGCTGTTTTTTATGTTACTCTGAAGAAAATATCAAGGAGTGGATAAATGTGAAGAAAATCTATATTTCGGCGGACATTGAGGGGATTTCGGACATAGTTACAGGTATTTCGGCTCTGCGCAGCGGCAACGACTTCGCGGCTGCCAGAAAGCGCTTCGCAAATGAAATAAATGCCGCTGTGCGGGCCTGCTTTGATTTTGGGTGCAGCGACGTAACAATTTGCGAAGGCCACGCGGATATGGAAAACCTCATTATCGAGGACTTGGATCCGCGTATAAGGCTTATTTCAGGCTCCATACGCTCAAGTCTTCAGATGGAAGGCATCGGGATGGGGTATGACGCGTACATATCTTTTGGACACTCAGGCGCGGGGCTAAATATTGACGGCGTGCTTAACCACTGTTATAACGGCGGTAAAATATATAATCTCCGTTTGAACGGCCAGACCATGAACACGGAAACTGTGGTCAACGCCACTATTGCCGGGCATTATGGCATTCCTCTCATAGCCGTAATAGGCGACAGCGCCGTTTGCCGCGAAGTAAAAGAATTCGTGCCTAATTGCGAGGGAATAGCGGTTAAGGAAGGGCTTTCACGTTACTGCGCGATATCCTATCACCCTAAGATGTGCGATAAAATGATCTATGAGGGCGTCAGCGCCGCTCTTGCGAGGGCTTCCGAGATAGCTCCCCTCGACCTTGGAGAGCTTATCACCCTTGAAATAGATTATAAGGAAACCAGCATGGCTGATACCGCCTGCCTGGTTCCCGGAGTGGAGCGCGTTGCGCCGCGTACCATTCGCTACAAGGGTGACGCCAAAACCATATTCAAGCTTCAGAATTTGTTTATATACAGACTGGTAGACAATGTGTAAGAAGTCAGCGATGCATTCTATCAAAAAACGAGAGACGGCTTGCGCCTCTCTCGTTTTTTATTTGTGCTATTGCCTGGGCACGGAAGCGCTCATGATATAGTTGAATGCCCAATGCGTCGCGGGTACGTCTACAAAGTGCTGTTGCTGAATGTGCGACATTGGATTCCTGCCGTCGGCGCGAACCAGCAGGGCTGTGGCTTCTGCGCGGGACAGCGGGTTATTGGGGCGGAAGGTGTTGTCGGGATAACCGTTGATGATGGAACGGTCGGCCGAGAGCGCCACGTAGTTGAACGACCAATGGTTGTTCGTATCGGTGAACTGCGCAACCCCGAAGCCCGATAGCCCGTAAATTCGGGAGAGCACCGCCGCGGCCTCTCCGCGGCTTAGCTGTTCGTCCGGCCTGAATGTGCCGTCCGGAAAGCCGTTCATAAAGCCCATTGCCGAGACGAAGTTTACCGCATGACCATGCTGAGACGCGGCAATGTCGCTGAACGGTACGGGCGTACCGGGGGGTGTTATTCTGCCGGCATGAAGGTTAAATATGGCCTGCGCCAGTTCGCCGCGCGTTACCGCCGCGCCCGGCGCAAACGCGAAGCCGATGCGCCCCTGGAAGAATTCGCCTTCGTTCGGCAGGCCGACCACCGGTACAGGGGTCGGAGCAGGAGCCGGCGCGGGGGTTACCGCGGGAGCTGGAGTCGGCGTTGGGCCGGGCCCCGGAGCCCACGGCCCCGGCCCTGGCCCCGGCATAAAGGGCTGAACGGTCAGCCTGTGGCCGGGGCTTGTTGCGATGTGCGTATTACCCAGCGACACCCTGAGAGCATACATGCCGCTGTCTCCGGGGTTCGCGTTTGGCCTTGAAATTGAAGCTGGAACCTGCGCGGAAACTACCCGCGCCGTATTCGGCGTGCCGACAGGCGATCCGTCCCTCAGCCATTGAAAGCTGAGCGTTTCCGCCGCGGCGAAGGCCGACGGGTCTGTAACGATAACGTTTACGGTCATGGGGAGGTGTACTACCCCGCCCAGCGGTACATTAATGTATTGCGCGCCGTCGGGTGTGAATGTAACGCCGACGTTTCTGTTCGGCGGAGGCGCCCCTTCCGTAACGGTGATGTCAAAATCCCGCGTAAACGCCAGCCCTGTCGGCGTGCCGTTCAAAACCGACGCCCGTATGGTTGCCGTACCCGCCGCCGTGGTGTTTAGGGTGTACGGGCTGCTTCTGGTGATTGTCGCGCCTGTGGTTCCGACATCTACAACGCTCCATGAAATAGCTGTGTTTGTGGCGTCCGAGGGAACTACCGCGCCCGCAAGGACAAGGGGCGTTCCCGCCTGAACGGTTGCGGCCGATGTCAATGTAATATTCGTTACCTGAACAAAGTCTTCGTCGGATGTTACGGTGATTTCAAAATCATATGTGAACGGGAGTCCGCTCAGCAGGCCGTTCACAACCGAGGCCCGGACGGTTATAGTACCCATCACCGCGGCGTTCAGAACGTCGCCCGTGATTGTCGCGCCTGTCGTTCCCGGCGGGATGCTCCATACGATGGTTCGGTTTGTGGCGTTCGGGGGGTATACCGTGCCCGTCAGGGTCAGGGTCGTCCCGGCCACCGCCGTTGTGGGCAGGTCGTCGATCCTTACCACCTCTATGAACGACGGTTCGGTATCCGCTACAAACACCGCGACATCACGAAGTGACGGATTGATTGTAAACCCGGCCGGATTTGAGATGCTTACGCGTATGTCTTCGCCGTCTTCGACCGTGATATCCGATATGACAAGGGTGCGGGTGTTGCCCGACCCCGCCAGCGCTCCCCTCGTCGCTCCTGTTACCGTTATGTTGTTCGCGGTAAGCGTGGCAGGGCCGGCGCTGAATGTCAGTGTCAGTTGTGTTGTGGTGACGCTGCCGCTTGTGCCGTTGGCGGTCAAACCTGTCCAGTTTACAGGCACGGCGCCGCCGGGGGCAGTGAAGTTAATTGTGATATTCTGAGTGAAGTCCACGCCGCCTCCGGCTCCGGCGACGATAGTTGCTGTTACGACAGCGTTTCCGGCCACTGTCGCCGTTATCTGATTATTGGCAATCGCGGCCCCCGGCGCGGACGTGCTCCATTCGATAACCTGGAGCGAAGCCCCCGTCGGAACCACAGCCGCAGAAAGAGGCAGGGCTACATTTACCGTACCGGAAGTCGGATAGTTCTTGATGCGGTCTACCGGTACAAACGGAGCATACGGGACGAATATCGGCGTAGGGATGGATACGTTAGAGGTCAAACCATTTCCAAGCTGCCCCGACGAGTTGTTTCCCCATATCCAAATACCACCGCCGCTGCGGATTGCTACCGTGTGAGCTCCGCCCGCCGACACATTTTCCCAGCCTATTCCCCTGAGCGGCTGAGGGGTGTTGTGACTTATATTGTTGCCAAGTCCAAGCTGTCCATTACTATTATATCCCCATACCCAAAGGGTTCCATCGTCTCTGACAGCCAAGGTATGGTTCATTCCTGCCGATACACTTGACCATAAGTAACCGGGGCTGACTTGTACAGGGGCGAATCTGGGCGTGTTATTGCCAATCCCAAGCTGGCCGTAGTTGTTATCCCCCCAGACATAAAGCCCTTCGCCGCTTCGTATTGCTGCGGTGTATCCATTACCTGCCGACACACTTTCCCAGTCCGTAAATACACCGACCTGTACAGGAGCATTCCGTTGATTGTTATCTCCAAGCCCAAGCTGGCCAGAGCCATTATTCCCCCAAGCCCAAAGTTCGCCATTTGTTTTGATGCCTAGACTGTGGGTGAAACCTGCCGTTACAAACTCCCAATCGTAATCTAATCCGACTCGCTGTGGCGTGTTGTAATTAATCACTGTCGAGCCTATGCCAAGCTGACCTAGGTCATTTCTCCCCCAAGCCCATAAGCTGCCATCGGTTTTTACGGCGACAGTATGGTCGCTCCCCGCCGCCACGCTTGCCCAGTCGCTATAAGTACCGACCTGTAGGGGTATAGTGTTGGCTCCACCTCCGCCAAGCCCACTCTGGCCTTCAGAATCACTGCCCCAAGCCCAAAGCGTACCGTCAGTCCTGATAGCGACGGTGTGGAATTCACCAGCGGATACATAAGCCCAGTCATTGTCAGTTTCAACCTGCTCAGGTGTATTTTGTATTGCGGGGATATTAGACCCGATGCCAAGCTGACCCACATCGTTGCGTCCCCAACCCCAAAGCGTACCGTCCATCCTTATAGCCATGGTATGCGCGCCGAAAGTCGATATTACGCGTATTGCCTCCGGCCCTGTCGAAAGCGGTACGCCTGTCGGCGAACCCCAGGCCGCGCCAAGCGCCTCCGACGCGGAAACACTCCCAAAGACCATTGCAAGGGCAAGCACAAAGGCCGTAAGCCGTCTTTTCGTTCTGATGGTAAACCCTCCCGTTATATGATTGTTTGAGAAATCGTAAATTTTGTGTTGGTGTCGCTCTTTCCGTATTATAACACATACTTTTGTATAATTACCACTGCAAATTTGCTAAATGTCAAATTTTCTGGCCCGCGCAAACAGCCGCCCGAATCAATTCAGGCGGCTGTGAATGTCTGCGGAGCGCTGTATTAATAGAATACGATCACATCATTGACGCGCTCGGCGCGGCCGGAATAAGTCTCGAAAAAGTCGATGCTTACGTATGTCCTGTCGTCAAGGAGCTCGCCATTCTGTCCGATTACCACACGGGCTGAATTGCCGCCTCTCAGCGTGACCGCGACGCTTCGGTCAGCCTCGTTCCAGATCACTGTGTAGCCCAGACCCTCGGCTACCTGGCGCAGAGGAATCAATATGCCTCTTCCCAGTTCACGCGTGCCCGACATATGCAGGGTATAGCCCGAGACAGCTTCGGTTTCGGCCGTATGATACGCGCCCGGCTCTTGCGGCTCGTATTCATGGGCATAATGTTCATCAGGCTCGATTTCGCTTATATCGGCCTCGGCAGGCTTGTACTCGTCGGACTTGGGCTCGTATGCCTCACACTCGCCTTCGCGTACCAGCAACACCGCGCGAGTAGCCGTCGTCTGAGCGGGATGGCTCATGGCTACAATCGTGTACCATAGCAGCAGCTTGCTGTCCTCGCGTATCTGTGAATAACCGGCGCTCTTGCCTGTCGAGGTCATAAGCGGCGCGGTGACGTCGCTGTCTTCGCTAAGGGTGACTATCAGGCCTCCGCTGTCCACGCTGACGCGCAAGTCGCCGTTGTAGGACGCGATCCTTTCGACAATGTGGAAGCGCGGCGGAGTATAATCATCGGGAATGTTTATGACCATCGCGATGGCGTTTGTAATCGGCGGGTCACTGCGCGTCATTACGGGGCTGTGATAAACCTCCGCCTGGTTGTTGACGCGCTCCTCAATGGTGGTGTTAAGGCCGTTAACCGAGTCCACCACAAATGTTTCGTCGCTGACGTTAAGTATTATGGTGCGTTCGTCAGCTACCGTGCGCACTGTGACCTGGCCGTTCCTCTCGTTTACGCTGACGATGTTGACATTTATGCGGTCAAACTGCAATTCCACCGGTTCGTCAAGCAGTAGCGCGGCCCCTACCAGTGTCGGCATTGCTAAGGACATAGCCGCCGACATTGTAACCGCGAATGTAATTAACTTCCTCATGATGTTCACTCCCTGATGTAGTTGAGTTAGAACACATCCTCAATAATTCAACGTCGATTTGGCGCGAATTGGCGTCGTCACAGCTTTTTTGCGGCGACGACGCGTACCCGATGCGGTCCGCTAGGAGCCGTAAAAGAGTTGTGTCGGCGTCAAGTCGTGTCAAGGCGATGTTGAACTTATTGAGGATGTGTTCTTAATTAAGGACAATTTGAATTTCCGCTTCACGGCCGGAAGACCGGTTCTGCCACCACTCCACAATGGCGAATCGTACCCGGACTTCATTTACGCTCTCGCTTTGGGATATCAGTTCGTAGGCGGATTCGCTCAGCAAGTCGGCGAATTGGTCATGGCTGGATTCTGAGAGCTCGGTCTGCGCCTCGTCCACAAAACACAGCGGCGGGAAGACCACGCACCACCAGTTTTCGCCCGCGGCGTCGCCGATGCGGATAGTCAGGGCGTCGTACATCCCGGGCGGCAGCCTAAGCCCTCCGTAAGCTCGCGTCGGGAAGAACTGCCTCGACAGACCCGCACGGACATCATGATCCAAGCCGGCTTCCGCCACAACGCTTGCGGCGATATTCTCGATACCGGCCAGCTCCGCGCGGATGATCTCAACCGACGCGGCGCGATCATCCACGTTTGTCATTACTTCGCCGTACTTCTTGAGAACGGCATCGCGCACATGCAGCTTCAGGGCCTGGTCGTCCTCGCCGTCGGAATGCGCCAGCACGTGGAAGCGAAGCATTTCGGACGATATCTCTTCCTGTACCTCCGACGCGTAAAGCCGCGTCACCAGCGCGAACATCAGCGTAAACACAAGCCCCGCTCCCAAAGATATCAATAATATTCGGGCTTCGCCCAGCAGCGTCTTCTTAATCTTATCGGACACGATATCACCTCATGACATATCTTTCTCCGCAACCTTTGTAATAGTATTATCCACCAGCGCAAAGAAATTTATACCATTCATATGTCACATGTATCGAGAAAAACCCCTTACCTCATTGCAATCTTAATCGCAATGAGGTAAGGGGTTTTTCTCGATGAACTATCTAAGAAGGTAGGGCTTTTTATAGCCCATCAATAACGCACTGATACATTCAATATTTTGTAAGTGTAGCAAAAAAACAAACAATATTCAAGAGTCAATTCAATTACATTTTCGCAAATATTTACTCAATTATCGATGTTTCTAAAAAGCCCTACCTATTTATAGTTTATAAACGCACAATTTACATTTCGTATTTTAGCCTGAGGGGTGATAGGTTAGTTAGCTTGTTTCATAAAAGCTGTACAAAAACTTATAATTTGGGAGGAAATCGAATGTTTGAAAGTGCGAAGCGGCGATTGCTTGCCATGTTTTTGGCGTCTGCAATTGCACTTGGTGTTGTTGCGTCATCTACAATAGCTGTGTACGGGAGTATTCCGGTATACACGGAACAAGCTCCAGAGCCAGCGCCGGAACGAGAAACACCCGCCAGAGCTACATTGGAACCAGAGGAAGAACCAGAGCCCGAACCTCAAAACGCTCAACTTGGTGCACCAACATGGCTTAACCTCAATGACGGGCTTCTGACCTGGAGCAAGGTGGAACACTCATCTGCCTATAGGGTATATGTAAATGGTACGCACAAGGCGAACGTTGAAAGATTAACCCCATCGTTTAACTTGCTCACGTTGAACCTGGATAGCGGCACATACCGCGTTCAGGTACGAGCCTTGAGCGACAATGTCAATTCTAGGGCTCATTCAGAGTTAAGCACATCCATAGACTTTGTGATTTCGTCCAGCCAAGGTGACAATGACGGAAAAAATCTGGAGGAAATCACCGGAGAGGCCGGACTGCCTGCGCCAACAAACCTTAGTGTAGACCAGAACGGTCTTCTTACATGGGATGCCGTACCCGGCATCACCAATTATGGCGTTCTCATTAATGGTACTTGGTTTGATTTTTCAGGCACACAGACTAACTCGCTTGACCTTCGTCACGGCCTGTCTTACCCATCCTTTTTAACTACAAACACTTGGGAAGTTTCTGTAAGAGCAGAAAACCGTGACACAAATACATTTTCCAACTGGGCACTGTTGCCAGTTCAAGTGCCAACAACCCTTGCCGCACCCGTAATATCCATTACAGGCGACACCGTGTCATGGACTGCCGTACCAAATGCGTTGAACTATGCCATCTTGGTCGATGGAGAGGCCAGGCAGACTGTTGGCAACAACACTTCAGTTAGTGTAAGCGACAGCGGTTGGTTTGGTGAAGCAGGTGACTATGAAATCCAAGTAAGAGCCGTTGGCGCTGATTTTGATTTCATTAATATATGGACACTTGTTGGTGTTTGGGCTATGTCTGAGCTAAGCAACTCTGTCACATTTACCCAATCGGACTTACCAAGACTTCCCGCTCCCAATTTAACCATCAATAACAGTGTTCTTAGTTGGAATCGTATTGCGGGAGCTGAATTCTACGCATTGTATATACAAGGCTCAGATTGGCCAGTTAGTATATTTAGCTCAAGTCATCTTCAAGTCGATCTAAGGACTGTATGGGAGTTTGAAGAAGGTGAAACCTACCAACTGCACATGGTTGCAATGGGCAATAACATCAGCCACTTCAACTCACTTCCAAGCAATACCGTGAACTACACCCCCGACGGAAGCGACGCGCCAAGATACGAAACCCCAATCCTTACCCTCGATGGCTCAATTATTAGATGGATCGGTTCAAGCGGGTCTTACGAAATAGAAATAGATGGCCATTACTTTGCTTGGAGTGATCGTAACTTTTTTGCACCGAGAACCTTTCCACTCAATCAGGGCATAACTTATCAGATACGTGTACGTGCATTGTCGTCTATCATGGCTGATACTTCTGAATGGAGCGACCCAATATCTTTCACGCTCCCCCCATTGATACAACCCGGCCCCGGTCAACTCGCCGCAACCACCTTCGATACTCTGCAAAGAGATAGTACACTTACCGTTGGCGACCCTTATTGGTGGGGTAATGCCCCGATTGCGGCCACCATAACCGTAGCGCCAAATACAGGTATGACCGATCAATATATAATAGATTTTTGGTGGCGCAACGAAATTACCCAGACTTGGGCGCCTGGAAGCGCTGGCTCCTGGTTTTTGATGGATAAAGGAATAGACCCATCCGACCCGGCAAAGCTTACAGGCGTCACATTTGTGTTTCCTTTCTGGGGGCTTTCTGATGACGACACCGCGAGACTGGAGCATAGCGGCACATATAGTCTGGTTGCGTTCTTGCGCAGTCCCACCGATACCCAGCCTACAAACTCAATCGGCGTCAGTGAATCAATTAACCTAACGATTAGACCTATCACCGTACACGTGGAGAGTGTCGCAGTCGCTCAGGGCAACTTTGCCTTAGCGGCTGGCAGCACGCACCAGCTTTCTGCTGTTATCTACCCGTCAAACGCCACGAACCACAACGTACGCTGGTCTACCAGCAACGCCTCTGTAGCCACTGTTTCCGAAAGCGGCCTTGTACGCGGGGTTTCAGCCGGAACCGCAACAATTACCGTAACCACCGTTGACGGCAATCAAACCGCAACCATTGAAGTTACCGTGACCGGTACGAGCACTGGCGGCGGCAATATCGGCGGCGGTCACAACAATAATAACAACGACGGCAGACGCCGCCCACCCGCACCAACATTTGCTCCCGCATCCGCCCCACGTCAAACAGTATCTGAGGCATCCGTCAATGACCAATCCATAAGAACACAGCTAAACAGGGGTGTTTCGACAATCACCTTGACGCTTTCAGAAGGCACTGCAAGCACGTCTGTTTATGCGGCAACTCTTAGAGCAATGGTAGAAGCTGGGGCTTCGCTAAGACTGGTTAACGGCAATGTATATGCCGCATTCCCAACAGAGCTTATCAGGTCGTTGGATTCACAAGGCGGAGACACGTTCACATTCAGCCTTGCGCCAAGCAGAGCCGATGGAAACACCTTGGCTACCGTCCAAATCAGCGTTAGCGCAGACAACGTGACAGTTACTTCTCTTGGCATTCCTGTTAGCATTCTCGCAAATATATCCGACATTGACCGCTCTAACAGGAACATGAATCGTATTACGGCGGTGAACTCTCAAGGGCAAAATATCGGCGGTTCGTATAACGGCGAATACTTCGAGTTTCAGACAATGGCGACTACGGCTAACTATACCGTCGCATATGTGCCGTCCCTTCGCAGGGCAACCTTGCAGCTCGGATCCCCTGTGATTACCGACCTGACCGGAAACGGTGCGCGCCGAAGCATGGACACATCACCTATGGTGGTAGAAGGCAGAACTCTTGTCCCTATACGCTATATTACGGAAGATGTCCTCGGACTACCTCAAGTCGGCTGGGACGATGCAACCAGAACCGTTACCCTGACAGACGGCGGACGCACACTACAGTTTGCTATTGGCGAGATGGCGCCCGGAATGGACGTTCCCGCGCAAATTGTTAACGGTCGCACAATGGTACCAATCCGCTTTGTATCAGAGTTCTTTAATTCAACGGTAAACTTTAACGATAGCACTCGTACAATCGAAATTATAAGATAGCAAACAAGACTTAACAATGCCGCAAATAATTCTTTTTGCGGCATTGTTATTTTAATGATATTTTTAGTACTGTCAGCGGGTTGCACCTACATCGGTGACGCGTACATCAACAATAGGAATGATTGTGATATCTGATATACAGATTTTGCCCTCTGTAACGAATTCTTCATATAGATCATAGTTAAATTTGCGCAGGCGCTCAAGCAGGCCGAAGCCGTCTACGCCGCTTTGGGCAAGACGGGTGTGGGCGGCCGATACTTCGCGCTCTATGGCGTGGGCGAAGAGCTCGTTAAGCTTGGCCACGTTCTCGGGCGAGCTGATGTCTTTGCGAGAGTTGGCGTTGTATTCCTCCACGCTGCCCTTGGCGCGTATGTCAAGCACACAGACCAACCCACGCTCGTCGCGGTCGAATTTAAGGCGCGCGCGCTGGTACGACAGACGCAGAGGCACGCGCGTCCCATCGAAGTCAGCCGTCAGATGGGCTCCCTTCCCACTGCCCCGGGCCAGCATCAGCCCGCGAACCTCAGAATCGTCGAGCCAGCCCGTCAGCCTGAAATCACTGACCAGCGCCGCGCCGGACAGGGATATTAAGCCGTCTTCCACCGCTATTAACGGAATTACCGTTCCGCCGAAGCTTCGCAGGTCTTTAAGGACGCTCTCCAAGTCCTTTTTGAACGCGACGCCCAGGGCTACGCCGCTTTTGCTATAGAAGTTTGAAATGTGCATCCCAAGCTGTTCGCCCTCGGTATCGGCGCGCAGTATGTCTGCCGAGTCGCCCCGGTAGGCCAGCATTACGACCTTTCGTGATATCTCGCGGTTGCGCTCCATGGCGTCGATGGCCTGGGCCAGCAGAGCGGAGTCGTCAAGCAGTCCTTCGCCCAGTATTATAGCCTTGGCCTGGCCGTAGTACGGCTCTTGGGAAGTGCCGAGACGGATCAGGGACAGCGCGGGCATCAGCGCGTCCGCGGCGGCCGTAAGCTTTACCGAGCCTCCGCCTTCCGACCCCTCAAAGCTTGGCATACACACAGTTACGACGAAACGTTCGGCAGAATTTGGCGATCTTAGGCGCAGAGCCGAACCGCTTACCAGTTCGGCGTCATACGCGTCCACTCCAAATGCGCTCACAAAGCCCCTGTTCTCAAGCTGCACCTTGTCCCAGCACCCCGTGGAGGCCAGGCATACGCACAACAGGCAGATTACGTAAACGTACCTCATGTCTCCCCCTTTATTTTCTTCAGCTTGGCCAAAATCAGAAGCAGCAGCGGCACAACAAGCATGTACAGCAGCCCCAGCGCCGCGAATACAATGTCTAGCCGATTATCAATCGTAATTATGTTGTCGGGAAGCGCCGATATAACCAGCACAACCGGAATCATGGCCAGTACGTAGTGAAAACGCTCCCCTACTTTCGCGATATCCTTCAATATCACCGCCGAAAAGAACATCCCCGAGCTGAGAATCGCGAACACCGATATTATCCATATGCTCATCATCAGCGCGTCCTGACGCTCTATGAAGCTGCCGGGAAAATTGATTGTATCCATTATCTCGAGAAACGGCCAGCGCTGGCGCGTCAGCCCGTCCGCGCCGAACTTGGCGATAGTCACCACCGTAGCCGCCGCGATAAGCACGCCGACAAACGCCATGGCTTTGACGGCGCCCCGGCGTACGTCACGCGGCCTGTCCACATATGGGTACACGAGCAGAAGGAATTCGATCCCTCTGTACGTAGCGCCGACGAACAGCCCTCCGGCTACCACGTCGGACATGCGTGAACGCCGCATCACCGGCAGAAGGTTGCTGTAGTCCGCATCCATCCCCGCCATCAGCAGAACTATAGCGAACGGCACAAGCGCCAGTACGACCAATATCTCGCACAGCCGCGCCCGAACCTCCAGACCTTTGCCCGCCGCGTACGCAGCAACAGAAATCATACACGCGAATATTACGATGTAGGGCGTCCGAAACAGCATCGTCTCACGCACTATCTCGATGAAAAAACGCATCTCCATAGATATGCTGAACATTATCTTAGCTACAAGCCCAAGACTTACTGCCAGCCCCAGGGGGTTCCCCAGCAGGCGGCGCGTATAGTCCACAAATGTAGTTCTCGGAAACTTACGCCCGACACTGGCCGCCACATACGCGAACGCCGCTGTAGCCAGCATCGCGAATATTGCGACCAGCCAGCCGTTCTCACCGGCAATGGTCGCCGCTATGCGCGGCATAACGATCACGCCCGTGCCGAATATGTCCAATATCAGCAGGACTTGCAACTGCCGCACCGATATTTTGTCGTTGAAGAACCTCATTTTGTCTCCTTAGACTTTCAGCATAATTAGAACCTGTGTTCATAGGATGGGAATGCCGTCTTGGCGGTCGAATTCCACCCCACGAAGCCCAAATCGGGCTTCGTGGGGACGGTGAATTGTCAAGTCAAGAGCAACAGTTCAGCAGGAGTTTTAAAACCAAGCGATTTTCTGGGACGATTATTAAGCAGAGACATGATCTGCGAAATACGTTCAGAGG
>WRAW01000007.1 GCA_009780015.1 Defluviitaleaceae bacterium | reverse complement strand
GACGACGCCCGGGGTCCCCGCAAAGCCCGGTTTTGGCTTTGTGGGGTGGACTGAGCGTACCCGCAGTGGTACGCAAGGATGCTGTGTGCCGGTGGCACACGTTTAGTATCCGAAGCGCCAGCGTAGGCGGAGGAACCGACGACCCGGGGTCCCCACGAAGCCCGATTTTGGCTTCGTGGGGTGGAATTCGACCGCCAAGACGGCATTCCCATCCTATGAACACAGGTTCTTAATCACAGGTATCCATATCTCGCTTTTATAGTCCGGGGATTTGGGATCGCCGTCGGAGTAACATTCGAGTTCGGGCGTTGGCGCGTGTTCATATCCCGAAGTTGGGAACCACTCGGAATAGATGCGCTTCCACATTTCCTGTATCGCCCCCGGAAGCGCTCCCGTTACCTCAAATATAGCCCATGTAGAGGACGGAATGCTCATGGACGAATACTTCTCGGGGCAGGGCTTTGTCGTTGCGGCGGCTATCCAGTAATCAAACCCGTCGTTGTACATATCGGCACACACGCCAAGGACTCCGAACGGCTCACGGTCTGACAGCCGCATGAGCTCCTTAAAGTCTTCCTGAGGCAGTTTTGCCCACATTTCAGGAATGTTTTTAAAGTTAACTCCATCCGCCGTAGACGTAAATTCCTTGACTCCCGCGACGGTAAACCCTTCTTTCTCTTCGATCCTGTAATTCATCGCAACCACTCCCTTAATTGATAGAGCAAAGGTAATGCGCGGGTACGCCTTTAGCGTTACGCCCTTATCGCGCGACTTTGACGGCGTTATGCCATGCATGTTGTGAAACGCTCTCGTAAAAGAATCGGCTGAGGTGTAGCCGTACTTAAAAGCGACGTCTATCACCTTCTTCGAGTTGTTCTGCAGCTCAAAAGCCGCCAGCGTAAGTCTGCGCCTCCTGATATATTCGGACAGCGTAACTCCTGATACGCACACAAACATACGCTGAAAGTGATACTGTGAATAGCCGGCGGCTTTCGCAATCCGCGTGTAGTCTATGTCCTTGTCAAGATTATCCTCGATATAGCATACCGCTTCGTTAAGGCTGTCAAGCATGTTCATGACACATACCCCTCTCTTCATAAACAGAATAACACGTCAGTCATGCCGCTTGCCCGACAATCCGTGCAAGTATTTGTCGTCTTACTAGGGTGTGTCGTCAATAGATTTTTCAGAATCTTTTTGGTCGATATTTCCGCCACTCTGCGTCAGTTCCTCCTTGCGTGCCTATGGGCACGCGGCGGCGTCACTTCCTTGATTGGCGAAAAATCGCCTCAAAAAGCTTTCTGAAAAACTATTGACGACACACCCTAGTCAAATTTGTAATCGTACAAAAACAGCGTTTGATGTTCCCGCTCGTCACCAAATACATACGTCATTTCCCGCGTAACCCTCTTAACAAAGCCCATATGCTCATAGAATCCAAAATTGCAAGTTGTGTCGGAGCAAACGTAGATCGACTGAGCCCGCTTGTCCTGCAAGTATCCGGCAAGCTCCTTCCAGAGCCGCTTTCCGATATTAAGGCCCCGCGCCTCCTTCGACACTACGAAGAAGTCCAGGGTTCCGTCGTAGGGGCCTGCCTCGTCAAGCATTTGCTCGTAAGCTCGCAGTGTTTTAGACATGTAGTCATATACGCTTGCGCGCTCCTCGTCCGTCGCGTTCAACAGCGCCAGAGTGTGGTATGTGGAGTCCTCCGTCAGCATCCTGTACGTGGGCTCGTCGCCTTCGGCACAGCCGAATATTACCCCCACGAGTTTGCCGCCGTAAAGAGCCGCCTTGCCGAAGCTGCTGTCGTACAAGACCTGATTCAGGTACATTCCAAGCGTAGCCTCCAGCGCGCCCGGCGTCTCAAACAACTCCGCCCAGTCCCACGACGCGCCGATAATCGCCTTTATTTCGGGCAGATCGTCGCTTTGTACATCACGTATTACGATGTCACTCAATCAAGATTCCTCCAAAATCCGCTTCTTCTTTGTCGTTAAAAACTTCCATCGTCATAAGAACGCCCAAACGATAGCCGTAAATGAATTTATCGGTTTCGTTCATCGACATAGCTTCCGCCTGAACCTTAACATATTTCTCGAAGATAATCTTCGCTTCACCATCAAGCATAGCCATCAATTTGTCCTCGATATCCAAATATGTATTGAACGTATGCCTGCTCTGAGGGTCTTTTCTATACCCGTCAAAAGGCGGCGATATCTTTCCAAGGGCAAATTTTTCTAAAATGTTTTTCATAGCTGCGCCTCCAATTCCTTTTAATGTCACTATAATACAACATTATCCGGCAAATGTAAAATTTGTAGTGGCATCAAAGCAAATTCACTTCGCATTCACTATGAATTCACCTCATGCATAAGTCAAAGTAAGCGCTTTGTACAAAAGATGTTCATTCCCTGCAATAGAGGCACAATATTAGTCGTAAAGTATATTTTCAAAAACATCATCAGCCAAAAATACATAAATTATATAATTAAACAACTCAAATTAATAGTTTACTTATTATATTTCACGATTTTCAATTAATTCGCGCAGATTCTTAACGCGCAGATCAGAAAAACCATCCTCCACGGCGCATACCGCCGCCTTTGTTCCGGCGTCAGGGCTGTAACTTCTGACAAACAGGCTCTCGTCGGGCTTGCCGAGGATACCCGCGCCTGTACATTTTAGCCTGGCTTCTCGAACGACCCATTCTTCAAAGAACGCGTCGAGGTCGGTTTGCCCGCGGACGGCGCGTATCTCCTGTATATCAACGCCGTTTTCGCAGCTTCCGGCGCACACGGCCACCCAGCGGCCGGAGTGCGACACGTTGAAACGCAGTGTACTACCCTGCTCACCCAACAGGAACGGCTTGCCGTATTGTCCCATGCCAAAGCTGATCCCGTCGTTGCGAAGCCCCGTACGTCCACGGATTATCAGGCGCACAAGCAAATCCGCCGCAAGCACGCGCGCCGCGTCGTCGAATACGCGTATACCACGCAGCCGTTCACGTTTCTCATGTGATACAAGGCTGGTCAGCGCATCCCAGTTTGCGCGGAGCATGTCCATGTCGTCCAGTTTTAGCGCAAATACTTCCGTCATTTGTGATACTTTCCCCCGTGCAGGCTGTTCAGCGCCCTGTAGATCTGTTCCAGAAGCACGACCCGCATAAGCTGGTGCGGGAATGTCATCTTCGAGAAGCTGAGAGACAGGTCGGCGCGCCGCGATACTTCCGGCGCGAGGCCCAGGCTGCCGCCGATTATGAACGTCACATGCCCGGAAGCCTCCGACATGGCGCGCGACAGAAGCCGCGCGAAGTCTTCGGAGCTCATCTGCCGCCCCTCCACCTCCAGCGCGACCACAAGCCCCGAACCCGGAACTTTGGCAAGTATCCGCTCACCCTCTGCCTGCTTGACGGCTTCCTCACCGCGGCCCTTGACCAGACGTTCTTCGTCAATCTCCACGACCACCGTCTTGCTGTACGCCCCAAGACGCTTGAGATACTCGGAGCAGGCCGCTCGGAGGTAGTCTTCCTTGAGCCTCCCCACCGCCAGAACAGTGACGCCTAGCATGGACGCCTGTACATAAGAACCTCCGCGCTGAACGGCTTCGCCTCGAACTCAAGATGGCCGCCGGCCACCCGATACAGCGCCGGCGTAACCGAGTACCCGCCCTTTGAAGCCTTTATCACGCTGTACATATCGGCGGAGGGCGCTATTTCCGCGCGCCATACCGGTATACAAAGCGTCTTGTCCGTAAAGTTGTTGTTCACGATGATTACGAACACCTTCTCGTCGTCCCAGCGGGCATAGGCAAGCACGCCGAACTCCCCGTGCAGAAACATTAGCGAACCCGTGCGGAATGTGGCGTGTTCCCGGCGTATCCTCGACATGTCTTTGTGGAAGTCAAGCAGCAGCCTGTCTTCCTTGCCCCATGGGTATGTGCGGCGGTTGTCGGGGTCTGTCCAGCCGACAAGCCCGGCCTCGTCGCCGTAATATATCGTGGGCGCTCCCGGCCATGTCATCTGGATCACCACGGCTTCCAGCATTATGGCCTTGTTGATGCCGATGCCCGCGGCCTCGCTGCCGTGGGTGTGCAGCCGCCCCACGGTCATGTTGGTACGCGTGAGGAATCTCGAATGATCGTGGTTGGAAAGCTGATTCATGGCGCATTGCAGCGACCCCGCCGTAAACCGGCTGATCTCGCGGCACATGGTTTCCTCGAAAGCCTGGGCGTTGTTCAGCATATCCGAGCGGAACTCGTCGCTGTGCTTCTGCATACCCGTCAGGAACCACGTCACCGGATCCATGAAGGCGTCGTAGTTCATCACCGTATCCCACTCGTCGCCCTGGAGCCAGCGCCCCGGGTCGCCGTAGTGCTCGGCCAATATGATTGCTTCGGGGTTCGCGTCCTTCATGCGCTTGCGGAAATCCTTCCAGAACTTGTGGTTGAAGTCGAGCGAATATCCCAGGTCGGCGGCCACGTCCATACGCCATCCGTCGATCCCTAAGGGCGCGCTCACCCACTTGCGCCCGATCTCCATGATATAGTCGTAAAGCTCCCGCGAGCCCTCGAAGTTCAGCTTGGGATGATTCTTGTGGCCCCACCAGCCGTCATAGCTCTCGTTGCCCGGCCAGCCCGAAGTCGAGTTGTGCCACCTGAAATAATTGTGATACGGGCTTTCCCGCGAAACAAACGCGCCAACCTCGTAATCCGGCAGATCGCTGTAAAGCCGCTCGCTGTCAATCCACTTGTTGAACGCGCCGCAATGGTTGAACACGCCGTCCAATATCACCCGTATGCCGTGCTTGCGCGCCGTATCGATCAGCTTTATCATCAGCGCGTTGCTTGCCTCAAGGTTGGCTCTGTCGGTGGTGCGCTTGGCGTACAGGTTGTCCCCGGGCTTTCCGTCCTCCACTATCACGCCAAAGTGCGGGTCAACATAATCATAGTCCTGTATGTCATATTTATGATTCGACGGCGACACAAATATCGGCGTAAAATATATCGCCTCGACGCCAAGCTCCTCAAGATAGCCCATCTTGTCAATTACGCCCTGCAAATCCCCGCCCGCGAAGTTGCATACGTCCATATTTTGGGGCAACTGCCCCCAATTAGCGAAGCGAGTCGCTTTCAGGCCAAGATATTCGTATTCGCCGTCAACCACGTCGTTGCCGGCGTCTCCGTTGCGGAATCTGTCCACATATATCTGGTACATGACCGCGCCCTTCGCCCAGTCCGGCGTCTTAAACCCGGCGATAACAACGAAGTTGTAATCCTTGTCCACGTTTGGGCGCAGACCGCGGCGGTTATAATAATACGCGCGCCCGTCCTTCATAATTTGAAACGCATAGCTTATCCGCCCGATCAGCTTGGGTATCGTCACGCTGTAATAATCGAACAAGTCCGTACTATGTTCGACGCTCAACGTAAAATAGGCGTGTGAGCGCAAATTCTCGTCAATATACTCGCCGCCCTCAAACACCATCCGTACGGAGTCCACATTACCCCTGGCGGTGCGCAGCCTGATGCGCACGTCCTCGCCCCGCGCCGGTTCCTGCGGAAATACATATCCCGACGTAGTGTCGGAAAATATCGCCTGCATGTTGATGGGTACGCGCGCCGTCCGCGCAAGCAGGCTCGACCGTTCCAGATTACTAAGTACGCTGATTTCTATATGCTCCATATTCCGCTCCTTTAAGCGCTCATTGCTTACCATATTATCAAAACCACCGTGAAATTACAATATCATCTCAAAATTTAGAATCGAAGAATTAGTAATAGAGCAACATAATCACTATTGTTAACTGATTCATTGACAAAACTCTTTGGATATAGTACAATAATTACATATAAGGCTATACTAGTACTGTCAGGGGGCAGGCAAGCAGTGCAGATTTACCTTTCTAAAAAGGCCGAGAAATTTCTTTTGAAAGCCGACAAGTCGACCACAAAACGTATTAAACTAGCTTTGGAAGGTCTAAAACAAAAGCCCCCAATTGGAGATATAAAGTCATATAAATCAATGCCTGGCTGTTTCCGTTTACGTGTTGGAAACTATCGTATAATTTTTTACATAGAAGTGGATATAATACAAGTAATTGATATTGATTCACGAGGTCAAATTTACAGCTAAGGAGTTGATTTTATGTTGACCTATAGTTCCAAATATCAAGAAACCGAAGATCATATTTTTCAACATCTCAAAACAAATGGAGATACCGCCAAAAGAAGTGATATAGAGCTTGAATGTCTTTCTGATTCAGAATCGCTTGAGTACGGCGAAACGCTGAAAGACATGAAGAATGGTAATTTCGTCAAACTTGATGATTTAGATATTTAGTTCGCTGCCTGCCCCCCCCTATGAAGGGGTTTTTTGTTTTCCAAATATCTGAAAATCTTTCACGGTCCTATTGATTTTTGGTAAGTATAATAATATAATATTATAAGTACGAAAAGTGAGGTGATTATTTGAGCCCTCGTACAGGCAGACCGCTTTCCGATAATCCACGGCATAGACGAGTTGACACAAAAATGACGGAATATGAGCTAAAGAAACTTGACCATTGTTGCAAAATTACAAAGATGTCGAGGTCAGAGTTTATACGGTCTGCTATTGATTTAATATACGGCAGCCTGGACAAGCTCGAACAAAAGTAAAAGGAAGCGGTGTCAACACAACAAAGAAGACCGCTGCTCCAGCAGAGGGCTGCCGCTTCCAACTGCCCGAAAGCTAATAGGGGGTTGTTTTTCCAAACATCTAAAAATCTTTCTTACTTCCTATTGACTTTTCGTCTCACTCCTACTACAATATGTTTGTCGGACGAAAAGCGAGGTGATGATTTGAGTCCCCGAACTGGCAGACCTCCAACCGGTAATGCGCGACTGCAGAAAGTTGATGCGAGAATGACAAAGCAGGAAATCGAAAAACTTGACTACTGTTGCAAAATTACAAAGATGTCGAGGTCAGAGTTTATACGGTCTGCCATTGATTTAATATACGGCAGCCTGGACAAACTCGAACAAAAGTAAAAGGAAGCGGCGTCAATCCAACAAGAAAACCGCCACTTCCCCATACCAACAACTGCCCGAAAGGAATTCAGGCGTAAATATTATACCATGCGCCGTGAATCATTTCAAGTAGTTGTTGGAAACAACATTGAAAGGAATGTGTATATGAAAAGCATACTAGAGGAATTCATCTGCGGAAAAATCTCGCCGGGGTTTTGGACTTTCGAGAAAGATTCGGAATATGGGCAGGCGGTATCCGCCGTAGTAAGCAATGAGGACGAACTTCTTGCCAGCCTGGACGACAAGCAAAAAATCATCTTCCAGAAATTTGTCGAAGCGCAGGATGAGCTTAAAGGCATCGAGTCCACAAAAAACCTGGTTCAGGGGTATAAGCTTGGTGTACTTATGACCGCCGAAGTCTTCGTCACGGGCGGCGAATCATAGACAGGAACGTTTGAAATAAGGCACATTTGTGCCTTATTTCTAGTTAACGCGCAAAAGATTGGGTGAAAATATAACTTGCTTTATAAGCCGAAAATTGATACAATGTAATTTACACTATCCTATTGATTTGACTAGTCGCTGTCAGGAGGCGCAAATGGAATATATAGTAATAAACGGCGGAAAACGTCTTGAAGGTGAAGTTTATGTAAGCGGGGCAAAAAATGCCGCAGTAGCCATAATACCCGCCGCAATCGCGGCAAACGGCGTCTGCGTGATTGAAAACCTGCCGTACATAGAAGACGTTGAAGGCTTGACAAAAGCTATGACACAGATAGGCGCGGTCTGCACTCTGCGCGACGACCACACCCTGGAAATCGACAGCCGCAACATCACCAACTGCTGCGCCGACTATGAAAGCGTGCGCAAAATCCGGGCTTCATACTACCTGTTGGGCGTGCTGCTTGGGCGTTTCGGGCAGGCCGAGGTTCCCATGCCCGGGGGGTGCAACTTCGGCGTAAGGCCGATTGACCAGCACATAAAAGGTCTGACCGCCATGGGCGCGACCATCAATATAGAGCACGGTATGATAAAGGCGCGCGCGGATCGCCTGGTCGGAACGAATATCTTCCTGGACGTGGTATCCGTCGGGGCTACCATCAACATAATGCTGGCGGCCATCTATGCCGAGGGCGTCACGGTTATCGAAAACGCGGCCAAGGAGCCGCACGTGGTTGATACGGCCAATTTCCTCAATATATTGGGGGCCAGGGTCAAGGGCGCCGGTACGGACGTTATCAGGATCACCGGCGTGCAGGAGCTCCACGGCGGCACGTATACCATCATTCCCGACCAGATAGAATCGGGCACATACATGATCGCGGCGGCCGTAACCGGCGGCGACGTCACCATCCGCAACATAATCCCCAAGCACATGGAATCGGTGATCTCCAAGCTCAGCGAAATGAAGTGCCAAGTATCCACCGGCTCCGACTACGTCCGCGTACAGGGCGGCGGCGATCTGCGAAGCGTCAACGTCAAGACAATGCCGTATCCGGGGTATCCCACGGACTTGCAGCCGCAGATGACAGCCCTGCTCTGCAAGACAAAGGGCACGGGCATCCTGACCGAAACAGTATGGGAGAACCGCTTCCAATACATTAACGAGCTGAAACGGCTGGGTGCAAACATCAAGGTCGACGGACGCACAGCGGTGGTCTCAGGAGACTCAAACCTGACCGGAGCGCAGGTCAACGCCACCGACCTTCGAGCCGGCGCCGCGCTTGTTATTGCCGCCCTTGCCGCAAAGGGCGAAACGACAATCGGCAACGTACGGTACATCGACCGCGGCTACGAAAGAATCGAGCAGAAGCTTGGCTCTCTTGGCGCGGACATAAGACGCGTCCACCGCGAGGCGTAACAATTGGCGCGGATATAGCAAAAGGTTGTGAAAGAAATGACACCTGATATAGCTCCTGAAAGAAGAAATAAGTATGAGTGAAGGGTTCGCACAGATTGAGCGCGGCGAATATATAACCGCGGAAAATTATATGAAAAAAAGAGGGCTTCCATGGCCTCAAAAGAGTTAATACTGGCTGAAAAGCCCTCGGTTGCGCGGGATATCGCGCGAGTGCTCGGCGTGCGCGGCAAGGGCGAAGGATATCTGTCCGGCGGAGACTATATCATTACTTGGGCCATAGGGCATCTTGTGACCCTGGCAGAACCCGAGCAATATGATCCCGCGTACAAAAAGTGGCGGAGCGACGCGCTCCCGATCATCCCGGAAGAGATCAGGCTCGTGCCTATCGCGAAGACCAAGCCCCAGCTCGGCGTCATAAAGAAGCTCTTCAACCAGAGCGACGTGACCGCGATTATTTGCGCCACCGACTCGGGGCGCGAGGGAGAGCTCATCTTTCGGTATATTTACGACCTCCTGGGTTCGAGCAAGCCCGTCAAAAGGCTGTGGATATCATCAATGACCGACGACGCCATCCGCGAGGGTTTCAGCAGCCTCAAGGACGGCTCGTTCTACGACAACCTCGCGGCCTCAGCCAAGTGCCGCTCTCACGCGGACTGGCTTGTCGGCATCAACGCGTCGCGCGCGTTTACGCTAAAGTACAACGTGCTGCTGTCGGTAGGCCGCGTCCAGACGCCGACCCTGGCTCTGCTCGTGGCAAAGCAGAAAGAGATAGACGAGTTTGTACCGCAGGAATACTTCGAGGTCACAGCAAACTTCGAGACGGAATTGAAGCAGGAATACTTTGGTACGTACTTTGAGACGACAGTGGGCGAAGACGGCGTCAAGACCAGGCAGACTAGGCTGGATTCCCGTGAGCGCGCAAACGAGGTTGCGGACGCCGTGAGCGGCAGGCCCGCCGTCATAAGCGACCTGACAACCGAGGAGAAACGCCAGCCGCCGCCGCTCTTATATGACCTGACAGAACTCCAGCGCGAGGCAAATCGCCGATTTGGGTACTCCGCGCAAAAGACTCTCGACATCGCGCAGGCGCTGTATGAGAAACGCAAGCTGATTACATATCCGCGCACTGACAGCCGCTACCTCAGCTCCGATATGAAGCCCAAGCTTCCCGAAATATTGCGCAAGCTCTCCAAGGCTGAGGAATACGCCGGTTACGCGGCGCCTCTCGCGGACACGCAGCTAAGCGTAGGCAAGCGCATCGTCGACGATACGAAAATAAGCGATCACCACGCAATCATACCGACGGCATCCACGCCGAAGCTGCAGGCTCTCGGCGCAGACGAGCGTCATATCTACGACCTTGTGGCAAGGCGCTTCATACAGGTTTTTTACCCAAACTATATCTATGAAGTCACTACGGTAATAACGAGCATACCTTGCGACGGTACTTCCTATAGCTTTGTCTCCAAGGGAAAGGTCGTGATTCAGGAAGGCTGGACGGCGCTCAATCCGCCCCAAGCCGCCGCGAAAAAGGCCAAGTCTAAGACCGGCCCTGAGGACGAAGAGGGCGAACAGGCTCTCCCGGCGTTGTCACAGGATGAAAGTGTCTGCTGTACGGCCGCGAAAGCCGTGCAGAAGCGCACTCAGCCGCCCAAACCATACACCGAGGCTACACTGCTTTCGGCAATGGAGCACGCGGGACGCTTTGTGGACGACGAGGAGCTTCGTGAACGCCTGAAGGAGTCGGGGCTGGGCACTCCGGCCACACGAGCCGCGACCATTGAGCGCCTGATAGACGTCGGCTACGTCGTCCGAAGCGGAAAGACCCTGACGCCGACCGAGAAGGGACAGAAGCTGATCGCCGCCGTACCGCCGGAACTCAAGACCCCCGAGACAACCGGAAAGTGGGAGAAGGGCTTGACATCCATAGCAAGGGGTACGCTTGGTAGCGAGAGGTTTATGCAGAGCATCGGGCGCTATGTAAACTATATCGTGGATTTCACGCGCGGCACAGACGGAGGCATAGCCTTCCCGGAGGACGCGCGCCGCAAAAGCAGCCGCCGCGGGAACGCGCCAAGGCCGCTTGGAAGCTGTCCCAAGTGTACCGAGGGCAGTGTTTTGGAAAACTCCAAAGCCTTCGGATGCAGTAACTGGAAAACAGGCTGCAAGTTCACAATCTGGAAGAACGCGCTTGCCTCCGCGGGAATCTCCATAGACGCGGAATCCGCGGCAAAGCTTCTGGCAACCGGCGGCTTCGAGGCGGACAGGGCCGACGGAAGGCACGTACGGGTCAAACTCAAATCCGACCTTGGCGCGCTGACAATTGTTGATTAATTGCGCGTCAATGTGTTATAATACATTAATAGCTCACCACACATACAACGGGGAGGGATTTTATGCAATCAAATCCATACAGCAAGATGAGGGAAAACGCGATCTTGACCGCGCCTAAGGAAGAACTGACTCTCATACTCTACGACGGCGCGCTTAAATTCATCAATCAGGCGCAGTCAGCGATTGAGGCCAGGGACAATGAAAAGGCGCACGAGCGCCTGGTTCGCGTACAAGACATAATCCGGGAGTTCCAATTGACTCTAAACAGGTCTTACGAAGTCTCAAAGGATTTCGACACTATGTACGAATACATCTATCGCCGCCTTGTCGATGCCAACATCAACAAAGATCCCGAAATCATAAATGAGTGCAGCGATCTGATCCGCGGTATGCGCGATATGTGGAAGGAAGCCATGCACGCCGCGCGCGGAGGCACGGGCCAAGCCAGAGCCGACGCGGCCACAAGTACAGGCACGGATCTGCAAGGGTAACATAGCTGTCACTCTGCCGATTAATGTTGGACAAGGATAGATTGCGAGGCATACCTGTACAAAATAAGAATATGACGATGACGCGTGCCTAATATCCTGCCTAATACCTTTTTCCGACCTGATTTAAATTTTCGTCATTAGATAGTCAGCGTGCTTTGAAACCGTGAGTGTAGAAGGAAAGCAAAGCGCAGGTTTTGTGTGTTCTGAGACTGCCTGCGGTCATAGATTGAAATAGTTGCCTTTGTGGTGTTAAATTGAGCGCAAAACCCGGTAGCATCCAGCGATAAATGACTGAAAGCAATGATAAAAAAGATATTAGACAGGCTCTTAAAGTATGCCGGGAGGAGTTGACGCAGCTATGCGCCAACATGACCGACAAGATTGTCCAATATTTAGTCGGTGGGGCAATAATAACGACAATACGACCCGTATAGCGATAATGGGCGGAACTTTCGACCCTATCCACTATGGCCACCTGGTCGCGGCTGAGGCCGTACGTCAGGAATTTGACCTGCACGAAGTTCGCTTCATACCGGCGGGCACCCCTCCGCACAAGGAGTCGCGCCGTCCGGCGGATTCCTGGCACCGGTACATGATGACAGCTCTGGCCACAGCCTCAAACCCATTCTTCGTACCGTCGTCAATCGAGATCGAACGCAGTGGAAAGTCCTATACAATCGACACAGTACGCGCGCTTCGCGAAGAACTGGGCGACAGGGCGCAATTCTACTTCATAACAGGGGCGGACGCTGTGCTCGAAATTCTTACGTGGAAGGAGCCCGACGCCCTTCTTTCAATGTGCGACTTTGTGGCTGTTACGCGCCCCGGCTACAAGCGGGAAACTCTTCTTGAATACATCCAACAACTTGGCTCCGATTATAACAGCAAGATTCATTTTCTGGAAGTTCCCGCTCTCGCCATATCCTCATCGGATATTCGCGCGCGCGCGTTTCTGGGAAAATCCGCAAAGTATCTGATACCCGACAATGTGCTGGATTATATCTCAAAGTATAACCTATACACACTTCCCAAAGGTTCTCCACAGCAGCGGCGAGTCATTGACATAACCGAGTATTTGCGCGAAAATCTTACATCAGAACGCTTTGCCCACACTCTGGGCGTGGCCGAACAAGCGCTGCGCCTGGCTCAAATCCACGGCGAAGACATAGAACTGGCTCATTTGGCAGGGCTTCTTCACGACGCGGCCAAGGAACTGCCGAGCGCGGATATGCTTCGCCTAGCCGCCGACCATGGCGTAGACGTCGACGAAATTACCGCCGCAAGCCCCGTGCTGCTGCACGGTCATATAGGCGCGGTACTGGCGCGCAGTAAGTTCGGCGTAAACGATGAAGCCGTCCTGAATGCTATGCGCAGTCACACTATCGGACGCCCCGGCATGTCCACGCTCGAGAAAATCCTATTCGTCGCCGACGTCCTTGACCCCGGACGCGACGCCGAAGCAGTAGCCGAGCCATATCAAGCTCAGCGCGACAAGATAAGGAGCCTGGCCTACACACAGCGCGACATCAACGCCGCGGTATACGAGACACTATCCCTCAAGCGTGACTACACGCTCAACAAGGGCTCGAATAAAATGCACCCTTTAGCCGACGACGCGCTTGCTTACTACCGAAAACACATAAAGGAGCATCCACACCCGATACATTGATCCAGCCGTACAAAGACGCTCTAACGTATAATGACGTACACAGCTTCAAACAGCAGCCCCGCGGCAAACCACACGGGCGCGTAATCCAGACGTATAACGCCTTGAACGCTGTAGCGGGCGTCGCTGTAGTCCCAAGGGCATATATCCGCGCGCTTCATCAGACCGCCTGTGACGTACTCCGCGATAAATATCACAAGCATGTACACCATTCCCCGGACGAAGAACGGCAGCGACGCGAGAATCGCAAACGCGGGCTCGAACAGCACAAACATCCCGTAGATGAAGAACATCCATATCGATGTACTGGCCCGTAGCGTGAAGTCGCCTCTAATAAGAGAGTTCAGCCCCGTCCATATAATCTCCAGCACCCAGCCGAAGGCTCCGTATATTAAAAATCTTAGCAAAATGTTTAGTCCCATGGCATTAGTATCTGCAAGCTGATGAAAAATATTTAGGCTCTAAGCAGTATAGTGAATACACTTGAGTGTATTTACTATAACAAGGAGGAAAACTGATGGGCTCACGCTCAAATATGTTTGATAAAAGAAGAAGGAAGCTAAAGTTTCTGATATTAAAGATCGGGGTGTCGCTTGCGGCCATTGCTGTCCTGGCTGTGGGCGTGGCTTATGCGGTAGATCACGTGCTCAGTTCACGCCATGAATCCGTGTTTATATTTTACCCCGAGCTTTCGAGCACTAGCGTTAATGTGATGATTGACGACGCGATAGTACTTACGCCTACACCGCCACTGGTTGTGGGAGACAATATATTTCTTCCGGTAGACTTCATAAACGAGCGTCTTGACCCCTACACGTTTTGGGATCGCGGCGAGAACATAATTATTACGACTGAGACTCAGGTACGCCGCTACAGGATAAACCAGCTTGACTATACGCACAACGAGGACTCGCGCCGGCTTTACGAACCTTTTATCGTCGTGGACAACATGGCGTTCATACCAATGGCTTTCGCTGAAAACGAATACAACGTGAGGATAAGCTATCACGAAGAATACATGATCGTGACCGTAGACGACGCCGGAGTTGCCGGTGTCAGAGCGCAAATCACCGACGACGGCAGACTTCGCGCAAGACCCGACAACCACGCGCCGTACATGGAGGAGGTTCACATCGGCGACAGCGTAGTACTGCTGGAAGAGGCCGAAGAGGGCTTTCGCCGTGTGCGTTCCGCGAACGCCATTGTGGGCTATGTTCATGAAAGCCTGATCGGCGAGACCTCCGTGACGGCCGCCGTTGTGCGTCCGCCCGAGCAGTCGCTTGACAGAAAGCAGCCTCTCCGGTACCCCATAGTTATGGTATGGGACGCCATGTTCATGAACAACAGGGATTTCTGGAATGTGGCGCCGGAAGTCACGGTTATGAGCCCGGCATGGTTCACATTCCAAACCGATCCGGTTATCGACGGCACAATTATCGACGCCGGAAACCGTGATTACGTTGACTTTGCCCACGCAAACGGCCGCATGGTGTGGCCTAAGCTGACCGACAACTTCAGCGCTGTGGTGTCCCGCGAGGTTCTATCCGATACCGATGTCCGCAAATTCGTAATAGATCAGATATTGGACTTGATTGTTTACTACAACCTGGACGGCATAAATGTTGACTATGAGGCTGTGCTGCCCGACTTCGCACCGTACTTCATTCAGTTTCTGCGTGAGCTCCGCCCTCCCATGCACGAGCTTGGGGCGCACCTGTCCGTGGCATTGTTTGTGCCGCGCTATACCATGTACATGAACCGCACCGAAATCGCCAGAACCGTCGACTATGTGGCGGTAATGGCCTATGACGAACACTGGTCGGGCTCGCCGGAACCTGGGCCCGTGGCTTCGCTCCCCTTCGTGGAAGAAGGAATTGTGGCCACCATGAACGAAGTCCCGCGCGAAATGGTCATAATGGGCATACCTGTCTACAACCGCGTATGGATCGAAACAACCTACCCCGACGGCTCCTCCAGCCACGAAATCCGCAACATCGGCATGGACTTCGCCCGGCGCATGTTTACGGAAAACGGCGCGACGTTCTACTGGATCGACGAAATCGGCTCCTACTACGCCGAATTCCCGGACCCCGTGTATCCCAACGTAATGCACCGGGTCTGGCTGGAGTGTGAGCGCTCCGTCGCCCGTAAGCTGGATATGGCAAGAGCCTATGAGCTCCCGGGGATCGCGATATGGCAGAGCGGTCTTGAGAATGCCGCGACCTGGGATGTAATACGTGAGTATATAGAAGCTATGAGAAATTAGGAGGATATTATGGCGATGATGATTGATCTGAGAAGCGACACCGTTACCAAGCCCACGGACGAGATGAGACAGGTAATGGCTACGTGTGAAGTTGGCGACGACGTGTACGGCGACGACGAGTCCGTTAACAAGCTGGAAGAGCTGGCGGCGCATACCATGGGTAAGGAAGCCGCGCTATTTGTGCCGACCGGCACTATGGGCAACCAACTGAGTATCATGGCGCACACCAAGCCGTCCGACGAAATAATCGCCGGGAGGAATTCGCACATTGTTGTGTACGAGGTAGGCGCGGCGGCGGCTCTGGCCGGTGTGGGATACGCCCTTGTAGACCGTCCCGACGGATATGTCACCGCGGGCGACGTACACAAGCACGTGCGCTCCAAGAATATCCACTTCCCCGACACGGGCCTTGTCTGCCTTGAGAACGCGCTGGCGAACGGCAGCGTCGTCCCGCTGGACGTAATGGCCGCGACCTACGAGGCCTCGCGCTCATATGGAATACCTGTACATATCGACGGGGCGCGCATATTTAACGCCGCCGTATCGCTGGGCGTGGACGTTAAGCAGCTTGCCGCCTGCTGTGATTCCATAACATTCTGCTTGTCCAAGGGGCTGGCCGCTCCGGTGGGTTCGCTGATCTGCTCCGACGCCAAGTTTGTCGCCAAGGCGCGCCGCATACGCAAGATGCTGGGCGCAGGCATGAGGCAGGCCGGAGTACTGGCCGCCCCCGGCATTGTCGCCATCGAGAAGATGACCAAGCGGCTGCACGAAGACCACGCTAATGCCCGTACCCTGGCCGCAAAACTTGCCGAAATAGACGGCATCGAAGTTCCCTCCGAGCCGCAGATTAACATGGTATTCTTTACGATCCGGCGCGAAGGCTTCGACCACGCCGCCTTCACCGCCGGGCTGCTCAAAAAAGGAATAAAGTCAAACGAAATCCGCGGGGTCGGAGTGTACCGCTTCGTTACACACAACGACTTCAAGGCTGACGACATCCCATATGTTGTAGACTGTGTAAGGGAACTTGTGACGCGCTAGGCCATATAATAAGTTGCAACAGGAGGTGTATGTATGCGTATCGACGGATGCGTTGTCCAGGAATTTTGGCGGACGAAAAACCGCAACTCCTTAGCTAATCCTGACGGAAGTTTTGATGAGCAGCCTGCCGCGACGCCGGATCAGGGCGTTATAGGCCGATTCTTCATCCACAACAGCGGCGTGCACCTGGAGTCTGACAGGCCGCTTGTCGAGCGGACTCTCCGGTCGTTCAGGCTTACCGACAGGGATCGTGTACAGATTATCGTTATATCTCCGAGCCAGCGGCGCGGTATTCTCCGCAACACGGGCAGCTTCATACACAGGCCGACTACCTCCTCCAGATCGAAGCGGATTGAAGCAAGGATATCCCGCTGGGAGCGCGAGATACAAAAGCTTGAGACAGGCATCACGGAAGACCGAGCAGGAAATAGCTAAGGAACTCCGCTTGCTCAGGCACAACCTGGAAGAATACAGGCGCGCCCTTTCCGCCGAAAGAGCACGCCTCGCGCGTCTGCCGCGCACCGGATTTGTTATTGTAGAAAGAGAGGAAGGCTGAGCGCCTTCCTCTCTATTAGCTACAGCAATTCCGATTGAGAAGGAACCCAAATTTTTCAGAAGCTCCGGCCTGAAGCCGCCGGGGTTCCGAAAAATTCGGGCTTGATTTAAACCAGAATTGCTATATTAGTCGAAAAAGTCTTTGCTTGTGACGAAAGCTTCGGCTGTCATCAGCAAGCCCATTTTGTAGCCGTGAGTCATGTTCTTTATGGTTATTATGCTCATAAGCTCGCTCCACGCGTCGGCATACTTTTGGAAGATGATTTTCTGCTCGTCATTCAGACTGGCAGTCAGTTCATCCCCGCTTCTTAAAACGTCGGATAAAGCCTGTTCGTACTGTGAATCTTTCTCGAAAGTCCAAATATCCGGCGATATAGCTGTTCCACATGAAAAGCGTCCCATCAAACGCAGGATATTTTTCGTAAGGCTAGGAAGCGACAACGACGCATGCCCAAAGGCACGCTAGGCGGAGCTGACGACGCATTACGAAAAAATGGCAAGTTTGGTGGGATGGTTTTCATGTGGAACAGCTATAGTTTCCCGCAGAAAAAATTCTCTAATAGACCTCTTCCGAAACCTGCTTTCGTCGTATTTGCGAGCGTTTTTTCGCCTGGCTAGGCGCGCCCGACGACGCACACCCTATAGTGTTTGCTAGGAGGGCGCAACAACGCCAGGCGGAAAATAAGCAGCAAAGGCGGCGGAATGAGGTTTCGGAAGAGGTCTAATGTGCCTTTCGTGTAAATACTCCCTTCAATATTGTTTCCAACAACTACTTGAAATGACTCTCGGAGTATAGCATAGTATTTGCACTAGAATTGGTTTCGTGCAGTTGTTGGTTGGGGGAAGTGGCGGTTTCTTGTTGGAATAGCACTGCTTTCTTTCTAATTCTTGAGGTCGTCGTATACCTTGTTAGCCCCACACCGCAAAACTTTTGCCTTAGAAACTCCCTATGACTTAATACAATCGCCAAGTTAGCTGCCCTGCAAAGTCAAGCATGATTTTGTTAAATTTTGTATACCATTAATTACAACTGGAATTGAAGCGCGTGGTGTATTATCATAGAGTATAGGAGCAAGATCAATTACAGGGGGGCATAATTTTGAAATCCACCAACAGCTATCTGCACACCTACATAGCCAGAATCACGCCGAAACTTCAGGAGATAGACCTTTACATAAAAACATCGGACGGCGCGCTTGACCCGGCGCGCGTGGCCGGCCTACTGGAACTTAGCGAAACCGAGGTCGCGGAAATAGCGCGCTCAAGCAACATCTCACAAATCTCGCGGCATGACTTTTTTAGCATCATGGCCAAGGGATCGTCGTTTATATGCGGGCTTTACCGCCGCGAGGTCGAATGCGGCTCTCCGTACATATACACGCGCGGCGACATCGCTTACATATACCAGATCGACATAGATCAAATAAACTCTATCTGCGACACCCTCGGCATACGCGAAGTCACGGCCTACACCCTGCCGGATCTCCTGGCACAAATAGCCGTGTAGAAGCCTGCTTGTTTTACAACAAAAAATAGCTGCGGATGAGTCTGTCCGCAGCTTGTGCATTAAGTAAGAAATGCAGTTTCCTGCCTTTCTTCCCACGTGGATATGTGATAGTACAGTGTGCTATGGCTGATACCACATTCCGCGCGAAATCCATGTCTGTGCTATAATCCTTGTCAATATTGAACTGTTAATTCAATACAGAAATATATTTCCCATTTTTGCGTTAATAATTCTGACATAAAATCAGTAAAATCTGGTTATAGCCTGTGGGCGATTTTCGCGGCCGCGAGTTTGTCCATTACAATTGTGACGTTGCGGTGCAGTTGCAGCACGGAAGCGGGTACACGGGGCGTAATGCTTCCGAACAGCACCTTTTCAATTATATCCGCCTTGTTTTCTCCGTTTGCGATCATGAGTATCCTTCGCGACGACATAATCGTGCGTATGCCCATTGTCAGGGCATGACGCGGCACATCCTTCTCGTATACGAAGAACGGCCTGTTGGCCTTGATGGTGCTTTCGGTCAGTTCTATGAAGTTGGTGGCTCTGGTAAAGCAGTCGGCCGGCTCGTTGAAACCAATGTGCCCGTTGAGGCCGATACCGATTAGCTGCAGGTCGATTCCCCCCGCGGCGGCTATCTTTGCTTCGTATGCGGTGCACTCGGCTTCCGGGTCGTGACATTCTCCGCTTGGAATGTTTACCCGATTGTGGTCAATATCCACGTGATTGAAGAGATTGTCCTTCATGAAGTAGTAGTAGCTCTGGGGGTTCTCCCTGGCGATGGGATGATACTCGTCCAGATTGAACGCGGTAACGCCGGAAAAACTGACTTCACCGGCCTGCTTCATCCTGATAAGCTCTTTGTACATGCCAACCGGCGTCCGGCCCGTCGCGAAGCCAAACACGCCGTCGGGGCGCGAATTTATCTCGTCGGCCATTATGTGCGCGGATTTAGCGCTCATTTGGTCGTAATCTTCCGTAACTATTATCCTTGTGTTTGTAGGCGCAAGCTGCATTATCCCACTCCTCGTCAATGTTTATGTGTTGGCTAACACGGTTCCGTCGTTGCTGAAGTATCTTCTGTTATTCCTGATCCTGTACACGAAAGCCAGTATTTCCGCAACTGCCTGGTAGAGCTCCGGCGGGATAGCCTTGCCCACTTCCACCTGCTGGTAGAGGGCACGGGCAAGCTGTACATTTTCCACGATCTGTACGCCATTCTCCTTACCGATGTCCTTTATGCGCTTGGCCAGAAAATCGACGCCCTTAGCCACGACTACGGGCGCGTCGCCATATTTCTCCTTGTCGTACTTTATCGCCACCGCGTAGTGAGTCGGGTTTGTGATTATAACATCGGCGGTCGGTAGATCTTTCATCATACGGCGCATGGAGGCTTCTCGCATTTTCTGGCGTATGCGCCCCTTTATCAGCGGATCGCCTTCTTGCTGCTTATGCTCCTGCTTGACCTCGAACTTGGACATTCGCAGGTCTTTCTTGTGCTTGAAGCGCGTGTACGCGAAATCCGCCATCGCTATGAATATGAACAGCGCACCCACCTGTAAGCCTAACGTAACAATCATGCCCCCGAAATACAGCAGAGAGTCCTCAAAGCTCATGGTAGGAATCATCAACAGCATTCCGATTTCGTTGCTCATCAGGTTGACCAGGATAGCAATGATTATCGCAAACTTAAACAGCGATTTGAACAGATTTACGAGAACTTGAAGGCTGAACCACTTGTTCTTGAAATTGTTGATCGGGTTCAGCTTGGAAAGCTTGGGGCGCAGCGGCTCGAACGTAGGATGCCAGCCAACCTGCACAAGATTGGCAATGAGTCCAAGCATCAGGGCGACCGCCAGCAGCGGCGCCGCCGTCAGTATCACGCGCGAGAACATGAACGTAAGATATCCGACCATAAATTCATTAGTATACACGTAATTGGCCATGGCAAGGTTGGAATACGCGATGTGAAACACTGTTGTTATGTTGCCTATGATCCAACTCGCAAACAGGCCAAGCGAAAAAAAGGCCCCCAACAGCATAAATGCCGTCGATATCTCCTGAGAGTTGGCGACCTGACCCTTCCTGCGCGCGTCGGTCTTGCGCTTGTGAGTGGCTTCCTCTGTTTTTTCGCCTTGGTCGGCGAAGAAGGCCAAGTTCAGGCGGAGCCGGCATCCGTCTCCCCGTGAGAAGGCGACGCGCAATTCCCGTTCGTCAAGCAGCGTCACGGCGTAAGCCCCCCAATCACAGACATCAAAGCTTCGGCGGCATGTTCATATATTATATAATAATATGTTGCGAAAACAGGCGTTATAAACCACATTATGCTCAGGCCCAGAAACGTCTTTATCGGCATACCTACCACGAATATGTTCATCTGCGGCACAGCCTTGACAAGTATACCAAGCATAACGTCAACAAGCAGTATAGAGCCTGTTATCGGTAGCGCAAACTGCAGTCCCAGCAGGAAGTACGCCGAAAACAGGCTGAGACAGTATACCATCAGCACATTATTCTCAAGTATGAATATCTCACCGATAGGCGCGATCCCATAGCTTAGCATCACCGCGGCTATCAGCGACGACAACCCGCCCGACACCACAAACAGAGCCATCATGGTAAAGAACAGCAAGTTACCCACAACGGGAACCTGTATCTGCGATATGGGATCAAAGAGCGAGGCCATCATAAAACCGATTTGATAATCGACAATCTGACCGACAAAGTATATGACCGCAAACGCGATATATACGATGAAGCCCATAAGCAATCCGGCCAAAAGCTCACTTAAAATCAGGCTGAAATAACCGGTCACGTTCGGTACATAGGATATCTCACCAGCCACGCCGGTAGCAAACACCATGTACGACACGGCAAACGCCAGCATCACGCGGGGCATCGTAGGAATGGTCGCTCCGGCAAGCACCGGAACCAACATGAAAAACGCCAGCATCCTGACCATTACCAGCAACAGCACATCAAAATTATTAAAGAAGCCCACCAAAGCATATGCGGCCAGTTCAGGAATGTCGGTAGTCATACGCAGCCCTTAATCCACCAGAGGAATCACGTAGTACGGCAGTTCCGTAAAAAGCTCTCTTGCTAGCGATGTAAGGTTTGCCAGCATAAATGGCCCAAAGAATATAAGCGAAGCCAAGACCGCTACAATTTTCGGCACGAACGACATAGTCGGCTCTTGGATCGACGTCATCGTCTGGAATATGCTCACAAGTACGCCCACCGTAAGCCCCACAATGAGCACCGGCCCGGCGACTAATATGATGGTAAACAGCGAACGCTGCACAATCGTGAGGATCATATCTTCGTTCAATCAAATCACCTGCCAGTCAATTCTCAGTCTTACAGAACATAGAACCTATATTCATAGGTGGGGATGGTGTATTAGCGAGGCGATTTTTCGTCCCCATCCATGAATACAGATCCTTATTCCCGCCGCTATCGGAATGTCATTATTACGCCCTCCAGCACCAGCGACCATCCGTCAACCATTACAAACAATAAAACCTTGAACGGCAGGGATATCATCGCGGGGGGAAGCATCATCATGCCCATTGCCATCAGTACCGAGGCGACAATCATGTCTATAACGATAAACGGCATGAATATCAGGAATCCGATTCTGAATCCCTTTGTAATCTCGCCAAGCATAAAGGCCGGGATCAATACCCGGTCGGGAACGTCCTCAAACGTTTCAAACGTCTCCCCGGACAGTCGGATAAACAACTCAATATCGCGCGGCTCAACTTGACGCCACATGAATTCACGCAGCGGAACCATAGCCGTATCGATAGCTTCCTCTTGATTTATCAAGCCTTCGCCAAATGGCCGGACGGCCGTTTCGTTAATCTGTGTAAAGATTGGCCCCATTATGAACAACGTTAAAAATAGTGCCATTCCAATTAGCACCTGATTTGGAGGCATCTGCTGCGTACCTAGCGCCGAACGTATAAAACTGAGCGACACAATAATACGCGTAAACGAAGTAAGCATGAGCAGAAGAAACGGCGCAATCCCTATCAGCGTGAGCATCAAGAAAATTTGCAGGGTGGGCACAACCTGGTCGGGATTGTCTAGCGTTGTCATTGTAAGTTCTATAGCGCCGACATCCGCCCCAAGAGCATGAGTCGTTCCAAAAAAAAGAAGTATGACTACGCTAAATTTCCACGAAAAAGTGCCCATCATATCACTGTTCCTTCATTCATTAACCTCTGTTGTAACCTATAACCTGTAATCAACTCCCGAAACGCTGTCCCGGCGATCAGTTCCGCCGCTGTCCAACCCGCCAATTTAGGCATTCCGGGAGTTGATTACAGGTTCTTAGTGCTTGCCACTGCCATCTTCACTGCCAGATCGTCTTGGCAAATACGATTTGAGATATTTTTCAAAACGTTCGGCCACAACACCGTCACCCATCACTTTATGGTCAGGCAGCTTTACCTCATCCGGGGGCAGTTCGCACACATATGTTACATTCCCGCGCGTAACTCCAATAACAATATACTTGCCACCCGCGCGAACAAGCTGCAAGTACACTTGCTGACCTACAGCAATCGACTCAACTACCTGCAAATTGCCTGTCGAGTCTCGCTTATATCTCGCACCGGCGATCCATCTTGTAAACACAAACGCCAGCACGATCACAAACGCAAATACCAACACAAACCAGACCACTTGACCTAACATAGCCAGCGGTGTTAGGTCTTGCGGCGTAAAGACAATGGGTATAATCCAAGGATACATGTTAGCCAATTACTTTCTGCACGGCCTCCAGCACACGGTCAGGTTGGAACGGCTTAACAATAAAGTCGCGCGCTCCTGCTTGTATCGACTCGATAACCATCGCCTGCTGTCCCATGGCCGAGCACATCACAATCAGCGCGTTGGCGTCCGCAGCCTTTATGCCCTTAGCGGCTTGGATACCATCCATTTCAGGCATTGTAATATCAAGTATGACAAGGCCGGGCTTGAGTTCCTTGTATTTTTCAATTGCCTTTACTCCGTTTTCAGCTTCGCCAACAACGTTGTATCCGTTTTTCGTCAGTATGTCTTTAAGCATCATGCGCATGAATGCGGCATCGTCAACCAGCAGTATAGTTTTATCAGCCATTAAGAACACTCCTCAAATCACTATATATTTATATCCTGTTTTCAGGACTAATGATATCGGTTATACGTATGCCAAACTTCTCGTCAATAACCACTACCTCACCTTTGGCGACAAACTTTCCGTTCACCAATACATCTATAGGTTCACCGGCCAGCTTATCCAGCTCGACAATTGTACCCGGCGAAAATTCTAATATTTCCTTTATCTTCTTCCTGGTTCTGCCCAGCTCGACGGTAACTTCGAGCGGCACATCCATAATGATCCCAATATTTTCCTTCTGCTGGATAACAGATTGAACATCAAAATTCTGGAAGTGCGCCGGCGAAACATTTGTCGGCATAGGCGGAAAAGGCTGCGAATATTGAACTGGCATAGGTTGACCTTGCATAGGTTGATGACCTCCCACTTGCATAGGTGCCGCTGGATGTGGCGGATATGGTTCCGGCTGCGCGTACTGCGCCGGAGCGGCGGCGGGACTTGGGGCTACGGCCGGCGGCGGCGCGGCTGCCGGTGTAGGGCTAAACGAGCTCTTAAACATTTCGATAACATCTTTCGCAAGGTCGAGGTTCATTACTTGCATTATCTGGCTGTCGATGATGTCGCCGATCTTCATATTAAAGTATACGCATACAACCACTTCATCGAATCGAAAGTCAACCGTCTCAAAGAATTCCTCGTCAGAGAAATCAATAACGAACGCTTTCGGCGTATCAATATCTATCTTTGTCTTAATCATCGCCGATACAGATGTGGACGACGACCCGACCATTTGATTCATTGCTTCGCCAATAGCGCTAAGGTCTATTTCGTTAATTTCATCGTCGCCGCTGACATTGCCGTCTCCGCCCATCATCAGGTTGGAGATGATCTTTACGTCGTGCATCTGCAGAGCCATTATGTTAGAGCCGCGAAGCCCTACCTTGTAGTCTACTCTAATTCCGACAAAGGGCCGCTGATAGCGCGACTTGAGCTCTTCCCACGTCATTATCTTTACGCTTGGCGTATCAATGTCTACCTTGTTGCTAAGCAGAGTAGACATTGTTGTTGCCGCCGTACCCATGCTTATGTTTCCAAACTCACCCAGAATGTCTTTCTGCTCCGGGGTTAGCATAGCCGAATGGGTTTCGCTTTCGGCGATGTTTTCAGTGTCAAAGCCTGTGCCTTTGTTCTTGCCGGAATCTTCTGCTGCCGAACCCTCAAGATCATCTTCAGGAGGCGAGCCGTTTAACAATGCGTTAATTTCTTCCTGCGAGAGCATTTCTCCCATGCTGTTACTCCTCCTCCTTACTTATGTGGGATGTTATTTGGAAAGCATTCTTGCCGCGTTTTGTCCCTGGCCTTGCGTAGAATTTCAGAAGGTTCCCCACGTATATGTTTAGATCAGAAGTGACGTAGGAGTCCAGTGGTATAATATCGCCCACTTGCAGGTTTACAAACTCGTTGACCGTGATATTGCTCTTACCCACAACGGCGGTTATCGGAACTACGGCCTTGTTTATCTGCCCTTCCAGCTCTTCGCGGTGGACGTCGCTGTCGTCGGCCTGAACTATCTGTTCAAACCAGAACTTTGTGTACAGCCTGTCCATAATCGGGCTTATGACGAGGTGAGGCAGGCAGAAGTTAATCATGCCTTCCGTACTGCCAACCTTTACACGCAGGGTTACAAGGGCAATCATCTCATTCGGCCCGAATATCTGGGCGAACTGCGAGTTTGTCTCAATCTTGTCGAGCCTTGGTTTCAATTGCAGCACGTTTTCCCATGGTTCCGGCAAGCGCGCGATCATGTTGGATAGGACGCGGCTCAGAAGTATCTTTTCAATTTCTGAAAAGTCGCGCACAACCTTCATACCAAGACCAATGCCGCCCAAGATTCTTTCTATAATAGAATAACCTAAATTTGATGACATTTCAAGTATTATCGACCCTTTAAGGGGCGAAAAATCTATGATCCCAAGAACAACAGGATTTACCAGCGAGTTGTTGAATTCGTTGTAGGTCATTTGCTCGGCGTTTGCGACTTCCACAACGCTGTGTGTGCGCATGTAGCCCGTAAAGAACGACGAAAGAATCCTTGAATAATTTTCATAAATGATTTCAAGGGTGCGGAGCTGCTCCTTATTAAACTTTGAAGGGCGCGAAAAGTTATAGTTCCGGGCTTCCTTAACGACCTCGTTATTGACCTTCAATACTTCTTCGTCGCCGGAATTCAGCGCCTTTAGCAGCGCGTCTATTTCCGATTGGGATAAAATGTCACTCATTATTCTGCACCTCTTGTTAGTTAATCCACGAACCAGTTCGTAATCATAACTCGGTGAATCAGGCTGGAGCCAAACTCGTGCCTAAGCTGGTCGAGAATCTCCTGTTCAAGAATAGACATCGCATCGGGATGAGACAGCTCTTCAAAAGTTCTGCCCCTGACTACGTGAAGCGCAACGCCACGCACGATACTGTCGGACGCGCTTACCAGTTCTATAAGAGCCGCACTGGTATTTCCCTGTGTGTTATCGACCAACACGACAAAGTTTGCGCTAAAGACGTGCGATCCACCTGTCTCGCCACGTATATTGGTAGCGATTGGACCCGAAAGCTCTATTGATTCCTGCTGGTCAAGTCTGAGATCGGGTACGACAAATTGTCCTTCTTGCTGATCTTGCCCTCCTGCTATTCCTAGCACCATGATGGTGACAAAGACCATTGCGGCAAGCAATACTACAAGTAGCGCAATTATCACGATCATCAGTAATTTATTCTTGTTGCTGCCGGTACTCTCTTCCAAATCAATCGCTCCTTTCAGTTCCAGAGGGGGTTTGATTTTACCTAGTTTAATATCTAAATCGTCTGGTTTTGCAGTGAATATTCAACACTTCTGACCCTGATCTCGACACGGCGGTTTTGCGCCTTGCCTTCTTCCGTTTCGTTGGTGGCGACGGGGATGTATTCACCGCGCCCTATCGCAATTTGCCGTGTAGGGTTGAAACCGCGCTGGTACACCAGATATTCGTTTACCCTCAGCGCACGCGCCGCCGACAGGAACCAGTTGTTGGGGAACTGAGGAGTATTAATGGGGTCTGTGTCGGTGTGCCCCTCTATCTCTATCTCGTTGTCGGGGAACATCAGGAGCGCGTCGGCCACAATGCTCAGAATATCCATTGCCTGAGGGTTGAGATCCGCCCGCCCGCTTGCGAACAACACATTGTCGGGGAACGTAAGCACCACATGGATGCCCTGTATTTCCACCCTGACCTGGTCTTCGGTGAGGTTATTCTGCGCGAAATAGGTTCTGAACTCCGCCTCCATGCGTTCAAGTTCTTCCGCGGCGCGCAGAGCCCGGTCATCGTCGATATCGCCGGTCGCGCGCTGATTGGAATTTGCGTTGCGCACTTCCGAGATAGTCGGCATGTGCATTATGCCATTCCCGTACAGGTCGAAAACTTCGGGCGCAGTGCCTGTGGTCTGAACAAAGGTCATGGCGGAAAACGCGGCCGCCATGGCATTGAATCTCTCTTCGTCGATGCTTGACATGGCGAACAGCAGCACGAAGAAGGCAAACAACAGCGTTACCAGGTCGGCGAAGGACGCAAGATAGTCAGGCGCGGTACCGCGTTTGGAATCTTCGGGCTTTTTCCGTTGTGCCATTGTTCATCACCCCTCTTCCTTGTCTTGGCGCATAGCCGGCGAAAGGAACGATTTCAGCTTCTCTTCGATAATTCTTGGGTTTTCTCCGGCCTGTATCGAAAGCATTCCTTCGATCAGCACCGATTTCATAAGCACTTCGTCTCCGCCAAGCATCTTTAGCTTGTTGGCGAAGGGTATGGACACCCAGTTCGCCATAAGCGAACCGTACATCGTCGTTATAAGAGCGACGGCCATGGCGGGGCCAACGGCGTTCGGGTCATCCATGTTGTGCAGCATGTTAACCAGACCGACAACCGTACCGACCATGCCCCATGCTGGCGAAAGCGCGGCCGCCATATCCCAGACGCTGCGAGAAGACGCGTGTCGCATCTCAAGGTATGAAAGCTCCGTCTCCAATATATTACGTGTAAGCTCCGGGTCTGTACCGTCTACAATCAGCATTATACCCTTTTGCAGAAACTTATCTTCCATATTCCGGGCAGTTTCTTCCAACGCTAGTATACCCTCTTTTCTTGCCAAATTAGCAAGATTGATGATGTTGGTAATAGCCTCGGAGGGATCAAGATCAGGGGGACTGAATACCTTTTTCAGCGCCTTTAAGCCGGAAATTATCCTCTGCATTGGGTAGCCGATCATCAACGAACACATTGACCCGCCTATAACAATCATTACGGATGGAGCGTCTACAAAGCGCAGTACTGCGAGAACATCAAAGTTCGCGCTTATCAGTATAGAAAGTACAATAAACACAAGACCCAGCACCAGGCCCAGAATACTGCCGATATCCACCTAAGTCCCCCCTACCCGTTCTTTTTATCTAGGAATATTTCCTTGTTATATGCCTTGACTAGCTGTATAACCTCATCGACTGATTCTTTGACGATATATTTCCTCGCGTTAATCATCGTTATTGTCGTATCCGGCAAAGATTCGATACATTCAAACTGATCGTCGTTCAGCGTAAACTGCGTACCGTTAATCCGCGTCACCTTTATCATACACAACCTCCCAGTGTAAGAGGATGCCCGGAGCCGTGCAGGGCACAAGCCCCGGGACATTCATAATAGCGTGCTATTCTTAATAACTATAACACAATCCGGTATTTTTTGCAAACTATACTTGATAATTTTTCTATTCCTGCACTTTCTGTTTGACAGCGGCAATCATGTCCTTCGTACACATAACCTCTACCGCATGAGCAATCTCTTTGGTCGTCTTAGCCTTATAAACTTGGTAAAGAACCTAACGGAGGATCACTTCTGTTTCCATACCCGCACAAGCACCTCCCAAGGCATCTTAGAACCTGTGTTCAATACCTGAAATACTGGCTGGAAGAGGCAGTTTTTCGCCAATCTAGGAAGTGACGACGACGCGTACCCTTGTGGTACGCTAGGATGCTGTGTGCCAGTGGCACACGTCTAGCATCCGAAGCGCCAGCGTAGGCGGAGGATCTGACGACGAGTGGCGGAAAACTGACCTTCTAGACAGCGTTGAGCGGTATTGAACACAGGTTCTAAGTTCCCGCTTTCGGCCAATGCTTCACGTTCTTTCTTGACTGCTTCATTCACATCCGCGATAATGTCATTGCTGCATAGGGCTTCAACCCTGATTATCGCTTGCTCGAGGCTCTTAGAGCCTTTTACATGAATTAGGATTGAGCGAAGTATTACGTCAGTTTCCGTCATGACTGTTTAAGCCCGCTTTAAGCACTAGCTACTAGAGATTATTCAGTATTTGCAGCATTTCGTCCGACACTGAGATTATTCTGGAGTTGGACTGGAAGCCGCGCTGGGTGATAATCATGTCGGTGAACTCCGCGGCAAGGTCTACGTTGGACATTTCCAGCGCGCCGCCCATGAATGTGGCGCCGCTCATAGACACGTCCTGTCCGGTTCCGTCAAAGACGCCTGAGTTGGCCGTTTCGACAAAGAGGTTGTTGCCCACGGCCTGAAGTCCCGCCGGGTTGCGGAATATGGCTATTGGTATCTGCGCAAGCGGAAGGATTTCGCCGTTGGTGTAACGCGCGCGTACCACGCCGTCCGCACCTACGGTTATACCGTCAAAAGTACCCGCCCTCATGCCGCCTCTAAAGCTCATTGCAAAAGTTGCGGTACCAGCCGCGGCAACTTCTGTTGGGTTGGCAGCCAAGCCATTAGCAAGAACCGCTATTGATCCTGAAAGGGGTCGATCCGCACGAGGATCATTGCCCAGACCGGAAAATTGATTCAAGCGAGAAAAGTCGATGCCTATAGCGTTAGCCAACGCGGTTGCTCCATCACCGGAGGGCTGACCGAATACCGCGTTCGGAAACAGCGCGCTCGGAGGTATATTAAACACAAATGCCGATGCCATGGTCTCTAAAGCCGGAGGAGTCGGCACAGGAGGAACAGCAACGTTAGCGCCCGGCATGAGTCCGCGAACACCTCCGTCGGTGTCGAAAAAGATCGTCTGGCTTGGTATATTGCCAAGCGCGCCTGTATCCAGCACTACAGTATCTTCCGGTCTTGTGCTTCCCTCGCGTCTCAATGTGGTGGTAGCCTCCGCTCCGCCAAACTGAACGGTCCAAGATATAGGAATATTTCCTCCCGCAGCCGGGAAATTGGGAATAAACTCTACGTCCATAGTCCAACGGGTTCCTATGCTGTCGTAAAAGGACATCGTCATGTTAGGCGGCGGATTGGTTCTTGTGGGATCCAAGTTACCATTAATCTCAAACATCGATGTGCTCGTCGCCGGAACTGTCCATCTGTCCAACACTATTCTTTCCAACTGCCCTGTCTGGATTTGAAAACTCTCGTCCGTGTTCCAGCCCATCAGCGGCATACCCTGGTCGTTAACCAGCCATCCGGTGGTCGGATCAAGGCGGAACGCGCCGGCGCGGGTGAAGAATGTTCCAGTCGCGTCGGACACGATGAAGAAGCCCTCGCCGTCGATCATCAGGTCAAGCGGCACGTCCGTACGCATAGCCGCGCCCTGGGTCATGCGGCGGTCTATCGCGGACAGGTTTGAGCCAAGACCGACCTGCATCGGATTCTGTCCGCCGCGGCCGGTTGCTTCGTTGGCCTGGCTCGCGCCCTGCAAGGTCTGGCTGAACACGTCCGTAAACGTCGTACGCGACGCCTTAAATCCGGCGGTGTTGACGTTCGCCAGATTGTGCGCGATTACGTCCATCCTGGTCTGGTGTACCCGGAGGCCGGAAACCGCCGAAAACATTGATCTCATCATATATGGTGTACCCCCTAATAATTGCTGTCGTTACTTACCGGTCTTTGCGGGTTAACCGCTTTTTCTGCCGCTCTTTGCCGCTTCGCTGTATGGCTTGAGAACGACGCTTTCCGTATTTGCAATATCCACAAGGGCCTCGTAAGCTTCTTCTACGCTCTCTGACTTAGCAAGAATCTTACTGAGTGCGACCAGCAGCGCCTTTGTTTCGTAGGCCATGTCGATACCCCTTTCAACTTCGCAACCTTTTCATATATTCAGCGACTTGCTTTTCCACAATATCCACATCTTCCGGCTCCATAGTCGCAATCAAGCGGAATAATACGTCGTTAATCTCCTTGATCTCAGTTATGGATGGGTTCAGCGCCTGGGCTCTAAGAAGGTCAAACGGTATGCTTTTTTCAGTGCGCCTAATTTCAAGCGACATATAACATCCTCTCTTGATTTCTACTTGCGCTATTGTAAGCCTCCGCGCGGCGGCCGCCCCGTCTGTCAGTCGGGGGCGGCAAATCCCTCGGGATTGTCCGGGATTATACTACCACCGCGCCGTCGATGTTTGTGAAAATGTTTTCGACCTGCCTGCTCATGGCTGTGACTACGATATTGTTGCGTATATTCACGACCAGGGCCACGTCGTCGACCAGCACCAGCGAATCGTTGATGCCCTTGCCGCGCGCGCGGGTCAGGCCGTCTTCCACTCGGTTCATCTGGTCGCGTGTCAGCTCTATCTGGCGTTCGCTGAGGCGTTCGGCCGCGTGCTTTGAAAATTGCAACTGCCGATTGTTAATCTGACGGCTAAGCACTTCATTGAAGCTTGGTGAAGCCGGAAAACTTGGCTGAGCCTGAACCGGCGCAGATACGCCGGGTAACGCCGTCCGTCCGGCCGCCTGCGAAGCGTCGGTCGTCTGCCTGTTAACCGCGGCAACCGCTGACGCGTTTGCTATGATGTTGTTATGGGTCATACAGTCACCGTCCTCGTGTCAGATTAAGAAACGTTGATGCGCCTAAAGCTGGCGAAAGATACTATGTCCTCTTGTAAGACCATGTTTCCGCTTCCGTCGTCTACACTTGAGTGTACCACCAGGTACGGAAGTCCTCCGATAAGTCTTACGGAATGTACCGTGCCGCTGATGTTCTCGTGGGTAATAGGACGATCGATCATGTTTATCGCGTCGAACGTAAAGCCGATGTTGCGGATGTTGTGCTCTCCGTCTTCGACAACCACTACCACGCGGTCTTCCTGGGCTGTTTCACCGCGGATAAACCTTATATCCTGAATCGTACGCGAGACAAACGGGTCACCCGAAGCATCAGAATTCGGCACAAATATCTCGTGGCCTATAATACGTCTGACACCGGTAGGCTCGGTTACGGCTATGACCTCTGTGCCAAGTATCTCGCGGTTGCCTACGATCAATATCGGGTTGCCGATGTCGTCGAAGCGTATCTGGTCTACCCTGCCCTCTACAAAGCCGTTCGGCCTTCCGTCCGCGCCGCGTGTAACGGCCATGATATAGCGTCCGATAAGCGAAAGGTTCTGGGCGATTGATAAATTTTGATTCAGATTGGTCAGCGAACTCAGGAACAGGTCTGGGAACACCCTGTCTACCCTTGCCACAGGCAGCAAGTCGAAATCGTCGGGCCCCGGGCCGTTTGCCACGCGCAGGTACGGCTGACTGTTGCGGACGACTACGGCCTCGGTAAAGCCGCGCACTTCGCGCCATTCCATCGCGCCATCGTTAAAGTAGGTTCCTTCAACCCACCTTCCCAGCAAGTTGTTGGCCTGCTGCATCTGCATGGATTGATTCATGTTCTGCATTTGCTCCAGCGCGCTGAACTGCGCCATTTGCGCCACGAACTCGTGATTTTCCATCGGGCTGAGCGGGTCTTGATGCTGTAACTGCGTCATAAGCAGTAACAGGAAGTCGTCCCGTCCCAACTGGTTGGTCGGTCTGCGAGATGGCGTGTTGATCGGAGCGGTGTGTGGCTGGGACACGTCCCATCCCATCCAGAGCCAGTCTTCTGACCCGGGGGGCAATCCGTGAGGTAAACCGGACATGTCGTCACTCCTTTTTTGTGATTTAGTACTATGCTCTGAATTCCACGGTACTGTCGAGGTTTGTCAGGCGTTCGGCCTGCTCGGCTTCCAAGGCTTCCGCCTCGTCGTCAAGACCTTGCGTGATCTCGCGAAGCTTGCCGGAAGAACGCGCCTGCTCGGCCAGGAATTGCCTCATGCGCTCGTCGGCGTTACTTTCGACGCTGACGGACAGCTCTGAAACCTCGATTCCCTTTTCCCCCAGCGCTTGCCTGAGCTGGTTCATGTTAGCCTCGATAGCTTCCTTGACGCGTGTGTTTTCAGCAACGAAGGACGCGGTTACGATGCCGTTTTCCGCAGCGATTTTCATTGTGACTTCGCCAAGATTCTCAGGTCTGAGCGTCAGGCGTATCTCACTTACGTTGGTTCCGCGGATATCGAAGCGCATGTTGTCGGCCAATTGGCGGATGATGTCCTGCGCGTTGACGCTGACCGGAGCGGGGCGTGAGCTTACGGAAACGATTCTGGCCGCCTGGTTGGTGGATGCCTCGGTCACGACAAATGTTCCGTCAGACTGCTGGACTACCTCCAGTCGGGGCTCTTCGGCCGGTTTTTGCTGCGCCGTGTGGCTCAGTTGACCGTCTTGATGATGCTCCCGGCTCTCCTGACCAAGATTTGATCCGGCGTCTGCGCGCGGCGTTTTCTCCTGTTGAGGCTCAACGATCGGTTGCTCCTGAACGATTGGCTCTCCCTCGGCGGCGGCTTGTTTGGGCGCCACTATCGGTGCTTGAGGCAGGGACTCGCTGACGGCTTGCGTCTGAGTTGCGGCATGGGCCGTTTCCGGCTGAGGAGCTTTCACGACATGCTGCAATTCAGGGTACTGTTCCAGTATCTTGGCGATTTCCTGGTGAATCTTCGCTACATCCGGGATATTAAGCAACTGCACTTCGCTCTCCAGACCAAAGACAGCTTGAAGCAATACGGTACGATTAGCCGGGTCAAGCAAGTCGGCCTTAGTGAAGCCGAGGTTTTCCATTATGACTTCCAGCGCGGCCGGTTCAATACCGAAAAGCGCTGCCAGTTCAGCCATAACCTGGATTTCTGCGCCGTCATATTCCGGCTCGTTGATTGTGACTTCATCGACAGTTCCAGCGGATTGACCTGAGCTTGCCGCATCGTCGGACGCCGTGCTCTCGCCGTTCTGCGCCACGGACGCTTCCGCGCCTGTGCGTTCGGAACCTTGACCGGCCTGCTGTGAGCGCGAGGACTCAGATTCAGCTCTCCTGCCGGACTCGGCGCTCTGCGACGGACGCTCGGTCTGGCTCGCGGGGCGCTGCGCCCCGGTAGGCTGTGCCGGCTGCCTTGGCGTGGAGCGTTCGGCCTGTGCGGTGTTCGTCGACATGAATATGCTCTCGAAAGAGTCTCCTGACGACCGCGCCGCGTTGTTTGCCGGGTGCGCCAAGGGCATCATGATGTCGGCGATGGATCGCGGAGTTTCCATTTGTGCTCTCAGTGGTGTCACCTCCTTTCAAAAGTATGTGTGCGATATTTAGAACCTGTATTCAGTACCCGGAATGCTGGATTGGCGAGGCTGGTTTTTCGCCAATCTAGGATGCTGTGTGCCGGTGGCACACGTTTAGCATCCGAAGCGCCAGCGTAGGAGGAGGAAGCGACGCCGCGTACCCTTAGTGGTACGCAAGGAGCTGACGACGACCGGGGGTCCCCATAAAGCCCGGTTTTGGCTTTATGGGGTGGACTGTGGCGGAAAGCCAGGCGCCTAGACAGCATTTCGGCGTACTGAATACAGGTTCTTATTCAACTTCGACGACTGTGTCGTCAAAGAAATCGCCAGGGTACATTTGACGGATAATCAGGGCGGCGTTCTCGGCTTCCATTGCGGAAAGAACTTCGCCGGAGAAAGCCGGGGGAAGCCTTCGTACAATCGCCACGACAAGCTCTGTGTCCACGGGAATCATCGACTCGAAGACATCGGCGACGGCTCCTTCTTCCATAGCCAGTATGTCGGCGATGTAAGCGCGGTATTCCTGCTCGCGGGCATCGGATTCAACAATTTCGGCAAATATTTCGGCGGCGCGCTCCGGGTCAAAAGCCTCGAACCAGGCCGTAAAGGCCTCCGGGGCGGCTGTTGCGGCTTCTCTTTCAAAGGCTTCGCGGTTCGCCTCAAGAACATCCTGCGTCAGGACTTGCGCTTGCAAGTCGCCGATACTGCTCAGGTGCATCTGATTGAGCTGGGTCAGCCGCGCGACCTCGTTCTCAAGCGCGTCGATCTCGGCGCTCATAGACTCAATTTCGGCGCTGAGCTGGGCGGGATCCGGCGGCGCGATCTCGCCGTCGTACATCTCGGGCAGTTGCACAAAGTCGGAGACTATCGGCACATTCAGCAGTATAGGCGCAAGCGCCCCGTCGCGCAGATTCAGCGGATTAAATGCGACAATCGCGGCCACGCCGCCCACCAATATCAGCGGGATCAGTATGGCAAAAATCAGCCCTGCCTTGCCCTTCTTCCCGCCTTTTTTCGCAAGCTTCGCCTCTTTCTTGGCGCGCTTCGCCTCTTCCTTCTGGCGGCGTCTTTCCGCCTTAGGATCAAGTGCGGCGGTCTGGGCCTCTATATTAGTGTCTGGGATGCTTGGTTGAGTTGCGGCTTTTTTGGCCATTCTATAGCCTCCGGTTCAGGCGTTCGTTGTTAACGGTTGTTAAACTTGTAGCTTATAACTTCGTCTGTCGCCCTTTGTTCTGCTTTGTTGGATTCCTTAGTGAATTTCTGCTTTGCGTCGTCGTGCAGCTTTTCGATCATCTTTCGCTGCTTCATAGCCTCTGTAAGTTCGGCTCGGCGTTTTTCAGCCAGATCGCGCGCTTTGTTTACGCGGTCATTAGCCTGAGATATACTCTTCTTCAATAACTCGATGTAGTTGTTGATGGACTGTATCTCTGACGGCTTGACTCCGCCGCTCAGGCTTTCGCGGAACTGTTCCAGCCTGGCATTGCGTTCTTCTTCCAGCCGCGCGCGTTCCTTCTGCTCACGGTCAAGCTGAACCATGGCCAGGCCGTAGTCTTGCTTGGCCTTGTCTTCCAATTTTATTTTTACATCATAATAGCCTTGCAGTCGAAATTTAAATTTAGGCATGGCCGGAGATCACCCCTGAGCCTGTTTAATATCCCGTTGCCTCTAACCGCTGAATATCTTCTGCATAATCTCCAGCGTCTGCGCGCTGTTGAATTTTTCCTCCACAGTCTGGGAAACGAGAGACTCTATTGCGCCGTGCTTGGCGATTGAATCGTCTATTTCGGAGTTGCTTCCGTGTACGTAAGCGCCTATGTTTATCAGATCTTCGGCGTCGGTGTAAGCGGCCATGCTCTTCTTTATGTCATTGGCCAGCTTTGTGTGTTCCGAAGCCACTACATCGGTCATTACGCGCGATACGCTTGCCAGCACGTCTATGGCGGGATAGCGGTTACGGTTTGCAATGTCGCGGCTTAGAACTATATGTCCGTCAAGTATTCCACGTGCCGTGTCGGTTACGGGCTCGGTCATGTCGTCGCCGTCAACCAAGACGGTATACATGCCGGTAATGGAACCTACGCTGCTTGTGCCGGCACGTTCCAAAAGCCTTGGCATTACGGCGAAAACGGACGGGGTATATCCGCGCGATACGGGCGGTTCACCTATGGCCAGCCCGACTTCGCGCTGAGCCATCGCGTAGCGCGTCAGCGAGTCCATCAGCAGGATGACATCCTTGCCCTGCTTGCGGAAATATTCGGCAATTGTCGTGGCGACTTCAGCCGCCTTGATGCGCACCAGGGCAGGCTGATCGCTTGTGGCGACCACCAGCACAGACCGGGACAACCCTTCCTCGCCAAGGTCTTTCTCTATGAATTCGCGCACTTCGCGGCCTCGTTCGCCCACCAGGGCGATTACGGTGACTTCAGCGGCTGTGTTGCGGGCGATCATACCCATAAGAGTGCTCTTTCCTACGCCGCTGCCTGCGAATATCCCCACGCGCTGACCCTTTCCAATGGTCAGCAAGCCGTCAATGGCCTTGATTCCAAGTTCCAGATTTTCGGTAATGCGCGTACGCGTCAGGGGATTTGGAGACTTCCATGTAAGAGGCCAATCCTCACCGTCGAATATCGGGCCCTTGTCGTCCATCGGCTGTCCGAGTCCGTCCAGTATTCTTCCGATAAGCTTTTCACCGACCTTGACGGTCAGGGGCTTACCCATGGCCTCTACCACGCAGCCTGGGCTGATGCCTTCCATGTTTCCCAGGGGCATTAACAGTATCTTGTTGTCGCGAAATCCTACGACCTGCGACAAAGTTCCCCTCTCTCGCTTAGACTTGCGGATAAGGCACGAACTGCCGATCCTGACGTCGGGCCCTTGGGATTCGATGGTCAAACCCACAACTTGGGTCACTCGACCCAAGCGCTTTACATAGTCTTCATTCAGCAGCGCCAAGTACTTGGACATATTTACTGTGGCTTCGGCAGGATTGTCAACGATCCTCATACAATTCACCCATCTTGAAGAGATACGTCAGGTTCTCCTTTAGCATCCTGTAGGATGACTCCAGGCTTATGTCCACGCTCCCCAGGGGCGTTTCCAGAATACATTCCGCCTTTTTAAACGTAACGTCCTTGGTTATCTCGATGTTTACGGACGTGTCCACAGCACCTGCGATTTCGTCGCGCTGCCTCAGCACTTCGTCGTAGTCTTCGGGAGATACGCGGATAGTTACGTCGCCGGTGGCGTTCATGTTGCCCAGTTGACCGCGCACCAGCATGGCGACTATCGCGGGATTTATTTCAATAGTATTTACCAGTAATTTGTTGAGTAGTTTTGCAATTAATTCCACTACGTCACGTTCAATACTGCCTATAATTTCATCGCGCTGGCGGCGGGCGTCCTCCAGTACGGCGTCGGCTTCGCTCCTCAGCCGTTCGCCTTCGGACGCGCCACTTTTCAAGCCCTCGGCGTAACCGCGCTCAAGCGCGTCTTTCTCGATCTGCCTGGCGGCTTCCTCGGCCTGTTCCTTGGCGTCCTCAACCATCTTGGCGGCGTTTTCGCTTGCGCTGCTAAGTATTACGTCGGCGCCGCGGCGCGCTTTGTCAAACATCTCCTCGACCTGGCGCAAGTCCTCGTTGGCCGACTTGCGCGGCTTAGGCACTTCATCCAAGTCGGGAACGCCGGAGACTAGCTCCGGCCGTGTACTGATCGTCACCTTGTTGGTGTCGTCTACCTGCGCTTGATAGTACTTGAGAACCCTGCTAGACAATCAGATCATCTCCTCCGCCACGAGCAACAATGATCTCTCCGGTGTCTTGAAGTCTGCGGATAATGTTGACTATCTTCTGCTGAGCTTCTTCGACGTCCGCCTTGCGAATCGGGCCCATGTAGTCCATATCTTCCTTAATCATAGAGCCAAGGCGCTTTGACAGATTGGCGAACACGAACTCCTGGACTTCAGGCGACGAACCCTTTAGGGCGATAGCAAGATCCTTGTTGTCGATTTCCTGGCGAAGGACAAGCTGCATGTCCCTGTTGCTGAGCGCAATAATGTCCTCGAAAACGAACATCTTGAGTTTGATTTCTTCGGCCAGTTCGATATCCTCTGTCTCGAGCGACTCGAGGATGTTCTTTTCGGTCGTCCTGTCGACGGAGTTCAGTATTTCGACCACGGCGTCAACGCCGCCGACTGTTGTAAAGTCATCCGTCATCAGTGTGGAAAGCTTCTTCTCCAAGGCTCTCTCAACTTCCTTTATGATATCGGGGGACGTCCGGTCCATCATGGCAATTCTGCGGGTTACGTCGGCTTGTTTGTCTTGCGTCAGGTTTACCAGAACGTCCGCGGCCTGTTTGGGCTTTAGATATGATAGTATCAGGGCTATTGTCTGCGGGTGCTCGTTTTGTATAAAGTTCAGAATCTGGCTTGCGTCCGTTTTACGGACAAAGTCGAAGGGGCGCACCTGCAGAGATACTGTAAGTTTGGATATAACCTGGAAAGCCCTCTCCGGGCCGAGCGCCTGCTCCAGCAACTGCTTGGCGTAGCCTATTCCGCCCTCGGTGATGTACTGCTGGGCTATACATATTTGGTAAAACTCCTCCATCACTCTTTCCTTTGTTTCCGGTGTGACCAGGGAGGTGTTGGCAATTTCCAGGGTAACGCTTTCAATCTCTTCTTCTTTCAGGTGCTTAAATATTTTGGCACTTTTTTCCGGGCCCATAGAGATGAGCAGGACAGCCGCTTTCTCGCGTCCAGACATTTCTTTTGCGCCTTTAGCAACAGTAGCCGGCATACCTATCACCTCCAATCATCACTGAGCCAGTTTTTCAGAAGAGCCGCAACGGCCTCCGGGTTTTCGTCCACAAATTTATCAAGCAGTTTCTTGAGTTCGGAATCTTCTACGGAAATGCCGCCGAGCGTGGCCTCGATCTCGGCCTCGCGCTGTTCTTCAAGCTGCGTACTGACCAGCAGGTCTTCCACGGACAACTCGGGTTCGATCTCGGTGACTTCGTCCTGCTGCGCACGGCGAAGTATTCCAAGAGCCAGCAGCAGAATCAGCAGGGCCAGTATACCAAGAGCCACTACTGTCATGATATTGATTCCCGGCGGCTGTACATATGGCACAAACACCGGAACTTCAAAGCCTACGACTTCTATCGCGCCAAGGCCCGTACCGGCAAGCAATATGTCGGCGGCCGCCACAATCACGGCATCTTCCGCGTCAAACGGCATCGGCATCATGGACCGCTGATAAGCTTCCCATGTCATTCCGTTTTCGCCGCCTATTGTCCCGTCGTTTATCAGCTCTTGCTGGTATATATAATTATTTCTGAAAACCACTACGGACGCCGACGAAGCTCCCAGCAGAACCCCGCCCGACGGCGTTTGCCTGATCTGCTCCTGAATATTGTGGAGGAACCGCCGTTCCTCGCGCCTGACGGACGCACTGCCCGCCATGTCGCCGCCCATCAGATAGTTTATGTTGGCGTTCGGAGCCATGCCCGGCTCGGCGTCGACAGGACGGTTTTCCACTTGCTGCCGGTCTGTGTTTTCCCAGTCGATCAGCCCGGTCGCGCTGTCCGGCCCCATCGGCGATGTGTGTACCACCTCGGTGTGTACTATGGTATCAAGATTCAGAACAAGGTTGGAAAGCACCCGAACCTCGTCAAAGAGCGGACTCAGCATCAGGCGTATCTGCGTCTCCATTTCGGCACGGCGTATACGCTCAAGCTCAAATTCACCCTGTATCATCTGACCCGCAACGGTTTCGCCCTGGTAATAGAGCACGTTGCCGCCGGCTGTGTCAATGATTGTTACATTGTCGGACTCCAGCCCCGGTACGGACATAGCAATATAACGCGCGATACCGGCCGCCTGCTGGCGGTCGAGCGTCCGGCTCAGCGTAAGAGCGACGCTCGCGGTAGCGCGTTCATCCGATGGTAGCGGTATGGGGCTTCTTCGTGGTATATTCAGGTTTACGACGGCATTTTCCACGCCGTCTATAAGCCTGAGGCTCTGAGCCAGCTCGTGCTCACGCGCGCGCTGGAAATTTCTTTGTATGACGCTCTCCGTTGTGCCGATTCCGCTTGCTTCAAGCGCGTCGGCATACGTGAACACCCCGTCCAGGTTAATTTCGCTGATACCGATAGACAGGTTGGCACGGTCGGTATCCTGCTGGCGAACCATAAGGCCCGTGGCGTTATTGATCGTCCTGTGCGGAACACCGGCGGAATCCAGCACCATCTGCATCTGGGAGATGGTGTTCCATGTCGCGTTGTCCGCTATCACCACCCACTGGGGACGCAGGAGCAGGTACGACGCGATGGATATCGCCGCTATCATTATTAAGCAAGCCGAGACAAGCTTGACCTTACGAGGTTTTTCAAGCTCTGAAAACTTCATCCATATATCTGTGAAAAACCTTTTTGCTTTCTCCTGCATACGCTATACTCACCCTCTTTGGCGCAAAAAATTCTGATGCCTACACTTGCATCCTCATGATTTCTTGGTATGCCTGAACTGCTCTGCTTACTACGTTTACCGTAAAATTCATGGATGAGTGGGCTCGTTCCTGCGCGAGTATGACGGTGAGAAAGTTGTCATTCCGTCCCATTATAAAATCAAGCTGGGCTACATCAGCTTGCTGTTGAAGATCGTTTGTGCGGTTGAACATCGCCATTGCGGAGGAAAGCACGTCATCAAAGACCTGTGTCTGTCGTGCCTGCGCAATGAGCCCCTGATTCTCGGTCGGAGCTGACAAGCCCGTCAACGGGCCGATGGGGTTTGTTAACATATATGTTCTCCTTAATCAAAAGGTCGTTTTCGTGTATAGCGGCTTGCGTAATTCGTAAGAAGCTGTATTCAGTATACCAAGACACTGTCTCATGGGCTGGTTTTACTGCCGCCCTATATCAAGCGTCCTGTTTATCATGCTGCGCGTTACGTCCATTGCGGTGACATTAGCCTCATAGGAGCGGCTTGCGGAAATCATGTTTACCATCTCCATGATGATGTTGACGTTTGGCATCTGCACATAGCCGTCGGCATCGGCGTCGGGGTGACCCGGATCGTGTACTCTTGGGCCTTCCGTGGGATCCGTGGCTATTCTCGATACACGGACGCCGCCCGAGAGCGGCTGCCCGCTCAGCGCGCTTTGGAGATTGGTGGAAAATGTCGATGGCTGAGCCTGGCGCATAACGACAGTGCGCCGCTGGAACGCGCCCCCGTCCGACCCTCTCGTTGTGTTGGCGTTGGCAATATTTTCAGCGATTATATCCATGCGCAGGCGCTGAGCCGTCAAGCCCGTCGCCGCTACGTTCATCGAATTAAAGAATGACATTGTGCGGCCTCCCTATAATGATTTAGTTGTGACGATCTCATTCCCAAATTACTGCTGGAACGCCAGATTTCTACGTGCCGAGTTGTTTTGAAGCATCGCGGCCATTACGTCGAAGCGTACCGAATTCTGGTAGAGCGCGACCATTTCCGTCTCGATGTCGACATTATTGCCGTCCAGACGGTGGCTCAAGTTCTGGTGCTGAAGAACTACTCTTGGAGCTATGCGGTCGCGGTGGAGCACACCGGTGCTGCGAGCCGTATCAACGACGTCTTGCAGTACCGAGTCGAAAACTACGGTGCTGCGCTTGAAGTTCGGCACGTCGACATTGGCGATATTGTTTTGTATTACGTCATTAGTTAGAGCCGAGGCGTGCATTGCGAGACCAATAAGGTCGTTTTGAACAGTCATCCTGTTTAGGAACATGCGCGAAAACCTCCGTTAATGTACGGCACACTCATACAAAGCCACAAATCGGCATGGCACATCCTTGATAAGTATGCACTATCTAACAATTCTCACTTATTATGGTAGTATATCATCTTTCCATAATTATTATTTACAAAATAATAACATATACGGAAAAAAACTCCCCACGCAACGGATAATACTAAGATATCTATGTAGAGACGCAAAAAGGCGAAAATACATTCCTATTTTTACACATTCCTCGACTAAAGTCAATAGACTATTAAAATAAATTCTGTTACGATAGCCTCTTCAAGTTCCTTAATTGTATATCGTACTTCCCGGCAATTTAATTAACCGTTCCGTATGTTTAAATTTGTGTTACATTCATTGCAAATATCCGAGCCATGCATTATAATTATGAAGACAGAAATAGCTTAATATCCCGGACGCAAGAGCATGTGTCCAAATAGTGCCCAATGGTGTTTGAGATGCCTAAGAAGCTGTTTATATACCTGATAATTATAATTTCTACGGCGTCGTTGCTGTTAGGCGGATGTACGGCCGCCGTACAGGACGCCGGTTCAGAGCGTGTTGTCGTAGCTGTCGTGGACGGCCATATTGTCGAGCCCTTCGAGTTCTATGTATATCTTAGTCAACAGAAGAGCTTCTTTGAGGCCACCGGCGGCATGGATATCTGGTACGCCAACTTTGGCGGCACCGACGCTCAGACGCAGGCCAAACTAAACGCGCTGCGCCAGCTTTCCCTTGTGCGCATAACCGCCGCTCAGGCCAGACTCACCGGCCTTGAACCAAGCGACGAATCCGTACGTATCGCCACGTCCAACACTTACGCGTATCTGGCGCAGCTTCCTCCCCTGCTGGCCCGCGACACCGGCTCAACCTTCGATAATATATTCCCGGTGATGCTTGAGCGGCAGTTGTTCGAGGAAATGTACGAAGAGGTCACACGCCACTTCACGGTCAGCCAAGCCGACTTCGAGCACTTCTTTGAAGGTTACATGATAGCGCACCCCAACCCCGTACAGATCATAGCCACGGTTGTTGCGGTCAGCAGGCTGGAGGGCGGGGCAAACCCGCAGAACACAGCTCACGCAATCCGTCAAGCCTTGGAGCAATCCTGCGAACTCTACGCCGCATACGCCGATAACACCGCAGTAAGCGTCACTGTCATGCGTGACCTTGCAAACAGCGATCTGCCCGCGGGGGTCATAGCCGCAACACGCAATCTTGACCTGCGGCAAGTCTCCCCAATCCTCCAGACCGCCGACACATACTATATTGTACGCATTGACGCGCGCCAAATCGTCGACGCGGATACACTTGCCGGCTCCGCCCTTGATGAATACATCCAGCTCATGCGCGGCCAGATATTCAACGAAGCCTATCAGAACTGGCGCGACGGCGATCCCGAAATACACATCAATCATGAAGTGTTCGACGCGATATACATTAACGATCTTCGCCTCGACATAAGCGCATCAATCAACGGTTAGCAGCATTAAGAACCTATCCAGAGGTGGTAAATGACATGAAGGTTGCGATAATGGCCACGTCAAACGAAGACCGATTCAAGTCACGCAAAACTAAGTATCTTCACGAAGTAATCGATAAGCCGCTGATTGCCTACTCTATTGAGCAGGCAAAAAGTTTTTCCCCAGAGATTGTAGTGGTGGGGCGCGAAAACAACGAGCTCAAAACCGTAGTCGAAGGACTTGGCGCTCAATTTGTCGAAGAGGGCGCAGCAGCCGGATTCTTCGCGGCCTTTGGCGACCAGCCCGTACTGATTTTCGAGGCGGACGACATATGGATGCTGCAAAGACCATACCCTCCAAGCTCTCACGACGAGATCAACAGGCTGGTTCGCCTTCACAAGATGTCCGGCGTTCCGACATACATCAGGGACGACCATCACTCGGGCACATTCTATCTTCCGCTTGGCTCCGGCAGGGGTGAAAACATCCCCATGCCCTGGGACTCCGCGCCATTTGTCGCCGCGGCGAAGCACTTCGCGCCGCTGCCGCAAGTACTCAAAGCCCACCCAAACGCCGAGCCTTACCACTTGCCCCACTACTATCCGCAAAGGGTATTCTCGCTTTGGGATATTTCTCACGTCGTAGGCAATATAAGCGGGGCCAACATCGCGAATCTCGCGGCGGAAGGCGTCGTCTTTCAAAGTATGCATTCCGTCACAATCGGGGCGGATGTTACAATCGAGGCTGACGCGGTTATTTATTCAAACGTGGAAATAACCGGCAAAACACATATAGGAAGCGGTACGATTATCCGCTCCGGCACGCGCATCCACAACATGACTATCGGCGCGGGATGCGAGATCGAGCAGAGCGTGCTTCTCGACTCGACAATCGGCGACGGAACCAGCGTAGGCCCGTTCGCTTACATCCGTCCGGGTTCACGCATCGGCTCGAACTGCCGCATCGGCGATTTTGTCGAGGTCAAAAACTCCACCATCGGAGACAGCTCCAAGGCGTCCCACCTGGGGTACATCGGAGACAGCATCATCGGGTCAAACGTCAACTTCGGCTGCGGCAGCATCACCGTCAACTACGACGGCGCAAACAAAAGCGCTACCGTCATCGAAGACGGCGTGTTCGTCGGCTCCAACTCCAACCTGGTCGCCCCAGTCCGACTGGGCGAAAATTCCTTCGTCGCTGCGGGTTCCACCGTCACCCGCGACGTGCCTCCGGGAGATCTGGCCGTCGGGCGCAGCCGCCAGGAAAACAAGTCAGGCTGGAAGAGACCGTTCAAGAAATAAGAGCCTGTGTTCAATACAACCCGAAATGCCGGCTATTCTTTATGATAGCATAAGAATATTTTTTTGTATTGACGATAGGGGGGAGTGATTTGAAATTATTTAGGTTGAAAAATCATTACAAATTCATTTTACTGACTTCCATAATATATATTAAAATCTCCCGATTTCCCGCGCCCCTCCTTTGTTACTATTTCGAGGTCATACTACTTATCCGATGTCTCCGCGAAGCCCGATCTTGGTTTTGTGGGGTGGAATTCGACCTTTTAGAAAGCGTTTAGCGGTATTAAGCACAGGTTTTAATTATATTTTAGTTAAAATTATTACGTTTTGGTTAAAAATTTATATTGTTAACTTGCGCAGAGTTTGTTATCATGTTAATATAATATGCTATTTACTTCGCTGGCAGTAGAATTCGTGTCCATGGTCTTCAGGAGGTGTAAATTTTGAGCGGCACAAATGACAGAAATGAAGACGATACCCGTCCCGGCTCCAATATCGATCCCAAACTCGGCAATACTCTGGACTTTTATAATGACGATATGTCTCGAAAAGCCGTGGGGCGTCTCTTTGCGTCAAACGACGCCGGTTCCTCTCCTTCCGGCTCTGATTACGGCGAATCTCCCCATGAGCCGTCCGGCCTTGTAAGCGGATTCGACAGCGAGTACCGCTCCGGCGGGGACGCCACGCATACAGATAACAGGTATCCCATGGAGGGAACTTATCCGCGTCTCGGCTCCATAAGCGAAGACTCCGAAATGCCGAGCCTGCGCCGCAAGCGCGGCGGAGCCATAACACAGGCTGCCAACAACAACCAAGACCCATTGGACGAAGACGGCTACAAATTCAGTCAATTTCGTAAAAGACAGCCTCTGGACAGAAATTCCGGCGGACGCAACGAATCCGAGCACGAACTCGATTCCTCCTCACGCCCGGGCGCGCGCCGCAAAGCCCGCACATCCGCAGACTACGACGAACACGGCCCCCGATACGACGAATACTCCGAACCTGCGCCCTCTCGTACGGGCAAGGTCTATAAAAAAATAGAGCCGCAGCGCGACTTCGACCAAAAACCGGATCCATTCCCCCAGCGCCGCGCAAAGTCCCCCATGCGAGCCCCGGCTCGTAAACCGCGCTTTGCCATACACAGGGACGAGGAGGACGACGACACGGACGACGATTATGAGCGCGGAGCACCCTCAATGCGGATGATAGTCATTGGCGGCTCATTATTCGCGGGAATAGTCGTAGTAGCTATCGTAGTCTTCCAGTTGATTTCTCTTAACAGCAGGCTGGCCACGGCCGAAGAAGCGGCCGAGCTTTCCGCAGCGCGCCAGCACCAAATAAACCAGCTTACTATCGAGCTTGGTGAAGCCCGTAACGAGCTCACCACAGCCCTCGCAGAAGTCGAACGCCTTGAAGGCTTGCAGAATCCCGCCGCCGTTACCGGCGGCCAGCCCGCGGGCGCTGACGAAGAACCAACCGGGCCGCAGGCCCCCGTACGTAACCATACCGTCCAGCCCGGCCAGACACTAAGCGGAATAGGCCAGATATTCTTCCCCGGAGACCCCAACGGGTGGATGCGCATAGCCGAGGCCAACGGCATTACAAATCCGGCCGGCATCCAAGTTGGCCAGAACCTCATCATACCTGACTAAGAGTCTATTCAACAATAAGAACCTGTGGTCAATAATGCTCAACGCCACCTAGAAGGTCAATTTCCCGCCGCTCGTTGTCAGCGATTCCTTGCGTACCGCTAAGGATACGCGGCGTCGCCGCTTCCTAGATTGGTGAAAAATCGCCGCTTCTAGTCAGCATTTTGGTTATTGACCACAGGTTCTAACAGCGAAACAATTTTTTGAGGTTTTGTCGCGGTACTGGAAAGCTGCGACGCCTGTGATGCCCGAGAAGCCCTTGGCTTCATGGGGTGGAGTCTGGCCGCCAAGACAATGGTGAAAAGATATTAAACAGGCCGAGAACCTGTATTCAATTATTCCGCCATTGCGAACACGCGATGTTCGCAATGGCGTCTTGCAGTTTACCATTCCCAGGAGGAATTCATGCAATCACGCGATATCCATCAGCTAACCCTCCCAGAGCTCCGAGAGAGGGCTAAGTCCGTTGGCATCAAGTATGCCAACAAGTACCGTAAGGCCGATCTCATCACGGAAATATTGAGAATCGAAGCCGTCAATGACGAAGCCTCGTCCAAAACCTCCGACAACCCCTCCCACACGCGCAAAGTTCGAGCCTCCAGGAAGCTCCAAGCGCCGCCAGAGCCTAAGCCTGTTCCGCCCTCCACAATTACCGGCCCGGAGGACAATCACCCGCCCGAACCTTCCCCAACTCCCGAATCCACCCCAGAAGCCACTAAGTTACTAAATATTAGTAACTCTCCCATACCAAGCAACGACCTGGAGGAAGGCGTCCTGGAAGTCCTCCCTGACGGTTACGGCTTCCTGCGAATGGAAAACTTCATGCCCGGCACAAAAGACATATATCTTTCGCCGACCCAGATACGCCGTTTCAACCTAAAGACCGGCGACTACCTGGTCGGAAATGTCCGGCCTCCACGCAACGACGAGAAGTTCAACGCAATGCTCTTCGTAAAATCCGTCAACGGAGACCCTCCCTACGAGGCCGCAAAGCGCCCCCAATTTGAAAATCTTACCCCCGTATTCCCCACCGAGCGCTTCACTCTGGAATCCACACGCAGCGACATATCCACGCGTATCATCGACCTTATAGCTCCCGTCGGCTTCGGCCAGCGCGGAATGATCGTCGCTCCGCCAAAGGCCGGCAAGACCGTTCTTATCAAGAAGATCGCCTCCTCTATCGTCAGCGGCTACCCCGATGTCCATCTGATAGTACTGCTAATAGACGAACGCCCCGAGGAAGTCACCGACATCAAACAATCCATTACCGGCGAAAACGTTGACATAATCTATTCGACCTTCGACGAGCAGCCCGAACACCACAAGCGCGTGGCCGAAATGGTGCTGGAACGCGCGAAGCGCCTGGTTGAACAGGGCAAGAATCTTGTGATCCTGCTGGACAGCATTACGCGTCTTTCCCGCGCCTACAACCTTACCATACCTCCAAGCGGACGCACGCTGTCCGGCGGCCTTGACCCCGCCGCCCTCTACATGCCCAAAAAGTTCTTCGGCGCGGCCCGCAACATCTCCGGGGGCGGCTCTCTTACCATACTTGCCACCGCGCTGGTCGATACCGGCAGCAAGCTTGATGAGGTCGTCTTCGAGGAATTCAAGGGAACCGGCAACATGGAGCTCGTGCTTGACCGCCGCCTTTCCGAAAAGCGCGTCTTCCCCGCGATAGACATACTAAAGTCGGGCACGCGCCGCGAGGAAATACTGCTTACGCCGAGACAGCTCGAGGCCACCTATGCCATCCGCAAACTTTCGTCCATGATGCCCCCGCAGGAGCTGACCGAACTGGTCACAGACATGTTGATCCGGTCGGCCACCAACGACGAATTTGTCGAAACAATTCTCAAACACGAAAAAATGAGGTAAGTATGAGAGCACGCAGAAAAAGCTGGGCGGCTCACGAAATTGAGACAAACCCGTTCTGCATCGAAACCCCGGACGAACATGCCGGGCGCTGGCATGAGTTTTTTGACAACAGCAACCCAATCCACCTGGAGATCGGCTGCGGAATGGGGCGCTACATAACGCATATGGCCGAGGCCAACCCCGACGTCAACTTCATAGCTTTCGAGCGCGAACGGAACGTGATCGTCACGGGCGCGCGGGCGGCGCGGGAGTCCGGGCGGCGCATAGCCTTCATCATCGGCGACGCGTCCGATCTCTCCGGCTGTTTCACTCCCGGTGAAATCAGCCGTATATACATCAACTTCCCCGATCCGTGGCCAAACCGCAAAAAGTGGCGAAAACGCCGTCTTACCCACTCCTCGTTCCTGCAAACTTACAAGCGCGTAATGGGCGCCTCGGGCGAGATATTCCACAAGACCGACAACGCCGAGCTCTTCGAGTTCAGCCTGGAGCAGTTCTCCCAACACGGCTTCGCCCTTCGCAACATCTCGCTGGACTTGCACAAATCCAGCTTTGCCGGAAATATAATGACAGAATACGAATCGAAGTTCTCCGCACAAAATCTGCCCATCTACAGATGCGAAGCCTTCTATAACAAGGGGGTACCCCATGTCGAAAATTAACATAGCCGTAATCTACGGCGGTGCAAACACCGAGCACGAAGTCTCCAGATCTTCGGCCGCCACGATAATCTCCGCCCTTTCGCCCGAAAAATACAACGTCATCCCGATATTCATATCCCAGTCGGGAAGATGGATTCTAAACGACGGCCCGCAAAACGAGCACAACTCGGCAAACCTTGAGAAATTCGGCCAAACTGCGATAATCAGCCCCAGCAGGGACGGGCGCTGCGTTCTGCGCATAGCCTCCGGCAAGGCGCGCGAGATATCCATAGACGCGGTTTTCCCCGTGCTGCACGGGCGCTTCGGCGAAGACGGCACGATCCAGGGCCTATGCGAACTCGCCGGTCTTCCATATGTAGGCAGCGGCGTCCTGGGCTCCGCCCTGTCAATGGACAAATACTACGCAAAAATGATCGCCGCATCCCTGGGAATTAACCACGCCCCATACCTCACCTTTAAAGCTCACAACTTAACCAGCCCCGCGGAATTGGACGAAGCCGCCAAATCTGTCCGCTACAAGCTGGGCTATCCATGCTTTGTCAAACCATCAAACTCCGGCAGTTCCGTAGGCATCAGCAAGGTTCGCGGCAAGGCGCAGCTACTCAAGGCCATAGAAACCGCGCTGCAGCACGACCACAAAATCCTGGTTGAAAAAGCCGTCAGCGGCCGCGAGCTCGAATGTTCCGTAATCGGCGGTTCCGACGGAGACGTCTTCGCCTCGGAGGTCGGCGAAATAGTTTCCGGCGAGGAGTTCTACACCTACGACGCCAAGTACAACAACAAGGGCTCGCAAACCATCGCCCCCGCCGACATCCCCGCCCATGTCTCCGACCAGATCAAGAACATGTCCGTCAAGATATTCGAGGGCGTAGATGCCTACGGCCTGGCGCGCGTCGACTTCTTCTGGGACGAAGCGGCGGACGCCGTCTATTTCAGCGAAATCAACACAATGCCCGGCTTTACAAACATCAGCATGTACCCGATGCTGCTGAACGCCTCGGGCATGACCACGCCACAGATTGTCGACAAGCTCGTCGACCTCGCCTTTAAACGAGATAAAATCAAACAATCGTAATTTTAAATAAGCGCCTTAAACATTGGCGCTTTTTCTATTGCTAACATATTCAATTTTCAGCAAATATTGTTTCTACCATGTAAGTAAGAGCTTATCATGCACATTCTCATTTGTCATTTCCTTACCAGAGCTTTGCAAGCGATTTATCATTGATATTCCGCAATCAATAACGATTTCTCGCTCAAATAAACCTTGCGGATACACAACTGAAATATCTTTTGAAGTTGATTCTCTCATCCCATTTATTGATAACATTACAAACGCCCCTCGCGCTTTACATTCTTCAATTTTTATCCACAGCTTATCTATCGAAAAGCCTTGAGCTCCATAAATTATGCTTTGACTATGCGTGTATGGTGGATCACAATACACAACATCTCCTTCATTCGGAATATCCATGGCATCAAAAAAGTTAGATACTGAAAAGTCAGCTTTTTGTACAAGAGATGACCATAATAAAACCCTCTGCTCAAATGTTTGAGGCTTAATAGGATTATGTGGGCCACGGGGAGTACTCATATGCCCATCTGTTTTTCTGAAACGTATAACACCAGAATAACATGTCCGAGATAGAACACAAAAATCATATGCATTGGGGATTTTATTAAATCTTTGAAGAGTTGCATCATACACTGAATTTGGATCCTCGTAGTATGCTGTAATTTCATTTTTATAGTATTGTACTAAACTCTGAGGATCATTCTTCACTAAGTTAAAAATGTCTACTAAGAAAGGAAGCACATCACTTGCATATGCGCGGTTAAAACGCGGAAACAATTTATTCAAATCGTAATTTAGGAGTTCGCCAAGTACGGCTCCACTACCCAGAAAAGGTTCAAAATATCTGTTAAAATTATGGGGCATATAGCTTATTATTATCTCTGCAAATCGCTGCTTATTGCCAATCCATTTCAACAATGCCGGAATCACCCGCCAACACCTCACAATATTGCAACTTATAGTCTGTAGACTTATAGTATTCATATTGATTATAATTTATTTTGTTGGAGGTGTCAGGTTATGCAGGAAAAACTCCTTGAGAAGTTTGGGCGAGCTGTTCGCGAACAACGACTTAAAAGAAAACTCTCACAAGAAGACTTAGCCGATATATGTTCTCTGCATAGAACATATATAAGCGATATTGAGTTAGGTAAGAGAAACATATCGCTTTCTAATATTGGAAAAATTACCACGGCTTTTGGTATTGGGTTATCTGAAATTTTCTTAGAGATGGAGAAAACAGATGAGACGGTTTGAGGATTTTAAATCGCTAGATATCGACTTTTGGGCTATTGTAAAATATGTATCTGAAACATTAGGTTATTAAAAAATAGTATAACTAACCAATTTTCAATAGATACTATTAAAGCCGCATTACGAAAAAATCATCTGTTCATTGATGAACTTCAATTGCTTAAAGTGCAGAGATATTTGGATTTAAGAGCAAACTTATTGAATAATTCTGTTGAGCCTGCCCTAATGGATGCTAATACTGCAAAAGCAGAATACGAAAGATTATTGGCGCAAATTGGAGCTGAATATTCTTCCAAGCAACCGCTAAACAAGCAAAAAGGGGCCATGAGACAAATTGCCTATTTTACAGCAATGGTTAATATTTTAGCAGAAAAGACTATCAAAGAATCCGGCAAAAAGATTCAGGGACTTGATTTCAATGATGATCCAAGAGGTCTGGTATATGTTCTTGACTCTGAAAGACGTCTAATTGGCTCGACTTCTCGTCGTTATGACGGAGCCTTTCCTGATATTATCAACCCGTTGATAGTTTGGGAAATTAAGGAGTATTACTATGCTACGACCTTTGGGAGCAGAGTGACCGACGGTGTCTATGAAACACAGCTTGATGGCTACGAATTCCATCAAATTGAAAAAGCTACTGGCGTTCATATTGAACACGTATATTTCATAGACGCTTACAGAACTTGGTGGACACAGGGCAAATCATATTTATGTCGAATAATTGAGGCACTAAATATGGGGCTGGTATATGAAGTTATAGTGGGTCATCAAGTTTTAACCAGATGGCCACAGCTTATGAAACAATTCCTGTAACACGCTAAATAACCCGCTCACGCTACGGCTGGGCGGGTCTTATTTTGTGTCGATGCTCTCGTCAAGACGCTCTATGGCAAAGACTATACACTGTCTAATGAACTCATTGCGCGACATTCTTTGCTTTTCCGATAATTTATCAATACTTGCGATCAACTCATTTTCAATCCGTATCGATATTACAGTTTTATCGGGTGGTATTACCGGAATGAACTTATCCTTCATAATATACACGCTCCTATATATTTAAATATTACATATTTCTTTATGTCGTATATATATATTTTCTTTGATGATATTTTTATATTCAATATTGTATTATTAATTTAAATATGTTATAGTTATTACATTACAAAACATAATTGGGAAGAAGAACTTATTCATAAAATCACTTAAATTATTCCGCGACATTGACAGATATGGCAGGATCATTATACCTATCGAGCATTGGGATGAGTGCGGCTTGGATGATGAAGACATCTATGTGGCTGCTGTCAATTTCAACAATCGCAGGGGAGTTAGGTTTATTATAAAGCCATGGGAGCGCTGCAGGGGCGCAAAATGTCTTTTTTGCGAGACCGAGGCGCCGAATACCGAATTTTACAATATTGAATTATGTATGGTCTGCCTGAATGGTTTTAAAGAACCGGGGCGCTTACGGCAAGAACTGCTCAACGCGGTGAAAATACAGAAGCTTCTCATACACATCGCCACAAATAAACGCATCAGAAACGGCCAAGTAACGCTGCCCCCCGACACGCTCGTTCGCATTAGGGACATGAAAAGGCTTGACAGGCACATCGAAATATGATAGTGTATATGGGCCGGATCAAGATGGCCCTATGCATTTGCTCTCGTAACTCAGCAGGTAGAGTACTTCCTTGGTAAGAGCGCATACTACCGAAGACTACTGTAGCAAATATTCAAGGAACTGTAGCAATTTTGAAACATCGCTGGGGTTGGGAAACCCACAAACCCCAGTAAAATCAACATTCGCTCTCATAACTCAGGGGTAGAGTACCTCCTTGGTAAGGGCGAACACCGCCTGGGGCTACTGTAGCAAATATTCTGGAAACTGTAGCAATTTTGAAACATCGCTGGGGTTGGGAAACCCACAAACCCCAGTAAAATCAACATTCGCTCTCATAACTCAGGGGTAGAGTACCTCCTTGGTAAGGAGGAAGTCGGCAGTTCAAATCTGCTTGAGAGCTTCGATATTTCCCTCTAAAACCGTCTAAAGTTATCTGCGTTGCTACAGTAATTGCTACAGTAGACTCACGGATTTGCTACAGTGGTTCAGAGGATGTTACATCCGTCAGACTGGTCTAGGGTCTGACGGATTTTCTTTTAGTAATCCAGTAAATATGTTATCAAGGACATGGGCGGCTTCTACGTGGGCATCTTCAAAGACGCTTCCGTAAATGTCCATTGTGGTGCTGGTCTTAACGTGTCCCATCAGGTCGGCTACTAGGCGAGGGTTCTGTTTGTCTTGTAGCAATACTGTAGCAAATGTGTGTCTGAACGTATACCAGGTAATCCCTTCATCCTGTAGTTTGTGGGACTTCTTGAATCGCTCCAGCAAGCTACGCAACCCCGAGTATGTTCGCATCTCCCCGGTCTCGGTGTTTGGGAAAACGAAGTCGCTCTGGATACCATTGGCATCACAATATCGTTTCCATTCCCGCAACGCATCCGTCAGGGTATCCGGCATCACAAAGGTTCTTACGCTCTTGGGGGTTTTTGTTGTACCGAGTGCCGCACCCCTAGAAGCAACATTACCCTCTGTATCAAACCTAACTACCCGGTTCATAGCTTCTTTGACGGACAGTACCTTCGTATCAAGACAGACGTTTACCCACTTCATGGCAATCAACTCTTGAGGTCTAAGCCCGGTTAGCGTGAAAGTAATGACGATAGGCTTTAAGATGGGATTTGCCATAACCCAGTTCAACACGTTCGCACGTATCTCAGGTCGCATTGCCTTACCCTTGTTCGTGCTACCTGCGTTCTTTTTGATGGAAATTTTTGACATTGGATTCTTGGTTATGACATCTTCCTCTACGGCATATGCAAAGAAATTGTTCATCAGTTGCTTCATCTTGTGTACTGTGTCGATAGCCAGTTCCTTGGTCTTGGTGTTGAAGAAACTCTGTAACCGTTTAAGGTCTATGTCCTTAACATCCATCTTCCCGAAGACCGGGAAGATGTGCTTCTTCATCAGTCTGCGTCTGTTATCCACGGTCACACTTGCAAGCCTTGGGGCAACGAACAGGTTAAACCATTCCCAGCATAGCACCTCGAAACTTTTGTCAGTCACCGTGGATGCTCTGGTATACCCATGTTTGAATACATCCGCTGTTAGTGTAGCTACCTTCTGTGCTACATCCTGTCGGGTCTTACTGTAAACGGTCTTGCGTACAGGTTTCCCGTCAGCATTATACCCGGTCGTGACGGTACCGCACCACAGACCATCACTGCGTTGGAATATACTT
>WRAW01000006.1 GCA_009780015.1 Defluviitaleaceae bacterium | reverse complement strand
ATGCTGTGTGCCGGTGGCACACGTTTAGCATCCGAAGCGCCAGCGTAGGCGGAGGAACCGACGACCCGGGGTCCCCATAAAGCCCGGTTTTGGCTTTATGGGGTGGACTGTGGCGGAAAACCGTCCCCACGAAGCCCAATTTTGGCTTCGTGGGGTGGAATTCGACCGACAAGACGGCATTCCCATCCTATGAACACAGGTTCTAAATCTTCTTACTGAGAGTCACACTCGACTTCGACGCTACAAATCCGTTCTTGAGATAGAATTCATATGCCGGGATCTCACGCTGCGTTGAAAGGGTGACCGCGGCTACGCCTTCACTTTTCAGGCAGCCTGATATTTCCTCTAGCATCCGTCTGCCCTCGCCCTTGCCTTGCGCATCCTTTCTTACGGCAAACTCCTTGATATCATACAGCTTGTGGATAAAATAGTCGTTCATAGCGCCAAAACAAAGGCCTGTCAACAGGCCTTTGTTATTGTAGTATAGAAATGACAGCGCCGCGGGGGTGTTGGCCAAGTCCGTGAAATAACGCTCGACGGCCTCACGCCTGAGCCATGTATAACAAAACGGCTCGGCTGAGAACACCCCCATGAATAACTCAATTGCCTCGTCACGGTTGATCGTGGCATATTTTTTTATCATATATTCATTACCCCGCGTCTACTATCAGGATCGACAGCATGTGCATAAACTCGCCGAATGTCAGATAATCCCTCGGGTTTGCGCGGTTGCCCTCGAACAGCTCGACATGAGCGGCCTTGAGGATGCCTTCCCTAAACTGCGGCCGCGCCTGGTCAATGTCCGCGACATTGGCTCCTGAGAACCCTTGTATTGCCGACCTTGTGCGCAGCTCGTAGAGCCTTGCGAATGTGGAGATAGCGGCGTCGTTTTGGACGTGCGCTCCTGTAGCCAGAAGTCCCGCGCGGCCCAGAGACTGATGTTCCGACCGCGGCATACTACGGTTCATGGCGACAGTCTGGGAGTCCGTCATGAATGCCAGCATTATATTGTTGAACTGGTTGGCCTCAATCAACTCGTCGGGGTCAAATATTATCAAGTCGCTTATTATAATCGCCGAATTGACGATATATAGGGCTTCGCTGAAGTTGTCCGGGCCGGGTTGAAGCCCCTCTACCTCATATGACGTTAACGGCGCCCCCGTAGAGATAATAGCGAACGTACCTACGCGATACACCGATGTGGAAAACACTCCGCTAACTTCGTTGAAGCCGGCGCGAAGCGGCTGCCAGCCGTGTATGTCGGGGTGGCTCCAGAACGGGGTTACATTGTTGAGCAGGCGCTCAGCCGGGTCGTTCAGCGTAAGCTCTATTCCAACCTCACGCGCGAAGCTGGTGATGTTTAGCGTGCGGGTCGGGCTTGCCACATTGATGGCGATGCTCTGCGGATTTGTGCTGTAGGCTTGCACGTGCGTCAGATACGGCGTGTCGCCGGGCTGCGAATCAATAATAAACGTTATGGTAGACGTCCTGCCGAAATCGGGCAGCTGCGCAATTTCCGCCACATCAAGCGCACCGTATGGGACGACGAGCGTCGTCGGCCCGCTGGTGATCCTGAAGTTGATCTGACGCTCCTGGAACGCGGCGAATATCGAATACGGCATCTCCACAACCCGCCTGCTTATCAGGTAGTCTCTGTGGAAGCTCATGTCGATCTCGAAGTTGAAGGTTCTGTTCGCCACCAAGCGGGAAATGAAGCGCTGGTCAACCTGCTGGTCGCGAAGACCATCCGCGCCGACTTGGTCTGAACGGAAGCGGTAGCGCAGCGTCTGGGTCTCCGAATCATACGTCACTTCAAAGTCCTGGTCGGGCAGCGGGAACATGTCGGGGTTGACGCCGTCAAACACATCTTCGTCTCGTCCGGACACGAAGCTCACAACGCGAGTCCAGTCAGACTCGGCACGGAGCGAGCTTACAGAGTCGACTTGGGAATCAGGCGGTTCAAGTGCGGGGATCCTGATTTCAAAGAAGTCGGTGAAGTCTTCTGTTTCCGATATCTGCAGGCGATATGAGTACAAGCGGTAGATTCCTTCGCCAAGCTCCCCCCTGCGTGTTACCGTCAGTACGGTACGCGCGCGAAGGTAGTATCGCCTATTTGGCCGGAGGTTGAAGAGGCGCGCGACATATGTTCCGATCTCGTCGAATATTGCGGCTTGCATCCAAGCGCCGTCAACACCGGGCACGCTCGCGAATGTGTCGGAACCATCCGGCCGCGTTTCCGGCGCGTCGGTGTTGTTCAGGAAGTCGGCGTGTATGCGCATCCACTGTATAATCATGTGATGGATACGCGTCTCGCCTTCCTCCGTAAAGCCCATGCCCCGCCATGTCGTGCCGTGTTCCCTGTTGTACGCCTCAAGGCTGTCGCCCGATATAATGCCCAGCCCTGTGGGCGGCGCCGGAGGCTGAATGTTATGAGTGCGTTCTTCCACCGGGTTGCTCCACGGCGAAGGATCGGGATAGCTCACATGTTCCGCGTTTATCCAGAAATAGTGCATCGTATTCGGAAACAGCCCGGTAATTGTGTAGTAAATCCAGCCCGGGGTCAGCGAAAAACTGTTGTCGCGGATATCTTGGGGCGTGATCTCTACGCCGTCCTCGGGGTACGCGGTTATGAGTTCATGCCAGCGCAGGTTGTAGTCCATCGGCGGCTGTGCCAGCGTATAATTCCAGCGTACCGTAATGCTGGTCATGTCGGTCATTGAATGAACGACCTCGAGCCGCGGAGTTGTCGGCCTTATGGCCAAAGGCTCCCTGGTATCAAGTGTTGTTACGGCTATATACGCCGGCCACCACGCGGTACGCGATTGGTTCACGGAGATAACCGGCCTGACAAACACCACATACGCCGTGTTGGGCTCAACCGCTCCGGGGGGGTTGTTCACACTTGTAATGGTGTAGTGCGGATGAGCGGGGTTAAATCCTTCCGTGTCGGGGTCGGGGAGGTCGATCTCAGTCCATCTGGCGTGTCCGGCGGGCAGGTTCCATAAGCCTAGGAGATAGTCATCATAGCTTCCGGCATCCTCGATCATCTGGTCGTACTCAACGACGTGCATCTCGAAGGTCAGCTCGCCGTTGTTCGGCACGCCCGCGCTAAGGTCTACGACCCTCATGGGCATTCCCGCCGCCAGCTCTGGGTTGAGGGCAGGGTTTGCGCCGGCAAGCGCCGGATGGTTGGGAAGCCATTGATTACCGGGCGGAGGTACGTCCGATAACGGATATAGTCGGACAACCCGGCTTGTGTCGGGTATGGCGGCCGCGGCCCTTCCGTAAACTATCCTTCCGTCGTTGTTGACACCGACAATTGTATACCAGTCGTTCGTTTCCGGGTCATAGACCTCGACCCATCTAAGCTGCCATTGTATAGTAAACTCGTCGGTTCCGATCTGCTCAATGCCGTTTTCGACACGCGTGCGCAGAGGCGGTGATTGCATAGACTGCGGACGCAGATGCAGCGGCCCATACGGAGGTATATAGTGCGAACCGAATGCATCCTGCGAGGCAAGATTGCTTTCATCGCCGGTAATCGGGTCTACGCGCCGCGCGACGATCAGGATATAGTACACCGTATTGTCGTCAAGCTGTGTTCTGCGCTCGGGTATGCCAAGGTCGTTAACCGTGACGTATTCGGTTATCGGCGGCAATGTGTACAAGACAGCCGGGTGTCCCAGGTCATCCACTACATCCGGCCCCACACTGAACGGCAGAGTACTGGCGGGCAGACCCTGATGAATCATAAAGCTGTTACGTCCAGGAGGCATCAAGTTTTGCAGACGGTCGGTAACAAAAACATCGTACACAATGTTTCTGTCAAGGAACATACCGGGGAGCACGTCCATATACGGGCTGTTTCGCTCAAGGTCGGTGTACGGCGGCCTTACAAATGCCCTGAAATCGACGCCCATGGAAAGGTCGGCGAGAGTCGCGGCGGTGGCGCTGTTATCCGTTATATTAATTATTGTCGGCGCGTACGCCAAGAAGTCGGCATCCTGAGGGTTGAACAACTCGGAAGTCGAGAACATCTCGCTCCCGTCATCGAATATTGCTCTAAACTGAAAGAACGTCGGAACTGTCGGCGTCGGCGTCACCAGGAAATGCCACATGGTCTGAGCCTCGAGCCCTGAAAATGTAACAAGCATGGTTGACTGCGGCCGATTATCATCCTCCGCAGGGTTTGGAACGGTGGTGCTGCTCCATATCTCCAGCTGCTGCAAGTCGGTCCTGCCGATAAACGGTATCCAGCTAAGACGCAGTTGCTGGCCTATGAAGCCCACGGTAAGCACAGGCTGAACATACGCGCTCGCGCCTGTGTATTCACGCTGGGAAAACGCAAGAGGCAAGGTTCTGCCGTCGGCGACCAGCACCGACGTCATGGGGTTTGTTCCCCTTACAAGCTGACCCGCGCTGTGAGTAGGTTCGACGTTTATGACGTACCATTCTCCGGGAAGCAGACCGTCAGCTACATTGAAAGTGTACCTGAGCATATTTGCACCCGGACTCTCAAGCAAGTCGGAGCTAAGCGAGACATGTACGCTCTGGGCGATGTTATCGCGGTTAAACGGAGCCATAGCCGGCTGAACCCGTCGCCAGTAGATGCGATAGCCGCTGAATATATCCTGCCCCAAGAATGTGGGGTGGTTCCATTCCACGGTAAGGGCATTCCCGGCGGCTGAGGCGTATGTCACCTCGATGTCTGTAAGGAACATCGCCTCCGGCATCTGAGCGAAAGGCACCGAGTACGGCGCGCGCTCCTCTCCCCCCGGCCCCGTCGTCCCGGGAGGATTTGGCGGACTCGGAAGAGTCACAAGAGGTCTGTGCATATGCCAAGGTATCACTTGGAACGAATATATCGAACTTGGCGCAAGCGCCATCATCATGAGGTCATGCGCATGATTTGTGGGCAAAACCTCCGCCAGCGGCGCGGTCGGAAAGTACTGGAACGGCTGACCCAGCGTCGCGTTCCTCATTATCACATCAAAACCCCTTACGGGGTGATTTCCGGGATCGTAAAGCCCATGATTCGGATTTTGCGGCAATACAGGCGGTACGCCCCACGTCAAGCCGATGTTGTATGCGCTCCCCGGGTCTCCGACCGCAGCGTCGTGGGTCACGATATTTAAGGTAGGCACCGGGCTTTGCAGATTCGCCAGTATCGCTACGGGCGGTACGGAACTCAGCGCCATTACGAACATAAGCAGGAACGCGGTGATTCTCGTAACTGTCCTCATATGACATTCCTTTCAGTGGTATGTAGCCGGAAACCCGGATCGCGGCTGCGATTTCCGGCCTCCGGCCTTTAGTGTTCCATCCGGCCCGCAACATTATCCTGCGAAAAACCGCCTAGCAAGTCTTCGATGGTTGCAGGCCAATGAAACACTATACTATTTTATACTCTGACGTTTCTGTCTATTTCGTCCAGCATCCTGAGCAGGTCACGGATCAACAGGCGTTCGCGCGGGTTGAAGCTGTCCTGATCTATTATGCCCAATTCGAGCGCGGCACGCAAGCTTTCCGTGAAGCTCGGGTCGAAGTCGCCTATACCGTTGATCGCGTTGTTGTTGCGTATCCTGATGGTGGCGATACCTGTTCCCGTGCGGACTTCGTAAACATGCATTATGAGGGCCACGGCTTCCTGACCGCTTATTTCCTGGCCGAGGTTACGCGCCGGCACGTTGATGCCCTGCTGCCTCATCCAGTTTACAGGGTCGGCGCCGCGCGGCGAACCGGAGAGTCTTGCCACGGAGCCGACTACCATCTCACGGGTGGCCGGAGCGTTGATATCGATGTTTCCGACGCCCATGAAGTCGTCCAGGCCAAACCTTGCGACAATTTCGGTAACGGTTCCTCCGCGGGCATACTGCCCAATACCCGGTATAACCACTATACGCCCGGTGAACACGTGCCTTCCAGCGCGGTTCGACGGGAAGCCGCGTCCAACGCCCATAATTCCGACTTCCGTCGCCAGCCAGCCGGCTCCGAAGTTCATAAGCCCCTGAACGGCGACGTTTGCGTCAAGCCCGGTCAGGATGATCTGCATCGCGCGGTCGGTGGTTCCGATTTCAAAGCCGGAGCGCACCATGTTTGACATCGCGCGGTTCACGACACTGACGATGTTGGCCTCGGTCGCTTCCAGGACAGCCAGGAGGTATCTGGAGATATCCTGATTGGTGACCTGACTTCTCACCGCGTTTAGAATCGCCTGGAAATATTGCGGATCATTCGCCCAGCGCTCGACATAATCCTCAAGACTTTGCCTCAGATTGTTATCCCAGGCGGTGATGCCCTGACTTGCTCCGATTATTGAGATGTCGATATCAGCCACGCGGCTGAGGGTCTCGTTGCCGTCTACTTCGTCGTAGTCCGCCCAGCCGATGCTCACACGGATTATCGAGTCCGCGAAGTCGCGGTTGTCGATTGCCGTGCGCATTGCCAGCACAGCGGGGTTGTTAGCCAGGTCTATGAAGTTTGGCGGCAGCATTACCCGCATGTCGCCGTTTATTGCTACAAAGCCCATGTCGGCGGAGCTTGCCGCCTGGTACACCGACATTGGAATGTGGTAGATTGTGCGGTTGACGTTATCAAACGGCGAACTTGGCAGGCGAATCTGGGAATCAGGCGTGCTGTTTAGGATCACCGAAGTCATGGTCGGCCTGAATATCGCCTCAAACACGTGTTCCGTGTTCACCGCGACCCAGTACGGAGTCCTCAGCAATCTATACATCTCGTCACGCAGCCATCTGCGCCAGTCCTCGGCGGCGCGGTCGTCCTCCGCCTGATCCTGGTCGAGCTCAGTGATCCACGTCGCTATGTTTGACCACATCGACGCGTTACCTACCTGGTCGATCATGCGTACCCTGAACTGATACGTAGTTCCGGGCGCAAGCCCCGAAGCAAGGTAGAAGAAGCGATAGCCCCTGGTGAACGGCGGACGCTCACTGTCCGCTATATCCGCCGGCGGGTTTGCTACCCCTGGTCTAAACGGCCCGTTTATCAGGGTATCGGGGTCTAGCTCTATTACGCCGACCCACTGTCCGTCCTCGCCCCTGACGGCCGGCTGCCATTCCTCGCCGTCGGCTCGTACCTGCAGTTGGAGGTGACGATAGGTTCCAAGCATATCAAGACTCTGGAGCGGTACGTCAAAGCCCAGCCATATCTCGGTCATCGGGTCGTCCTGCTCCCTCATCAGCTCCGGCGCAGGAGTCAGGCGTATGGGCCGTCCGATCGGATACGTAGTCACCGAAATGAAGCTCCACACGGAAAACGTGGTTGTAACATTCATTGTGCGCACAGTACGCACATAGTAGAAGTATATCTCGTTGGCCAGCACAGTATTGTCGACAAACACCGCCTCCATAAAGCCGGTTTCCGGGTTTTGGGCGATGCTGAACGAGAAGTCGTCCGGGTCTACGCCGCCGGTGAAGCTGTTGCCTCCGATCCATTGCAGAAGCTCGTAGTCGATCATTCCGTCCTCGTCCGGCTCAAGCGCCTGCGTACGGAACGCGACCCACTCGAAGTCTGCCGGCAGGTACGGCGCAATTTGGGCAAACGGTACGCGGCTGTCCCACAGCCCGGGCGGAAGCATCTGCGACGAGCGTATGCGGATTATCTCGTATTCGATGGCGGCGGTTTCGTGTACATCCGTGATAGGCGGCCAGAACACCGTAGCCGTGTCACTTCCGACGTCGCGGTAATCAAGCTGCGGCGCGGGAGGAACCATATCCTCGCCGGTCGGCACGTCGGGAAGGCTCTGCGTCGTCACGCCCGTCAGCGGCGACAGCAGGGACGCGTCCTGATGCCTGGGCAGTATGGGATCGTTGTCCTGGTCATACAGGTAATACGGAGGTTCGTAGCTTACCACCAGGTCAAGGAAGATGAAGTACCTCTCATTATTGTCCAGCCCGTCCAGCGTAAATCTGAACGGGAACGGATCGTCAATACCTGCGCCTGTTTCCAGCCACGCGGCAATTTCACCGAGCGTAATTTGGTTGTTGTATAACGCGGAAGTCACAATGTCCAGAGCCACGCCCGACACACGCACGACGTTCGGCCCGCCCGGAAGAGCGGTCTGGCGCAGAAGTTCCCGCGCCTCTGTTCCGGCTGCGTCTCTAAGGACAAGGCTCGGATCAATGGGAATAAAATTTCCGTCGGCATCTGCTTCGCCTACGCTGCCCGAGAAATACATCGCAAACTCTTCAGTATGCTGGTGCGGTATCCTTGGGCCGGGCATACCGACGGTCGCGACGTCGTCCGCATCCGCCCGCTGCGGCCAGCCTCTGTTCGCGAATGTATTAACCATGAAATCTTCGTTTGCGGAGATATACATGTTCAAGGTCAGACTTGCCGGGGTCGCCCTATATGAATATCTGAGGAAGTTTCGGAGCCCCTGCCTCGGAATTTCCCAGTGAATATCAAACGATACGCGGTGATGATCCGACAATCGCGGATCGCCCGGGTCCGACGTATCAGGGTCAAGTATGTCGACGGCGCGGCTTACGACGCTAACCTCCGGTATCGTGACATTCTGCGGCGGCGGCACATCCGGCATCGTAAGGTCGCTAAGCGTAACCGACCGATACTCCGAAGGCGCTACAATCGGCGACAGCAGTACACCGCTCTGCAAGACCGGCCGCACGTTAAAGAAGTGTACAAACGGGAATAGGGGGTATCTTGTATAATTACCGGGTGTGGTAATGATCGGCACACCATTTCGGTCAAGCGTACCCTGGCGCGCAATGTGATAAGTGTTTACTCTCACAGGAATTGAAACTTGGAAGCGCGGCGGCGAACCCCACGCGCCTACCTGAAAAGCTTCTCCGGGCTCTATTGTTATTTCAGCCATTCCAGAAGGCCATTCCGGCGGGCCGCCCGGCCAGTGAGTGTCACCATCTAAAGTCGCGGTTATCCCCAATGTGCTGCCGGAGGTAATCCTGATCGGAACCCACAAAAACGGCAGATCATCATGATCCGGGTCGTCTACGTCGTGCGACAGCGAAAACCTGACATCGTACCCTATGACAATGTACGGGTTTCCAGCCGCATCAAATTGAGTCGACTGCTCCAGCAGACCCCTGATAATTTCCTGAGAACCGATATCCCACTGCATGGTCATTTCGAGAACGCCCTCGTCACGCCTGACCTGGCGCGAAACAGGCGTATGTTGAACGTTGATTATATTAAACATCTGGGGCGAGCTTATTTGCCCCGGCTGCGGATACGGCCTGAAGTACAGCCACTGCGACATTATGCCCGGGCTTACCGTACCTTCGGGGATAAATTCCACACGGAAGTAAAGCGCCTCGGGGCTGTTAAGCTCCATTACCGACAAACCGGTAGTGAACAAAATAAAGTCTTCCGTTCCGTCCGAAAATACTCTGTGCGAACCGGGCGGCGCGGGGAACGGGTTTCCGGGAACCCGCGTATCACCAACATGCAGTACATAGTATCCGCGATGCCCGCTGTAAGGATTGACTGCAATATGATAGAAGTTGTCGTGTATCTCCGGCCAGAACTCCAGCAGGGTATAGATTCTCTGGGGCACTATCATGGATGCCAGCGACTGCCTTACGACCATGTCCCCTTGCTGCGGAACAAGCCAAATTCTGGCTTGTTCAAATATAACGCTGGGAGCCAGCATTTCGCCGGTACCCCTATTCATAAACTCAAATACGACGAAGTGGCGGTCAAATGTAACTCCGCCTTCCGTCACTGTCTCGGAAGTCAGCCAAGGCTGAAACACAAGCTGCACTTCTTCGGCCCCTCCAATGAATGTATGTGTCGGGTCGTTGGGCAACACCGGAACGTCGGGAACGTCTCCCAGTCCAAATATATCATATATCCTTAGACCAATCGTCCGCGGCTGGGGGCCCGGCTGACCGGTATCTCTTACAAGGTCTACGCGCAAATCAAGAGTCGATAGTTCGTTCGGATACCCCGGCAAGTACAGAGGGTTATTAGTATAGAAATGATTACCGGTAGGGACGCCGGCAGCATCACGCTCCGTACCCCAAAACGTCGGAAGCGGAACCCTAAACTCCAGACTGACGTCCCTGGCGCCGGGGTGTTCATTATTTTCCAGTACAGCGGCGGAGTCCATCCCAATTACAGCGTCGCGCGAAGCGCGGTAATGCCCGTATGGAGGCGGATTTCCGGTCAGCGCAAGATCAGGGTATCTGTCTCGATCAGGGGTAAAAGGGTAGTTTGACCTGGGTATGCTTTGTACGCGTGCAAGATCAAGACTCGATATCGCCCTTATATACCTGTACCTGTCGTCTGGCCAGCTATTTCTCCATGTCAGCCAGTCGGCCGCATTTTCCGACGGCCGGTGTTCGTTAGCTGTATTTGTTATATTGTTAAGGGTTCTGTTAAACAGCCAAAAGTCATATATCCGTCCCTGATGAATTCCGCTTACGGCAGTCGCGGGCACGGCGTTGATGCTGAACTCAAACTCGTCCGTAGCCAAGTCCCAACGGAAGTGTATCTCCTCATTAAGGTATCTGAACGAGAAGCCTTGCCCCTGCTGTATTCTAAACATCGGGAACAGAAATTCGCCCGGGGGGCGATCAGCCTCATCTTCGGCACCGAAATCATTTGTTCTCCCATATCTGTAGTCAAAATCCAATACATGCTGAATAATACCCAGACCCGGTATAGGAATCGGCATTATTTGACCCTCGATAAAGGCCTGAGGGGTAATCGGCCTGAACAGCGCGGTTCCCGGGCCGGCGGCGTGGTGAATCATGAAGCCGTGCGGGCCGGTGGCATTCATGTTGGTTCCGCCGCTGCGGATATCTCCTCCGTTTGTGATGTCGAACACTTCGTAGAAAACGTCAAGCGCTCCCCCTGACGGCACAACCGTCAGGTCTGCCCTGCGAGTGTTGGTCAGGAAGAACGACAGTCTGTACTCGGTAGTTATGTCTACCGGCCAGCTCATGAAGTAGGAGTGCAGAGGCGCGTTGCCTACGGTTGGCGGATTTGGATCCACGCGGTTTGGCGACGTGCTTATATCGCCGCCGGGCTGAAGAAATGTTCTCGAATCTACCCTGAGCGACCCGCCGGGAGCCGTAGGAAGTACGACCGTAAGCGGGTCTATGCCGATAAGCGGCTCGGCAAGCGCGGTTATGGGCGTTACGGACGACCACATCATTACGAAAGCCATTATCAGCGCGATTCTTTTCTTTACGATTTTCATTAACATCCTCCCCGGATAGTTCTTGGGATCGCGATACATGTTGTCTACATATTTTTAACGCAAAAGGAATATTTACACAAGGAATATTTTTACTCTCGCATCATTGCCGTTATGAATTCTCTCGCCGGCGCGCGGTCGTGGATCATTCTGCGGAAGCCGACGTCGGCGCGGTACTGCGTGAATGGGTTTGACATGGTTCCCCCGCCGTATGGAAGCCACGCGCCTATTTCGCGAAAGCTCCGCTCTATGCCGCGTATTTCAGGCGGCCATGGTATGTCGGCCGCAAACGGCACTGTAGATGTCTCGACGGATAGCTGCTGGTCAAAGTTTGGGCTGAAGACGGTGACGATCATCTCGAACGCATAATCGGCATAGCGCGTATCCGCGGAGATGAAGAAGCCGTGGGCGCCGTGCATCGTCGCGAATGTACCCTGGGGCGTCTCTCCGACAAGGCTGTCGAGGTCGCCGCGTTCCTCCTCCAGGCGGGGGAAGTTGAACGCTCCAAAGGTCGTTCCCGGATCGTGGGACTCCACAAGCTTACGGATGTCGGACGTTCTCATAAGCCACATTGCCACGCTGTCGTTCAGTATGGCGTGAGGGCCGGGATGCGCGCGGCTCTCGTGGCGGCTTACGCTTCCGGCGCGGATCAGCCGCTCGAAATGGGTGGCCATTCTAAATACCGCCGGGTCGGTCCACATGGACGGATTGTGCATAAGCTCCTCTACCCAGTCGGTTCCCATTGTGCGGGCCAGGTAGTATCCGTAGGCAAGATTGGGCTGCATCTGACCTGACAGCGGCATGAATCCTCTGGCGTTCAGCAATTCGCAAACGGCCAGGAATTCCTCCCAGGTACGCGGCGGATTTGCAATACCGGCGCTCGCGAACATCGCCTGGTTGTACACAAACGCCACGTTGTAGGGCGCGAAAGGCACGGTCAGCAGGACGTCGGGCGAGTCTTCCGGCGCGAAGCGCCTTGACATTTGCCCGGCGAAGTTCCAAAGGAACGGGTTTATAATGTCGGACATGGACTGATTGCCAAGGAGTGTATATGATCTGTCGTATAAATTCGTTAGGTCGAGCATTAGCTCGGCGTTTTGCCTCATCTGGAACTCAATGTCGCCGTCCCAGATATCCACGCGGACTCCGCTTTCATGGCGGGCGCGAACCTCTTCGGCCGATTCCCCGCCATTCCAGATTATGTTGACGCGGTTGCCGGACGTCGCCTCATATTCGGCAATGGCTCCGGCGATCACCACCGCAAAGGGGTCGTCTATGTGGAACGAGCTGAAGTAGTTTAACTCGGCGTTGGCCACTCCCAGCCGCTCGACAGCGGGAGAGCCGGGGGACAGGCACGCGCTCAGCGTAAGAGCCGTGGTCAGACAGATTGTTAACATACGACGCTTCATCAAGTCCCCTCCCCTAATTCATGCTTATCGTTGTCGTTAGAACCTGTTTACTATCTTTTTGCCGTTGGATTGGCGAGTCCAGTTTTTCGCCATTCTAGGATGCTGTGTGCCGGTGGTACACGTTTAGCATCCGAAGCGCCAGCGTAGGCGGAGGAGATGACGCCGCGTACCTGAGTTGGTACGCAAGGAATTGACGACGACAAAGGGTGGAAAACCAGAGTCTCCACGAAGCCAGGTTTTGGCTTCGTGGGGTGGAGTCTGGCCGCCAAGTCAATGGTGAAAAGATAGTAAACAGGTTCTTATGGACTCGGAGCAGATTCTTAGCTCACAATCCCCCACAAGTCTTCGGGGTACTTTCCGTCGGCCACCATTCCGGCGATAGCCTCTCTCACCGCCTGAAGGTCGCCCGGGTTGGTAAGACCCCACCAGCGATCCGCAGTGTCCAGCACGCTGACGTCCGCCCTTCCTTCCTTTATGAGCGCGTCGACCACTGTCGGCAAATACATCTCGGCGGTGTCAAGCCGCGCTTGATTTCGTTCAAAAAATTCGGCGAACTTGCGTTCGATTTCATTAAATATGCTTGGATTGAATCCCCACATGTTCATGGATACCACGGCGTCTTCGTCAATTGGGACAAAGCTTTGGCCGTCTTCGGAGTAGCACGGCGCACCATCCCGGCGCTCCACCCTAGTACGCTCGATTATTTCTATCAGGCGGCCGTCCGCGTCGCGGCGGCATATACCGCGCGAAACGCTGCCGCCGTCGCTCAGCGTATTTGAAAGGGCAAAACCCATCATTGCGTACCGATGCTTCTCACGCGCACGCTCCGGCGGAGCGGCCAAAAAGTCACGAAGCGCCCGGAATGAGCCCGCGCCGTAGAAATCGTCGGCGTTTATAACCGCGAACGGCTCAGTCACCGCGCCCTTGGCGGACAACACGGCGTGCGCCGTACCCCAGGGCTTTGCGCGTCCGGGAGGAACGCTTACGCCGTTCGGAACATTCTCAATCTCCTGGAAGACATATCGAACGTCCGCGACCCTCTCCAGCTTGCTGCCGTACGCGTCGCGAAAAGCTTGCTCCGTCTCCCTCTTGACAACAAATACAACTTTGCCGAACCCAGCCGCAAAAGCGTCGTACACCGAATAGTCCATCAGGTTCTCGCCGCTTGGGCCCACGGGAGAAAGCTGTTTCAGCCCTCCGAAGCGGCTTCCCATCCCGGCTGCCATCACAACTATTGTCGGCTTCATGACACACCTCTCCTAATTTTACATCAAACTTATTCTACACCATGCCGGATTCAATTTCAAGCAACATTTTCGTAACAAGACTGACGTACTATTCCCTGCATTCGCAATCCTGTATTCTCCCGGATATCGCGGATATCGCGTATATACGGCGTATATCGTATAAATTGCGCATCATAGCTATAATAGTGTTGCTTTGCAAGTAAAATGAATGTAAAATAAATATTGACCGCATGTGCTCGCGTATGTGAACTAAACTTGAAAGGGTACTCATAATGCGAAAAATCAGTACCAAGCTGTTTCTAATTTCACTGGCCAGTATCATTTTAACCACTACGGTTGTTTTGATCCCTACGCTGGTTGGTATGACGCAAATAATAAACGAACTGGCCATGGGAGATATGCAATCGTCCATGAATACTATCGAAGCCAGCGTGGATCGTATGCGGAGAAGTACATTGGGCGTGTCCACATTAGTCGCTCAAAACCCGGATATAACCTCCGCCATACAGGCAGGCGACAATCATCAACTGACAAACGCTCTAACCGCTCTCTTCGTGGACCCGCTCATCTTTCCCGATCCAAGCTTTGTCACGATAACAGACTCGCAAGGTATTGTTCTTGCCCGAGCGCACAGCGGTCAAACCGGAGACAATATCGCAGATAGACGCGGGGTTTCACGCGCCATTAACGGACTATATACATCGGATATCGAACCCGACGGGGAATCCTCATTAGGTATTGTTTCAACCGTACCTATTATCGCAGACGGTACGATGATCGGAACTGTGTCCACCGGCTACGACATGGGGCAGCCCGCTTTCGTAGACTATCTCCAACACATAACCAACTCGGAAATCACGGTTTTTGCCTATGATGTTTCAATTATGACCACAATTGTGTCGGCCGAAACGGGCGATAGGTCATACGGCTTTAGAATTGCCCCTCATATAGCGGATGTAGTGCTGGGCGAGCGTGACATTTTTTATATGGAGACGGAAATCGCGCCCCGCCCCGGAGAGTTGTTCCTCGCCTATTACAGACCCTTTCTGGATGAGACCGGGGAAGTCCTGGGTCTGATATTTACGGGGCAAAACCTTACCGACGTGCGGAATATCGAAAGACAGGTGTTCCTGGTATCGATTGGTTTTTCAGCACTGGTTATTGCGCTTGTGTTTTTGGCAAGCCGGTTCGTCAATAACAAGATAATCGTACTTCCTCTAAAACGCGCTATACAAATAGTATCAAAGTTATCGGAAGGCAACATGCAGATACTGGACATTCCCCCCTCCTCAAAGGATGAGCTCGGACAATTGTTTTCCGGCACCCGCAAAATGGCTGAGTCTATTTTACGCCAGCAGCATATATATGACGCAAATCCTATTTCCGCCAGCCTTTGGGCCGATGATCTTAATATTCTCGACTGCAATGACGCCGCGGCCGAATTGGTTGGAGCTTCCAATAAACAGGAATATATTGATAAATTATTTGATTTTCACCCGGAAAACCAGTCTTGCGGAACGCCCTCAGCAGCAAAGGCCCTGGAGCTGTTTGCGCAAGCGCTGGAAGAAGGCCATGTGCGTTGCACGTGGACGCAGCGGCATGCTGACGGCGAATTGATTCCCTGCGACCTTACGTTGGTGAGGATTGACCAGCAAGGCAGCAGAATAATAGCCGCCTACCTTCAAGACCTGCGCCCAATGCGGGAAGCGGCAAACAACCTCAGAGAAGCCGAGGAACGGATTAAGCTTATGCTGGACGCAACTCCGCTGGCAATAAGCCTGTACGACAAAAGCTCGAGTACCATTGACTGCAACCAGGAAGCCTTGAAAATGTTCGGACTTCCCCATCGATTGGAATACGTTGCTATAGCGATAACAACAATGCCTCTTTATCAGCCTGGCGGCAGGAAATCAAAAGAGCTTCTTGAGGAAATGATCGCGCAGGCATTTGAAGAAGGCTACGCTCAGGCTAAATTTATAAGTATGAAAACGGACGGCACACTCTTCCCGACGGAAGCGTCGTGGGTACGCGTAAAATATAAGGATAATTTTGTGGTAGTTGAATATTTGCGTGATCTAACCGAAGAAGAAGCCGTCAAGCAACGCGAACGCGAAGCTAATGAGCTCGCCCAGCTCTTCTTGGACTGCGCTCCGCTTTGTATAGAAATGTGGAATGATAAGAGAGAGCTGATCTATTGCAACCAGCAAATGCTGGATATATCGGGTTTGGATACTTTCGAGCAGTACAAGGATCGTTTTGAGGAATTCTCAGCCTCTTACCAGCCGGACGGCACGGCCTCGTCGGAAAAACTGCATGATATGCTTGACAAAGCCATGCGGGAAGGCTTCGCAAGGTTTGAGTGGACTCATAAGACCGCAAACGGCGAACCTGTGCCTTACGAATCTCAGTTTATCCGCGTCACGCGTCACGGACGCTACGAAGTGCTGGGCTACAGTCATGACGTGCGTGAGATTAAGGACGCGATGGCTAAAATTCATGAGGCGGATAAGTGGGCCGCGCTTATGATGGACGCCACACCCCTTTCATGTTTCATGGTCAGGCGGGTTACCCCGGAAAACGGTAAAATGAACTTTGAGGTCATAGACTGTAACCGAGCAGCGGTAGATTTATTCGGCTTCTCAGATAAAGCGGACGCTATTTCCCGGTTTCATGACTTTTTGCCGAAATCCTTGGATGATACCGACTATGCGGACATAGTCGACGGTTATGTGTCTGAGGCGATGGAAAACGGTCTCAAACGATTTGAGTCTGCACAAAGGCACATGAGCGGCGAACTTATTCCCTGCGAAGTCACCTTAATACGAGTGAACTATAAAGGCGAACAAGTTTTAGCCTGCTTTCAAAATGATTTGCGCCCAATTAAAGCGTCGATGGAAAAAGAAAGGGAAGCCTATGAGCTGACCCAAACATTCCTTGACTCCGCGCCCTTCTTCGTGGAAGTTTGGGATAGTAATTTGAATCTGCTGGAATGTAACGATACGACGGCAAGGATGTTTGGTCTTGCCGGCAGAGAGGAGTACGTAAAGCTTTTCAACCGGCTTTCACCTGAGTATCAGCCTTGCGGCGCACTTTCGTCTATAAAAATCCGCGAGCTTTTAAAATCATGCTTCAGAGACGGCTCTTCCCATGCGGAGTGGATGCACATTACGCTTGACGGCGACCCGCTGCCTGTTGACGTTACATATATGCGTCTCAAAAGAGGGAATGAGGACATCGCGGTAGGATACAGCCAAGACTTGCGCCCGATTAAGGACGCAATGGCGAAAGAGCGCGAAGCTGAGGAAGAGAGCCAGGCGAAAACCCGCTTTCTTGCTCGTATGAGTCATGAGATCCGCACACCCATGAACGCGGTTATGGGCATTACGGAAATCGAGCTGCAAAAAAACATCCACCCACAAGAAACTGAGGAAGCTTTCAAGCGTATTTATAACTCCTCAAGGCTTCTGCTTGCCATTATCAACGACATACTTGATCTGTCAAAGGTGGAAGCGGGCAAAATGGAGATTGTACCAGCCGTATATGAAATGGCGAGTCTGATTGCGGATACTGTCCAGCTTAATCTTATCTACATCGGAAGCAAACGAATTGAATTTACTCTTGAGGTAGATGAAAAATTACCGTCCCATCTTATTGGCGACGAGCTTCGCATAAAACAGATTCTGAACAATCTTCTTTCCAACGCCTTCAAATATACCCCGGAAGGTAAAGTAACTCTAGCTTTTGGGCTGGATGATGTATCCGGCACGGATGATATCACGCTTGTTATCAGTGTAACCGATACGGGGCAGGGCATTAACAAGGAGCAGCTTGCAGGCTTGTTTGAAATAGAGTACACACGGTTCAACTTGGATCAAAACCGCGCGATTGAGGGCAGCGGCCTGGGAATGAGCATCACGCGCTCGCTGGTTGAAATGATGGACGGCAGAATCAAGGTAGAGAGCGAGCCTGATAAGGGCAGCGTTTTCACAGTATATATACCGCAAAAAATAGAAGGCGACCAGGTGTTGGGCACCGAGACGGCGGAAAATCTGAAGAATCTGCAATCCGCCAAAATATATCTTAGGAATATGTCCGTTAAAGCGCATGAACCTATGCCTTATGGCCGCGTACTGGTTGTGGATGATGTGGAGTCCAACTTGTATGTGGTAAGGGGCTTCCTTTTGCCTTATAAGCTCGCGGTAGAAACCGTAAACAGCGGCCCGCAAGCCATTGCCCTGATCGAAGAAGGCCAGGTTTACGACATTATATTTATGGATCACATGATGCCTGACATGGATGGTATTCAAGCCGTAAAAATATTACGTGACATCGGATACCGGCATCCTATTGTGGCTCTTACGGCCAACGCCACTTTCGGGGCTTCCCAAATGTTTATGAGCAACGGCTTTTCAGGGTTTATTTCCAAGCCTATCGACCCTAACAAGCTGGATGCCTGCCTGATGGAGCTTATCCACGATAAGCAGCCGGAGGAAGTGACAGCCGCCGCAAAAGCCCGGTATCTGAGCCGGCCCGAAGATAATACCAAGGATTTATCAGACATACTTATAAAGCTTTTCATGACAGACGCCGAAAAATCCCTGGCCGCTTTAGAGCCTATTATGCAGAGCGACATGGACAGCACAGCCCTTAAAATATACACCACCCAGGCACATGGAATGAAGAGCGCGCTTGCCAATATCGGCCGCCTTGAACTTTCCAGGACAGCGGCCGCGCTGGAGGAAGCCGGGCGAAATGGGGACTTGAAAATTATAAAATCAAGGACGCCGTATTTTCTGGAGAGCCTGCGGGAAATAATTGAAACATATCAAGCGCGCGTAAATGACGACTCTCTAGACTTTGCCGCGGATTCCGCTTTCATCGGCGAACAATTGCTGGCTATTTCCCAAGCTTGTGAAGCCTACGATAAAAAGGGCGCTAAAAATACACTAAGCATGTTGAAACAACACCCGCTTTCAAAGCAGACAAAGGCAGCGCTCGATAAAATTGAAACCGGCTTGCTGCTGGGCGAGTTTGAGGAGTCAGCCGCGCTTGCGAAACAAGCGGCGGAAGCAGTGTCGAAAGGGAAGGAATAATCTCGTATGGAAAAAATTGTTTTCATTATAGACGACAGCATCGCCAGCCTAACGGCCTCCGAAGAGGCGCTGGAAAACCATTATACCGTGATGACAATGCAATCGGGAAGCAAGGCTATTTCTCTTTTGGAAAAGGTCAAACCCGATCTGATCCTGCTGGACATTGAAATGCCTGATATGGATGGCTTTGATGTTTTGAGTCATTTGAAACACAATGAAAGATTCAAAGACATTCCTATCATATTCCTGACTGCGCTTAGGGATGCCAAAGCCGAAACGAAGGCTCTGGAAATGGGAGTAGTAGACTTCATAATAAAACCAATTTCCACCCCTGTGCTTCTTAACCGGATTCGGCTTCACATAGACATGAGCGAAGCCATTCTCGAACGCACCGAACAGCTAACCCACGCTAAGCGGAAAGAGTGGGAAGCCGGCGAGCTGACTCAAATGCTTCTTGACGCGTCGCCTATGCTTATCGAAATCTGGGACGAAGATTTCAACATAATCAACTGCAACCGCCAAACCCTTGAGATGTTCGACCTTTCAAGCAAGGAAGAATATATAAGCCGATACAACGAGTTTTCACCCGAATTTCAGCCATGCGGTACGCTTTCGAGCGTATTGAGTGATTATTATGCGGATAAGGTGCTGCGGGAAGGTATCATCCGGCACGAATGGATGCACCAATTTTCAGATGGAAAACCGCTGCCGGTTGAAGTTACATGCGTACGTGTGGAGCTAAACGGCAAGGTTATGATTGTTGGATATACCCACGACTTGCGCGGAATAAAAGAAGCGATTGCCCAAACCAGCGAAGCGGACGAGCGTGCCTCGCTAATGATGGACGCGACGCCTCTTTCATGTTTTTTGGGTAGACATGTTATCGAGGAAGGCGGGGAAGCGCAGTTTGAGGCCATTGATTACAACAAAGCCGCGCTGGAGTTATTTGGCTTTTCCACTAAGGATGAGGCGATTGCCAGATTTTATGAAATTTTCCCCAAGCTTTCGGAAGGCATGTCTATCGCAAGCTTATTTCTCAACGATGTGATATCGGCTTTTGAAAAAGGCAGCCATCGTTTCGAGTTTACCCATAGACGGACGGACGGCGAACTTATTCCCTGCGAGGTCACACTGGTTCGCGTAAGCTATAAGGGCCGGCCTGCGATGGCCTGTTATCAAAATGATCTGCGTCCGATTAAAGCCGCGATGAAAAGGGAACGCGAGCTGGAAATACAATTACGTGAACAGGAGATGAACGAGCGTATCCGGCTTATGTTTAATGCGGCGCCCCTCGCAATTGAATATTGGGATAAGGATCATAGGGCCCTTGACTGCAATCAAACCACCCTCGACTACTACCGATTTTCCAGCAAGGAGGAGTATAGCGGCAACTTGTTTAAGTATGCGCCTGATTTCCAGCCGTGCGGCATTCCCTCAAAGGAATACTGGAATATGCATTTAGATAAAATATTTGCCGATGGATCCGGCAGCTTCGAGTTTTTTGAAATACATGACGGCAAGGAAACTTTTCAGGAAGTTGACGGCGTACGCACAGAGTATAATGATGACGTCATCGTAATTACCTATACCAAGGATGTCACTCTGTTGAAAGAAATGCAGAAAGAAAAGCAGCGCATTGAAATAGCGGAGGAAAGCAGCAGGGCAAAAAGCAAGTTTCTGGCCAGAATGAGTCACGAAATACGTACGCCGATTTCGGCGGTTCTGGGCATTTCGGAAATCCAACTTCAAAACCCGGCTTTGCCGATAACTGTTGAGGAATCTTTTGCCAAAATTTATGATTCGTCGAATATACTTCTCGGCATTGTAAACGATATTTTGGATCTCTCTAAAATAGAAGCCGGCAAAATGGACTTGCTGCTTGAGGAATACGGAGTCGCAAGCCTGATTGTGGACGCCGTACAGCCTCACATAGTAAACCTGAACAGCAAGGACATAGAATTTCATGTGCGTATAGACGAGAATCTTCCGGAAATCCTTGTAGGCGACGCTCTTCGCATTAAGCAGATCATAAATAATATATTGTCAAACGCATTTAAATACACGGAATCAGGCTCGGTGGAATTGTCCTTGCAATGTCAAAGGGAAGAAGGAAATTCTGAGGAAAATTATGTGAGGTTAGTAATTGTTACACGCGACACCGGCCTCGGCATGACTTCGGAGCAGCTTGACATGCTGTACCACGACTACACGCGCTTTCACGAGCGCGAAATACGCTCGGTGTCCGGCACGGGGCTGGGTATGCCGATTTTGTACAGCCTGGCGGAAATGATGGGCGCAAACGTTGACATAGAAAGCGAAGTAGGGTCAGGTACAAGCGTAACGGTAAGCATTCCGCAGAAAACAACCGGCTCCGCGATCTTGGGAAAGGACATGGCTGAAAGCCTTCAGCGCTTTGAGGTAAGCGAACAGTCAGTCCATAACAGATTTAAATTTGTACCGGAGCCCATGCCTTATGGCCGCGTGCTTGTGGTGGACGACGTAAGCGCCAATTTATATGTGGCCCGCGGCTTGCTCGCGTTTTACAGCTTGCAAGTAGAGACTTGCGAAAGCGGTTATGACGCGATAGAAAAAATTAAGGAAGGCAACGTATACGACATCGTGTTTATGGATCAGATGATGCCGGGTCTAAACGGTACCGAGACTATGCACAGGCTGCGTGATATGGGCTATACCGAGACGATAGTCACGCTTACGGCAAACGCGCTTATAGGCCAGGCGGAGGAATTCATAAAAAGCGGGTTTGACGGCTTTATTTCAAAGCCGATTCAAACGGTTCATTTGAATACTATTTTAATCAAGTATATAAAGGACAAGCAGCCGCCGGAAGTAATTGAAGCGGCTGTGAAGAACACTTCTAAGCCTGCCGGAAATATTGATGATTATCAGCATGACGCCGAAGTGCTGGAAACATTGCGGTCAGATTTTGCAAAGAAACAAACAAGCACGTTAATTGACATACGTAAAGCCTTGGATACGGGAAATATCGAAACAGCCCACCGCCTGGCTCATACTCTCAAGGGGTTAGCCGGTCTGATTAACGAAGCCGCGTTGTCGCAAAGCGCCAAGGAAATAGAAAATTTGTTGGAAAATGGGGAAATTCCGACCGACAATCAGCTATCTGCTTTAGATAATAAACTGACGCGCATACTTGAGGGCATTGTCAAGCCGAAAACGAAAGCCTTGGAGCTTTCAGCCAATAAAGCCTTTGACAGGGATAAAGCCTTTGCAACCTTCGACAAGCTCAGCCCTTTGCTGGAATCTCGCAGTTCCGGCAGCTTAAACTTATTGGATGAGCTTCGTATGATACCGGAAACGGCTGTGCTGGTCAGACAAATTAAGACTTTAAATTTTGCCGCGGCTTTAAAAACCCTGAATGTTTTGAAGGACATTTTTGAAGATCAGTAAATTGCCAAACGCATATTTGCCTATCCCGCATAATATACTTAGCATATGAGAGATAGGAGGGAACGAAATTGGGACATGAACTAATCAAGGAGAAAATCGTCCTGGAGCAGAAGATAGGCCGCAACACCACACAGGTTCTGCTGGAGGGCGACATCATAGTGCCGGACGTAAAGCCCGACATGTCGGTGATACTACAGAGCGACGCAAAGGTGGGCATCGACAGGTTCGAGGTGAGCAACGACAGGGTCAGCTTTATGGGACGGCTCGAGATATCCATACTGTACCTTGGGCGCGGCTCGTCGAAGCCGGTACATAGCATGAGCCTGAGCACGCCTATCGACGACTTCATAAACATAGACGGCGTAACCCGCGAAATGTGGGTGGAAGTCGCGGCGGAGCTCACAAACGTCGACTATAAGATGTTAAACGACCGCAAAATAAGCTACCGCGCGGTGGCCGACGTAAGCGTAAGCTGCGAACGCACCGAAGAGCACGAGGTCGTGGTAAACATCAGCGACATCCCCGCCAATCAGCTTCTCAAGACCAGCCTGGCGATCAACCGCCGTGTAGAGAACCGCACCGACAGGATCAGTGTCGGCGAGTCGTTCATAATTCCCGTCGGCAAGCCCAACATCGGCGGCATATTGCAGACATACGCGACGCTTGGGCGCCAGGACGTACGCGTAAGCAGCGGCAAGGTTACGATAAACGGCGAACTGGTGGTAACAAACCTGTACAGCGAACAGGAAGAGGGACGCCTGATAGAGATCGTGGAAAACGAACTTCCCTTCTCCGGCGTGCTGGAGGTCGACGCCGCGCGCGAAGACATGATCGCCGACGTATCGCTGACGGTACAGCACATAAGCGCCCAGGTCGCGCAGGACTCCGACGGCGAAGACCGCGTGATCGACGTCGACGTAACCCTGGCGGTCGTCGCGAAGATACACTCCGTCGAAAACCTTGACGTGCTGGAGGACGCCTACTGCATCAACAAAGAGCTGGACATATCGAAAACACCAATCAAGTACCCCAAACTGATTTCCCGCAACAAGAACCAGTGTCCCTTCAAGGAGGTCGTACAGCTTCCGTCCGACGCGCCGCCGATGCTCTCGATCCTGCGCGTAAGCGGCAAGCCCACTATCGACGACTGCAAGGTGATGGACGACAAGGTCGTGGTCGAGGGCATCATCGCGGCGGATATACTGTACGTCGCGGAAAACGACGACGTTCCGCTGTTTTCGCACAAGACAATACTGCCGTTCCGCCAACTCATAGACACAAAGGGCTCGTCCCCCGGCATGAACATCATCATGGACCTCTCCAACGACCACGTGGGCTTCAATATGCTCAGCACTTCCGAGGTCGAGCTGCGCTTCCTGCTCTCCTTCGGAATACAGGTCGTCGACGAACGCCAGTGCAACATGATTACCGACATCTCATTCTCCGACATCGAGCCCGCAAAGCTTGGCTCCATGGCCAGCATGGTGCTCTACGTAGTCCAGAAGGACGACACGCTCTGGAATATCGCCAAGAAATACAACACCTCCATAGACGGGCTGCTCCATCTCAACGAGCTGGAAAACCCCAAGGCGCTCGAGCAAGGCCAGAAACTTCTGCTGCTGCGATAACACAAAAAAGAGATTGGGCCCGCGCTCAATCTCTTTTGCATTTTACAGCATAAGCAGCTTGTATTTCCATAACAGCCATGCTATAATTTGTCAACCACACCGTACTAGGGCGGTATATTTGGCTTGCACACCCTCACGTAACAACATCGCTAACAGAGGGGAGGTGAAGCCCCATGTCGGCATATGAAACTGCTATGCTTGTTCTCGTAAGCTTGCCGCTGGCTATGTCAATCGGTAAATTTGCAGTAAAGCATGTCCTGAAATTTCTGGACGACAGGTATAAAAAATAGCCGCTCCTGATTAGTAGTTGGGAAACGCGGCTATTTTTATTAGCTGTGCAAGTCCAACCGTCTAAATACGGTATGGCCAGAGGGCGTTGTCGCGCCCTCGTTTTTATTGTATCCTTATTATACCGCACCTATGACTTTTTTGCAATACTTTTTTCTAAATGCGACAGGGAAGATATCGACGCTGTGATATATGAACAGCTTGTATTTCCATAACAGCCGCGTTATAATTTGTCAACCACATCGTACTAGGGCGGTATATTTGGCTTGCACACCCTCACGTAACAACATCACTAACAGAGGGGAGGTGAGGCCCCATGTCGGCATATGAAACTGCTATGCTTGTTCTCGTAAGCTTGCCATTGGCTATGTCAATCGGTAAATTTGCAGTAAAGCATGTCCTGAAATTTCTGGACGACAGGTATAAAAAATAGCCGCTCCTGATTCTGGTTAGGAAGCGCGGCTATTTTTACAGGTCGTGCAAGTCTAGCCGTCTAAATACGATGTGGCCAGAGGGCGTTAGCAGACGCCCTCGTTTTTATTGTATCCTTATTATACCGCACCTATGACTTTTTTGCAATACTTTTTTCTAAGTACGGCAAGGAAGATATTAAGGAAGATATTAATGTCGCAAATCAAGGTTTACAATCTTCGCTGTCTTCAGCGGGTATCTTGGCCAGCTCGCCAATCAGCAGAGCCGCCGCGTCTTGTATATGAGGCTTCAGACTTCTATACTTTTCTATGTGACAAACTTCATGTACGTTCAATTCAAATTCTTCCAGATAGTATTCAGTTTTAAATCGTAAATCTGAGTTGCTGACCAAAATAATCTATTGACGTGTTGAAAAAATTGGCAATTCGCTTCATTGCCTCTATATCCGGTTCACTTCCATGTTCGTATTTATGGATAAGTTGCTGAGAACTACCGACCTTTTCAGCCAGCTTTTCCTGACTAATTCCTTTTTCTCCACGTAATAACTTCAATCTTTCCATGCTCTATCACCTACATATATCGTAACAATTACAGTATGATTTATGAAACTTATTTTAGTTGTTGTTAACAACTATTATTTGTGATATACTGTAAAAAAATGTACGAGGTTACATATGAGTAATAAACAATAAATGGCTTTCTTTGCGGGACATGGTCGAATATCGGACTCGGAAATTCTCGATATGATTCCACGCCTTTGGGCTGTGGTTGAAAGTCTGATCCAAGAGGGCATAACAACCTTCATATGCGGCATCAAATGGGATTTCGACATAAAGGCCGGATACACAGTGCGGCATCTAAAGCAGAAATATGAAAATATTGTACTTCATGTGATTGTTCCCTGTGATTATACATATGGTAGTTGATCGTCGGCAAAGGTAACCCTTTGTCGCTCAGGGGATGAACTTTACAACGACGCATAAGCGCTGGATTTACGTGATATGTAGCTCAAGGTGCATATCGTATTATCTGTGACATGCACCTTGAAGTTAGCTTACTTGTCAATTAAAGTCCGATATACTTTGTCTGCTACGGCTCTTAATTCTTGCTCGGTGTAGTACATGCCAGGGTAGTTTTTGTGGTCTTCTTCATTAGGTGAGAATCGCGAACCTATGTCAAAGATATGCCCCATAAGTTCACGCTCTTCTTTAGATAGGTCTGTGCCCCACTCATCACGATACAGTACATGGAATATGCTTTCAAATGTGTAGCTATTGAATTTCTCGTTGATATAAGAATCAACTAAGTAAAACAATCTTTCACGCCCATTCATTTTGAAGAACTCAAGTATTTGCTCAAGCTCTTCACTTGAAATTGCACCTGCGTCAATGCCATGAAATACTGCACCAAATACCGCTTCAAAGTCATCTGGATGCCCCCCAAAATTGTACTTCATACGGTGGTGTAAATCACCTGTCTTGCCAAGCATATCTTTCGAGCTAAATCCCATACGTATCCTCCTATCGTCGTGGTATTCTTGGTGGATTTGTCGTTATTGCAGGTAGGTTACCAATTGCTTCATCGGTGTACTTAAAGTGCCAAATTGTGTTGGTATTACTATCGAACAAAACTTCGATGTTATACCTAGCCCACCTACCGTTCCGATGTATATAGGCAGTTGAATAGTACATCCGTGAAACACTTCCACGCGGATCAGGTACACTCGTCCTATATCGTATGACTTCTCTTAGAGATTGAACTGGCACAAATCTTCTGAAATTACGCATATGTGCATCTGCATATGGTGAGAAGTTAAATTCTTCTCGAGTATTCCACAGAGTGCGCATTGGCGCTTCCCTATGTGTCCACACACTTGGTCGTTGTTGCATTGGTAGTCGACTTGTCGTAGGACTAATAGCTCTGCCTGCTCCAGCTGAAGCCGCACCTGTAGCCATAGCACCAGCAGCACCTAGGATAATCCCCGCACCGGCGTGCCCGAAGCTGAACATAACGCGACTTTCTTCATAAGTCTTGCCAGAGTTGGTCGCCCATACATAGGATAAGAATAAGAACATCGCCTCTTCGTTGCTAATGTCTTGGAGAAAACCTGCAACAGCATTTGCACCCGCTTGGCGAACATTGCCATGCGAGATGTTAGTTAGGCTTACATCGCTGCGATTGTCCATATAACGAAAGAAGTTCATTACGAAAGCTACATCAAAACCCAGTGCGTTATCAAAGTTCTGCAAGAATGCTTACAATCGCCTAAATTCATCATAGCTGGACAGGTCGCCTATAGCGCCGAAGCTCTGCCCAGTACTGTCACGCCCGCTTGAACCACGCCCGGCAAGAAAATTCACAAGCAGACTGCTTATTTGCTCATTGCTTATGGATGTTGGGTCAAAGTCACCGCTACGCATCATATGGGTCGCCAAGATGTTTAGCAGATTGTGATAGATGAAGTAGGCTTCATGAGAGTCGCCATGATTATCACCAAGAAGATATACAAGATACTGCCGGATACGCTCGTCCAGCGAAGCAGGAACATTACGCTGATAGTGAACATTTCTTGAAACCCAGAACCCTCGCATAGCTGACGGGGATTGACTTTGCAATACCGCATTAAGATTAGATTTGCAAGAGTATGTAGTTCAAGGTGCATATCAACTTAACCATGATATGCACCTTGATGTGAGTCAATTTATTGACTATAAATGATAGTCTTTGTTATAGCAAACGGCTTTTATAATAGTGAGAGGAAATCAACTTATTCAATGTCGTTTACTATAGTTGTTAGGTAATATGGAATAATATCTGAGACATCTCCCCCGTCGATTGAAACAATGATGAGCTTCCCCCAAATTTCTCTCAAGCTCTTGCCATTAAATACAGCGGCATTTGAAAGCATTTCAAAGCTGTCATAGTCATACGCTTCCGACCCATCTGGAACTAGCCCTAGCCAATAAACCGGTTGATTTGTTTCTTTATCCAGCATTTTACCAAGCCATGAATCTTGGTATCGCAACGAATCGCTCACTTTAAACGACACTTCAATGCAGGGGTCTGATTTCCTGCTTACGTCATACGACATAATTCTTGCAAAATCACAAAAAGATACGATGGGCATGTTTAAACCCTCCTCATTTATTAGTTACTGGCGCGCGGACCATGCTCATGTGGCCATTCAAGATGCCTGCCTGGATTTCCGTGTCTTGTTGTAGTGCTAATCCCTCTAACTGCTCCCGCTGAAGCCGCGCCTGTGGCCATAGCCCCGGCAGCACCAAGGATAATCCCAGCGCCGGCTTGGCCGAAGCTGAACATAGCCCGGCTTTGTTCGTATGTTCTGCCGGAATTGGTCGCCCAAACGTAGGACAAGAATAAGAACATCGCCTCTTCGTCGCTAATGCCATTCAGGAAATCGACTACAACCCTAGCACCAGATATGCGAACGTTGCTCTGTGATATGTTCGTAAGGCTCACATCGCTGTGGTTGTCCATATAGCGGAAGAAACTCACCACAAAAGCTACGTCCAGACTGGATGCATCATCGAAGTTCTGCAAGAAGGCGTATAACCGTCTGAATTCGGCGTAGCTGCTCATGTCGTTTATGCCGCCAAAGCTTTGACCCATGCTGTTCCTGCCACTTGAACTACGACCAGCAAGGAGGTTTGTTAGTAGGCTGCTAATTTCCTCATTACTTATTGATGTTGGGTCAAAGTCACCGCGTAAGAGCATTTGTGCCGCCAAAATGTTGAGCAAGTTGTGATAGATAAAGTAGGCTTCGTGTGTATCGCCATGCTCCTCACCAAGAATATACACCAGATATTGCCTTATGCGTTCGTCCAGCGAAGCCGGAACATTACGCTGATAGTGGACGTTTCTTGAAGTCCAAAATCCGCGCATAGCTGACGGGTTAATGTTTTGTTGGTTTAGATAACTTCTGACAGCATACAGAGCATCGTCTTCGCCAAAGCTTCCGTCAAATCCGGGGTCAAAATCCACAAAGCTCGGCAGGCGTTCTCCTTGATAATCCGTTTGGGTTACACCATCAAAATAGGATATATGCCAGCACTTGCAACCGTAGTGATACAAGCCTCCGGCAATGGCCTCTGAAAGCAAAGGGTATCTTGTACGCCGCATAAAACGTCCGGTTACAGCGTGCCAAGAACTGTAACCGCGTGGTGTTTGGTACATCTCTCCACTTGAGTATACATCATCTACGAAGACACGTCCAACATATCTTGCGCAATCCTCCGTCCCTGTTCTGCGAAGAACCACAAGCACAAGATTCTCACCGAAGTCTGCACGCCTTGTTGCCGCCCCGGTTAGATAAGCTTGCTTTTGAAGGTATCTGATTATCTGCAATGCACGAGGCGAAGAATCTCTGCCTGATTCCTCGTCTAGCTCCTCGTACTCCAATACCCTGTCCAGTGCGCGTTCAAGTTCTTCAAGTAGGGATTGGCCTAGTTGCGTATTGACATTTCCTGCGCGCCTTACAGGCACATACCCTCTACGAATTGCCGCCTGCATTTCGACATCCACATCATTAGCACCTTCAAGATAGCTTTGCAACATCTGCTGAGTAAGTTCATGACGGCGGCTGCCCCTAAGATTACTAAACGAGAGAGTGGAGTGAGCATAGCGGTTAGCAAGCATAGATAATGACAATAGCATTCCTCCTCTGAATAAAGTTGGTTGCATACAACTCTATCACAAGTACGGACTGCAAAACAATACAATATTTTACCCCAAAGTCTATCCCTTGTCGCACAAAGGCAATGCTGCGTTATCTGCTGGTAGAAACGGCTAATAAGGTCACATACACGCCCACGATAGAGGAACAATTGATCGAAAACTGCAAATATTGCATAAACCTGGCAGATGAGTAACAACGCAAAAAGGCATTGCCCATGCAATGCCTAAGCTTCGAGTGTACGCCATGCAATTATACCGCCCTTGTAACCTTGCCCGAGCGCAAACATCTTGTGCAGATGCTCACGGTCTTGTGAGTGCCGTTGTCGTTGACTTTGATCTTCTTTATGTTGGGTTTCCATGTACGGTTCGCGCGGCGTGAAACCTGGCTGCGCGTAATGCTTATTCTACGCCCCGTGCGGACGCTCTTGTCGCATAAATTGCACCTTGCCATCTCTTGCACCTCCTTTGACTTTTCAACAATCATCACATTCTACCAGATAACATGACCAATTGCAATATCTATAACAAAATTTTTGCTCACCAGGCTCAAGTATTTTTAAAAATACTTGCAATAAGATCATAAGCGTGATATAATAAGGATACAATAAAAACGAGGGCGTTTGCAGGCGCCCTCTGGCCACATCGTATTAAGACGGTTAAGGCTTGCGCACTACTCTGAAAAGTAGCCGCAATTCCGAACGCGAATTCAGGAGCGGCTATTTTTTGTACCTGTCGTCCAAAAATTTCAGGACATGCCTCACAGCAAAATTACCAAGCGAAATAGCCATTGACAAGCTTACCAGGATAAGCATAGCAGTTTCATACGCCGACATGGGGCCTCACCTCCCCTCTGTTAGTGATGTTGTTACGTGAGGGTGTGCAAGCCCAAATAACCGCCCTATACGGTGTGATTGAGCGGATTATAACATATATGCTAAGAAAATACAAGTTGCTCGACGTGTTTCATTTGATATACAAAGCTAAGAACCAGCGATCAATAACGCTCAACGCCGTCTAGAAGGTCGAACTCCACCCTGCGAAGCCAAAACCGGGCTTCATGGGACAGTCCCCGGTTTTCCGCCACTTCTAGCCAGCATTTCGGTTATTGACCGCTGGTTCTTAATCCAGCCGCTCGAAGCCGTCGCCTTGGCGGCGCAGAAGCTGTATCCGCGTGTAATTCAGCGTGTTTTCGTCGTACTGCGCGCCCAGTTCGCGGAATACTTCGCTCATGACGAGCTGGGGCTTGAGATTCGCGGCGCTGCCCGCGGAAATACGCATATCGAGCGTGCCCGGCCCGTGTTCGGTCAGACCGATTATATCCTTGCGTATGTCCGACTGAGACGCGCCCGACTTAGTTCGCTTGACGGTCACGATTTCGTCGCGCGACAAAATGGCGAGAACAGCGACGGACAAGCCCGCGTGCGCTCCGCAGCACACCCTGTAATCCGCCGCCGCCACAAGCGCGGCGCAGTTTTTTTCGCCCTTGACAAGCGTACGCGCGCGGCTGACACACAAGCCGACCGGCGCACACGAATTTAGCGCGTCCACTATTTCAGCGGCGTCCACTTCGGCGCTCAATCGAAAATCGGCAAGCTCGCTCTGCCCCTCCATTCCAAGGGACAAGGGGTGAGCAATAGTGAATATCTGATGCGGGTTAAAGCCCTGAGAGAAAACTATCGGCAGCCCCGACATCCTGAACAGCTTGTGAAACAGCTTCATCAGGTCGATATGCCCGATGTACTTCATCATCTCAAGTTTAGAATACTCCAAGCGATAGTCCACAAAATCAGCCGTGACACACACCTCCCCCGAATGCCGCAGCGCCGCAGCCGGAACACCCTTCACGGCAGTTCGGCGTGACTATGCCTGCAAAGGCGTTGTCGCGTTCGCGCAGAAGGTACGCGCGGCTCACACCTACGTCGATGTGACCCCACGGGAGAAGCTCGTCCGAGGCGCGTCCTTTTTCGCCCGCGTCCATGTCAAGCCCCGCTTCCTCAAACGCCTGCCGCCACGTCTCGTACTTGAAATGATCGCTCCAGCCGTCAAAGCGCGCGCCCAACTGCCACGCCCTTATTATGGCCGCGCCAACTCTCCTTCCCCCCCGGGAGATCGCCCCCTCCACGCAGGAAAGCAGCGAATCGTGGTAGTTCAGCGTTATTTGGCGCTTACGGATGGCCTTGCGCAGCAGTTCCTGCTTGCGCGCGATTTCGACGCGGCCGGTCTGCCCTTCCCATTGGAATGGAGTAAAAGGCTTGGGCACAAATCCCGATACGCTCACAATCAAGCTAAGCGGGCGCACCTTCTTGTTGTTCTCGTAATACGCGTCCGCAATTTTCTCGCACAGCCGCGCTATTTCCAGTACATCCTCGTCCGTTTCTCCCGGAAGCCCGATCATGAAGTACAGCTTCAGACGCTGCCATCCGCCGCCGAAAGCCGTCCTGATTCCCGTCAGGATCTCTTCCTCGGTCAGACCCTTGTTGATTACGTCCCTCATGCGCTGGCTCCCCGCCTCCGGCGCGAATGTCAGCGAAGACTTGCGCACAGCCTGCACCTTGCGCATCAGTTCCAGAGGAAAAGCGTCCACCCTGAGCGACGGCAGGGACAGGTTGACGTTCTTGGGCGTACAGGCATCCACAAGGCCGGACGTAAGCTCAGCAAAACCCGTGTAGTCACTGGTAGACAGGGACAACAGGGATATTTCCTCATGACCCGTCGCACTTATCAATCCTTCGGCCTGGGAAAGCAGCTTGGCCGGGCTGTTCTCCCGCACCGGACGGCTGACAAAGCCCGCCTGACAGAAGCGGCAGCCCCGAACACACCCCCGGAACAACTCCAGCATCACGCGGTTATGCACCGTCTCGATCAGCGGCACAAGCTGTACCGCCGGATACTCCAGCGCCTCGAGGTCGCGCACAGCCGTCTTGATCACCGTCCTCGGCGCACCGGGATGGTTCGGCTCAAACGCGCGAAGCGTTCCGTCGCTATTGTAGCCGACGTCATAGAAACGCGGCACGTACACACCTTCCACGTAGAGTATTGACTCCAGGAACTCGCGCTTGCCGCCCCCGCTTCTCTTGTGTTCGCGATATTTGTCCAACACAATGTTCAAGCTTGCCTCGCCCTCGCCGATGTAGAACACGTCGACAATGTCCGCCAGCGGCTCGGGATTGTACGCGCACGGCCCCCCCGCTATCACAACCGGCCCGTCGTCCGCGCGCTCACTCGCCAGTATCGGCATCCCCGCCAAATCAAGCATATTAACCACATTGCTGTAGCTCATCTCGTATTGCAGCGTAAAGCCAAGGAAGTCGAAGCCGGCAATATCGTCCCCTGTCTCGAGCGCCCACAGAGGCACGCCCTCGCTTCGCATCAGCTCCTCCATGTCCAGCCACGGCGCGAACACCCTTTCACAATACGTATCCTCCCGCCTGTTCAGCATGAAGTACAACAGCCACAGCCCCATGTGGCTCATCCCGACCTCGTAAACATCGGGGAACGCAAACGCAAAGCGTATCTCTACGCTTTGCGGCGGTTTCACAACCATATTTATCTCGTTGCCGATGTATCTTGCGGGCTTTTCGACCCGCGTCAGTAAATTTTCCAGTCTCATAACTTCCCCACCTAGCGCTGCCCAAAACTTTCAATCAATGTACCTTCGCTTCTTGTCGCTATACTTGGTTGTCCATTAAAAACACTTATGTTTACCAAATTGTTGCCGTCACTTGTAAGAAAGCCAAAAGAACCCAACAATCGTACTTGGTCGTCATCTATAGGCCTCAAACCATCGCCTGTGTCCATATTATAATGTCTGAGGCGAAGAGCTCCCCTATCGTCAATACGATAAGCGCCCGTGAGCTTCATTGATGTACCGTCCGCACGATCAAACACGCTTATAAAGCTTCCATCAACGTTAAAGTAGTGTTCAACATTATTCCACTCATTCTCTAAATACCAGTATCCAAGTAACAGTTCTTGTGTCAGTCGGATAGTCCTTTCCAAATTAACAATCGGCGTCCTATCAAAAAAGTCATCGTTAAATGGGTTTAAATCATTATCGCCAAGCCTAAGATAGTCAAGCCTTAACCTGTGGAAATCCAGCCTTCGCCGTACCACTTCGAGATTGACAGTAACGGCGGCTGTACCTCCTGCCCTGGCCCAGTAAACATAACCATCCATATAATTATCTATTACCTCATCCCAATCAGAAAAGTGCAGCTTCAGAAGGTTAGACGCCGGCTCCATCAACCTGATCCCTTCTTCATGGCTGATAAACTCCGCTATATATCCCATGTTAACCAATGTGCCCACACGCACCCAATCCCATGCTGCGATACCCCTGTCTCCCCACTTTTCGCCAAAATAGAGTATACTCTCGACAAGCCCCACCGCTTCGACGTCGAAGCTTTGTTCGATGAAATACATCAGAAAACGTTCCAGCACAAGCTCTTCATCAAGCCCATAAGCCTCGTCAAAATCCGCAAACTCGACCAAGGCCGCGCTAAATACCTCATAAGATTCCATAAACTGACGGCTGTGCCCCCTGCCCTCAAGCAAATTTGCTATCTGCCGCTCTAAGTCTTCCGCACTTCTTATGTTCCACGACCCCTCAAGAGCGCGCCTCACAAAGGCCATATCATTTAATTGTGCCGCCCCATCTATAACAGATGCGCGATAAAAAGCCGCAATCTCTGGATCTTGTTCATAAAGACGTTCATAAAGATTTTGCGCTCTCGGGTCTACCCTTTGCTCATGCCTTTCACCCTCGAAGCTTCGGTGATGTAACCCGGATCGGACGTTAAGTATTGCCCCCGTACCCACAACCCATCGTGACAATTCTTCCCTGGCGCTCTGAGCGGGAATTTCAGCATAGACTGAAACGACAAGCAACTGACCTATCATCAAACCTGCAAGCAATGTTGTAAAGCACTTCTTAAACACCGTTCTCATGATGAAACCCCCTGTAATATGTATGTTATCAGAAACAGCAAAAGGGCTCAGGCGGAAAGCTTTTACAAAGCCCCCGCCTTTGAACCCTTTGAAATGCTTATTAGTCACCGACGGCTCCAAGGTCATAGCTGGCAAATTGCTCTGCGGCCGGCTTGACGTCGATGTCGCGGTAGGACTGCATACCCGTGCCCGCCGGAATCAGCTTGCCGATGATGACGTTCTCCTTGAGGCCGATGAGCGGGTCGATCTTGCCCTTTATCGCGGCCTCTGTAAGCACGCGCGTCGTCTCTTGGAAGGATGCCGCGGACAGGAACGAGTCCGTGGCGAGGGAAGCCTTGGTGATGCCCAGCAGCACACGCTGGCCGATGGCCGGTTCCAGGCCGTGTTCCGTGGCTTTTTCGTTAAGTTCCTCGAATTCCAGCCAGTCTGTGAGCGACCCGGTCAGGAGTGTGGTGTCGTTGTTCTCCTCGACCTTGACGCGCTTTAGCATCTGGCGGACGATAACTTCGATGTGCTTATCGTTTATGTCAACGCCCTGAAGCCGGTATACGCGCTGAACCTCTTGCAGCATATAATCCTGCACGCCGCGTATGCCCTTTATCTTGAGTATGTCGTGGGGGTAGACGCTGCCCTCCGTCAATTCGTCGCCGGCCTCTATCACGTCGCCGGTGTATACCTTTATTCGGGAACCGTATGGTATCAAGTAGTCCTTGTATTCGCCAGTCTCTTCGTTGGTGACGACGACCTCTCGCTTCTTCTTTGTGTCGCTGACCAGCACCTTGCCGCCGAATTCGGCGATAATGGCCAGACCCTTGGGCTTGCGCGCCTCGAAGAGCTCCTCGACGCGGGGAAGGCCCTGGGTGATGTCCTCGTTGCTGGCGATGCCGCCTGTCTGGAATGTTCGCATTGTAAGCTGCGTACCCGGCTCGCCGATGGATTGAGCCGCGATGATGCCCACGGCCTCGCCGATGCGGACGGCTCTGCCCGACGACATGTTCGCGCCGTAGCACTTGGAGCACAGCCCTACGCGGGAGCGGCACGTCAACACTGTGCGGATGTATACGTTCTCGATTCCGGCTTCCACAATCTTTTCGGCCTGATCCGGGCTGATCAGGGAGTCCGCCGCGACAATCTGCGCGCCCGTGGACGGATTGACAATGTCAAGCAGAGACCAGCGACCACGGATTCTGTCAACCAGCGGCTCGATAACCTCGCTGCCGTCCATAAACGCCGATACCCACAAGCCGGGCTTCTCTTCCTCCGGCTGTACGCAGTCCCACTCACGGATTACTATATCCTGAGACACGTCCACCAGACGGCGGGTCAGATAGCCCGAATCCGCCGTGCGCAGCGCAGTGTCCGCCAGACCCTTGCGCGCGCCGTGCGCCGATATAAAGTACTCAAGCACGGACAGACCCTCGCGGAAATTGGACTTTATCGGCAGCTCCAGAACGCCGCCCTTGGGGCTGGCCATAAGGCCGCGCATTCCCGCCAGCTGCTTTATCTGGTTGTTGGAGCCGCGCGCGCCGGAGTTCGCCATCATGAATATGGGGTTGTAGCGGCCAAGACCCTTGATTAGAGCGTCGGCGATCTTGTCGTTCGCGCTGCTCCATATCTCTATTACCTTGTTGTGGCGTTCCTCGTCGGTCATGAGGCCGCGGCGGAACATCTTGCCCACGTTGTCTACGGCGGTCTCGGCTTCCTCCAGGTATTTCGCCTTTACCTCGGGAACCTCCATATCGTATACGGACGTGGTGAACGCCCCGATTGTCGAGTATTTAAAGCCCAGCTGCTTGATGTTATCCAGCACAATCGATGTGTTGATCGAGCCGTACTTGTTAATACAGCGGCTGATTATGCGGCCCAGCGCCTTTTTGTCGCAAAGGTAGTCGACCTCAAACAGAAACTTGTTGTCGAAGACGCTGCGGTCAACAAAGCCGATGTCCTGCGGAATGGCTTCGTTGAATATTATCCGCCCCACAGTAGTAGGAATCACTTTCTGGTATCGCTCACCGCCTACTTCTATCGTACGACGGACATGTATCTTTGCGTGAAGGGTTATCGCGCCGTTTTCATATGCCAGTATTGCCTCGTTTTCGTCCAGGAAGTACTTGCCTTCGCCGAGCTCGCCCTCTTTTTCGATTGTCAGGTAGTATATCCCAAGCACCATGTCCTGCGACGGCACCGTTACGGGCGCGCCGTCCGAAGGCTTGAGCAGGTTGTTGGGCGCGAGAAGCAGGAAGCGGCACTCGGCCTGCGCCTCTACGGAGAGCGGCACATGCACGGGCATCTGGTCGCCGTCGAAGTCGGCGTTGAACGCCGTACACACAAGCGGATGAAGCTTGAGAGCGCGCCCTTCGACCAGCACCGGCTCGAAAGCCTGTATACCCAGCCTGTGCAGAGTCGGAGCGCGGTTGAGCATTACAGGGTGTTCCTTTATGACATCCTCGAGGACGTCCCAGACTTCCGGCTGCAGCCGCTCGACCATACGCTTGGCGGACTTGATGTTGTGGGCGAAGTTCTCCTGCACAAGCTTCTTCATTACGAACGGCTTGAAGAGCTCTATGGCCATTTCCTTGGGCAGCCCGCACTGATAAATCTTGAGGTTGGGCCCCACGACTATTACCGAACGACCGGAGTAATCCACGCGCTTTCCAAGCAAGTTCTGACGGAAGCGGCCCTGCTTGCCTTTCAGCAGGTCCGACAGGGACTTGAGCGCACGGTTGCCGGGCCCGGTGACGGGACGTCCGCGCCGCCCATTGTCGATCAGCGCGTCCACGGCCTCCTGGAGCATCCTCTTCTCGTTGCGCACAATTATATCCGGCGCGCCCAGGTCTAGCAGACGCTTGAGGCGGTTATTGCGGTTTATAACACGGCGGTAAAGGTCGTTAAGGTCGCTGGTGGCGAAGCGTCCGCCGTCAAGCTGCACCATCGGGCGCAAATCCGGCGGGATAACGGGAATCGCGTCCAGTATCATCCAATCCGGCCTGTTTCCCGAAATACGGAACGATTCTATGACCTCCAGCTTCTTGATGTACCGCAAACGCTTCTGCCCGGCGGAATCGCGAAGACCCTTTCTAAGTTCTTCGGATTCGCCCTCCAGGTCGATGTTTTGCAGCAATTCTTTAATGGACTCGGCACCCATCCCCACCTTGAACGAGGATGAGCCGTACTTCTCGATAGCCTCGCGGTACTCCTTTTCGGTCATAAGCTGCTTGTAGGTAAGCCCCGTCTCACCGGGGTCAAGTACAATGTACGACGCGAAGTAGAGCACCTTCTCAAGAGCGCGCGGACTCATGGCCAGTATAAGACCCATCCGGCTGGGTATTCCGCGGAAGTACCATACATGCGATACCGGCGCGGCCAGTTCGATGTGCCCCATGCGCTCGCGGCGCACCTTCGACTTTGTAACCTCGACGCCGCAGCGGTCGCATACAACGCCCTTGTAGCGTATGCGCTTGTACTTTCCGCAGTGGCACTCCCAGTCCTTGTTCGGCCCGAATATCTTCTCGCAGAACAGGCCGTCGCGCTCGGGCTTTAGCGTGCGGTAATTTATTGTTTCCGGCTTCTTGACCTCGCCTTTCGACCATTCCCTGATCTTTTCGGGGGAGGCCAAGCCGATTTTTATGGAATCAAACGATATCGCTTGGTCATTCTGGTTCGGGTTTGCCATTGGAATCACCCTTATATAGTATTAATACTCATCGTCCAGATCGGAGAAGTCGTCGTCGAAAGACTCCAGCGCCTCGGGAACCTTCGAGCTCATTATTCTTGAGGACGCGAACAGTTCGGCTTGCGCTGAGTCTAGATCGTCGATACCTTTTTCAAATTCTTCGCCGTCGAAGTCGGGAGCGGAGCTGAACTTAGCAGACTTTGCGCCGCTCTTCATACCCTTGTCTAAGCTTTTAAAGGCTTCGCCCTCCGGTTCTTCGTCTTCCTCATCGCCAATGTCGTCAAGTTCGTCGCCCAATTCATCTTCATCATCCAACTCGTCGTCGAGATCGTCGTCAAAATCACCTTCGGAGTCTTCAATGTCGCTGAACGCCAGGCTCCTCCTCTGCGCGATATCGTCGCCCTTTGGCTCCGCGCCCTCGATGTTGACGTTGAGGTCGTCGATGTCTTCAATGGATTCCTTGATTAAGACCTCTGTCTGGTCGGCCATCAAAATACGGACGTCCAGCGCAAGGGCCTGGAGCTCCTTGAGCAACACCTTGAAAGATTCGGGCACGCCCGGTTCGGGGATGTTTTCGCCCTTGACAATCGCCTCGTAGGTCTTGACCCTTCCTACAATGTCATCGGACTTGACCGTCAAAATTTCTTGCAGCGCATAGGACGCGCCGTAGGCTTCCAGCGCCCAAACCTCCATTTCGCCGAAGCGCTGCCCGCCGAACTGCGCGCGGCCGCCAAGCGGCTGCTGAGTTACAAGCGAGTACGGGCCCGTCGAGCGCGCGTGTATCTTGTCGTCTACCAGATGGTGGAGTTTTAAGTAGTGCATGTAGCCCACGGTTACGGGGTTGTCGAACTTCTCTCCGGTACGCCCGTCGCGAAGCTCTATCTTGCCGTCGCGGCTGATGGGCACTCCCTTCCACTCCTCGCGGTTGTGGCGGTTTTCATAGAGCTTGTTATAAATGTCTTCCTCCACGATTTCCTTCCACTTAACGGAGAAGGCTTCCCACTCCATGTTCACGTAGTCGTTTGCCAGATCGAGGGTGTCCATGATGTCGTATTCGTTCGCGCCGTCGAATACCGGCGTGGCGACCTTCCAGCCCAATACCTTGGCGGCAAGGCCAAGATGGACTTCAAGCACCTGGCCGATGTTCATGCGTGACGGTACGCCCAGGGGGTTCAGCACGATGTCAAGCGGGCGGCCGTTCGGCAGAAACGGCATGTCTTCGATAGGCAGCACGCGGGATATAACGCCCTTGTTGCCGTGTCTTCCGGCCATTTTATCGCCCACGGAAATCTTGCGCTTCTGGGCGATATACACCCGCACAAGCTGGTTCACACCGGGCGGCAGCTCGTCGCTGTTGAGGCGCGAGAATATTTTTACGTCTACGATTATGCCGCTTTCACCGTGCGGCACGCGCAGGGACGTGTCGCGCACCTCGCGCGCCTTTTCGCCGAATATGGCGCGAAGCAGGCGTTCCTCTGCGGTCAGCTCCGTTTCGCCCTTTGGGGTCACCTTGCCGACAAGTATGTCGTTGGGGCCGACCTCGGCGCCTATGCGGATTATACCGTGTTCGTTCAGGTCTTTCATGGCGTCTTCGCCGATGTTGGGGATGTCGCGCGTTATTTCCTCCGGCCCCAGCTTTGTATCGCGGGATTCCAGTTCGTATTCCTCTATGTGAATGGACGTGTAGACGTCCTCTTCAACAAGCTTTTCGGAAAGGAGGATTGCGTCCTCGTAGTTAAAGCCTTCCCATGTCATGAAGCCTATCAGCGGATTCTTACCCAGCGCAAGCTCTCCGTGGTCGGTTGACGGGCCGTCGGCGATAATTTCGCCGGCTTCCACAACCTGACCCTTGAAGACCAGCGGCCGCTGATTGATGCACGTACCCTGATTGCTGCGCATGAACTTGGTGAGCTTGTAAGACTGACGCTTGCCGTCTTCCGTGCGGATTATGACCTCGTTGGCCACCACGCTGTCAACCACGCCGGGCTGCTTGGAGATCACCACAACGCCGGAGTCTCTTGCCCCCTTGTATTCCATGCCCGTGCCTATTATCGGCGAATCGGTGCACAAGAGCGGCACGGCCTGACGCTGCATGTTGGAGCCCATCAGGGCACGGGTTACGTCGTCGTTTTCCAAAAACGGTATAAGGGCGGTTGCCACGGACACGATCTGCTTGGGCGATACGTCCATCAGGTCGATATTCGCCGCTTCAAGCTCAATAATATCCTCGCGGTGACGCCCCGCCACCTTCCTGTGCAGAAAGCGCCCATCATCTCCAAGCGGCTCGTTGGCCTGGGCGACGGTGTAGTTTTCCTCTTCGTCGGCGGTGATGTACGCGAATTTCTGAGAAACCACCGGAACGCTGCCGGTTTTGTCAATGTATCTGTAAGGTGATTCGATAAATCCGTATTCGTTGATACGTGCGTAAGTCGCAAGAGAGTTTATCAGGCCGATGTTTGGGCCTTCAGGCGTCTCGATGGGGCACATGCGCCCATAATGCGAGAAGTGAACGTCGCGAACCTCGAAACCGGCGCGGTCGCGCGAAAGCCCCCCGGGCCCCAGAGCCGACAGTCTGCGCTTGTGTGTGAGCTCGGCCAGCGGATTCGTCTGATCCATAAACTGCGATAACTGCGAACTTCCAAAGAACTCCTTGATGGAAGCCGTGACGGGGCGGATGTTTATCAGCGCCTGCGGCGTAACCACGTCCATATCCTGAATGGTCATACGCTCTTTTACGACGCGCTCCATACGCGTGAGGCCGATGCGGAACTGATTCTGCAAAAGCTCGCCCACCGCGCGGATCCGGCGATTGCCAAGATGGTCTATGTCGTCCTTTCCGCCAATGCCGTAATCCAGATTTATCACATAGTTTATAGAGGCCATTATGTCCTCAAGCGTTATGTGCTTGGGAACAAGGCGCGACAGGTTGTTGCGCAGGGCGTCCTTTAGCTCGCGCGGGTCTTCGTACTTTTCCAACAGTTCCATCAATACGGGCGCGTACACGTTTTCCTTAATGCCGACCTCCAGAGGATCGATTCCGTAAGGCTTGAGATAGTCGTTCGCGACCACCGCCAGGTTGCTTAGCACCTTTACCTTGCGGTCTTCCACCTGTACCCAGGCGAATCCCGCGCCGGAATTCTGGATGGCGTCGGCTGTCTGTAACGTAACCTTGTCACCGGCTTCGGCCACGATCTCGCCGGTGTTGGTGTCGATAACGTCCTCGGCCAGATAGTAGCCCCTTATGCGGTTGCGCATGGAAAGCTTCTGGTTGAACTTGTACCGCCCGACCTTGGCCAGATCGTAGCGCTTCGGGTCAAAGAACATGGAGCGCAACAGCGATTCCGCCGACTCGATTGTGGGCGGCTCGCCGGGGCGTACGCGCTTGTATATTTCGATCAGACCTTCTTCATAGTTTTTGGAGACGTCTTTCTCGATTGTATTAAGTATCTTCGGCTCTTCGCCGAACAGCTCTATAATCTCGGCGTCGGTACTTACGCCGAGCGAGCGCAGAAGCACCGTAACGGGAACCTTGCGCGTGCGGTCGACGCGTATGCTGAACACGTCGTTGCTGTCGGTCTCGTACTCGAGCCACGCTCCGCGGTTTGGTATCACCGTGGCGGAGAACAACTGCTTGCCGACCTTGTCATAGTCCACGGCATAGTATATCCCGGGCGAACGCACAAGCTGGCTGACGATGACGCGCTCCGCGCCGTTGATGATGAACGTGCAGTTGTCCGTCATGAGCGGGAAGTCGCCCATGAATATCTCTTGTTCCTTGATTTCGTCAAGATCCTTGTTGCGCAGGCGACACTTGACACGCAGGGGCGCGGCGTATGTGGCGTCTCGTTCCTTGCACTCGTCTATCGAGTACTTTGGTTCGCTGTCAAGCTTAAAGTCGACAAACTCCAGTACAAGGTTGCCGCTGAAATCAGATATGGGGGATATATCCTGGAACACCTCGCGCAGCCCTTCGGACAGGAACCAGTTGTAGCTGTTCTTCTGAACCTCAATAAGGTTCGGCATTTCGAGAACCTCGTCAATGCGCGAATAGCTCATCCGCGCCGCGTTCCCGTAGCTCATGGACTTTACTCTGCGTTTTTCCAATTAGCACACCCCTTTGATATTAACCCTGTCCGGGAGTCCGACATCGCAGGATTCCCGGACAGGTCTATTTTGCGAAAGCAAGTACATGTATGTCAGCATTATTTCCATAATATCGTATTTTTAGAAATAAACTTAGCAGTCTCCGCATACGATAAACATAAAAAATAATGCAGTAATATAATTCGAGTTATAAGTACTACATACTTTGTGTAATTATGACGGTACGCAGAAAGTGCATATCGTTATGATTTGAGGTCAAATTCAGGCCACCTTTTGTTGAACATTTCGCAATTAATTGTTGAGCCAATTGCTGTTTCGATCGAAAAATGAAAAAACATGTTGAACTGTACGAGCCGATGTGTTATTATGATTACACGGCAATAATCAACAGCGGAAATCACTTCACTTCAATAATACCGAAAATATATTATAACACGTGCGGAAAAACTTGTCAAGCGTTGTTTCCTTTATTGTGTTGTTTTTTGTATTATGCACTAAATGTAGCAGGGGGAACCGAAATTTTATGCGCATATTGATTACGGGCTTTGCGCCGTTCGGCGGCGAAAGCGTCAATCCGTCCTATGAAGCCGTACGGCTTCTGCCCGATATCATCGGAGACTGTCATATCGTCAAACTGGAGCTGCCTTGTGTGTTCTACGAATCTCTCAGCGTGTTGGAGGACGCGATCCGCGCGCACAGCCCCGGAGTGGTGCTGTGTATCGGACAAGCAGGAGGACGCTTCGCCGTCACACCCGAGCGCGTAGCCATAAACATCGACGACGCGCGAATTCCCGACAACTCCGGCAGCCAGCCCATAGACCTTCCTATCTTTGAAGACGGCCAAAACGCCTACTTCGCCACAGTTCCCATAAGGGCGATGGTTGACGCGGTGCGCGCCGTCAAAATACCGTCTTCCGTATCCAACACCGCCGGCACATATGTATGCAATCACGTCATGTACGGCCTGCTGCACATGCTGGCCACCGTACCCGAATTTGAGGGAATCCGCGGCGGCTTCGTACACGTCCCCTATGCCACTGAGCAAATCCTCGACAAACCGGACAAGCCGTCGCTTTCCATGCAGCAGATCACCGACGGCTTGCAGGCTTGCGTACTGGCTTGCATATCTGAGAACCAGCGGTCAATAACCGAAATGCTGGCTGGAAGTGGCGATTTTTCGCCAATCTAGGAAGCGGCGACGCCCAGGGTCCCCGCGAAGCCCGGTTTTGGCTTCGTGGGGTGGACTGAGCGTACCCATAGTGGTACGCAAGGATCCGCTGACGACGAGTGGTGGAAAACCGGGGCCCCCACGAAGCCTGCTTCTGGCTTCGTGGGGTGGAGTTCGGCCTTCCAGATGGCGTTGAGTGTTATTAACCGCTGGTTCTGAGGCTTAAACATAGAAAACAGTTCTAAATTTCGTGCGCCGAATATAAACTATACGAAATGGCAATATTCAAAACCTGTATTCATAGGTGGGAATGGCGTATTAGCAAGGCGATTTTTCGCCAATCTATGAGGTGACGCCGCGTACAGAGGGTACGCAAGATGGAACCGACGATCCGGGGGCCCCCATAAAGCCCGGTTTTGGCTTTATGGGGCGGACTGTGGCGGAAAATCGACCGCTAAGACGCCGTTCCCATCCTATGAATACAGGTTCTTGGCAGAGATTTTGCGGGGAGGCAGCGAATGGAAGAACTACGAGAAATCAGAGATCTTAGAGAGATCAGGGAAGATGTTTCAAGGGAACGAGGCGCGCACCGCGCTCACTTCATAAGAGGCTTGATCTTTGGTATTGTATCGGTGCTCATTGTACTCAGCGCGGCATTTTTTGTCGGCGGCGCAGGCCGTCCGGCGTCCACGCATGTGCTTGACCCGTCGGCCAAGATACAGGAGATCATGGCCATACTGGAAAGTCACTCCGTAAACAATTTTGATATCGAGGTAATGACCGAGGCCATGTTCATCGGGCTGCTGTACGGCGTGGGCGATCCGTACACCGCCTACATGGACAGGAGGACTCTGGCCTCGTTCCTCGAGAACACCGAGGGCCGCTACGCCGGTATAGGCGTACGCGTACAGCTTGATCCGCTCGACAACCGCATACAAATACTGCAGGTGTTCCCGAACGGCCCAAGCGCCCACGTAGGCCTTGAGCCGGGCGACAAAATAGTGCGGGTAAACGGAACGGAGGTATCCGGCTCAAACTTTGACGAAGCAATCTCAATGATGCGCGGCACTCCGGCCACCCGTGTCAACCTGACAATTCTGCGGGCCCAAGCCGGCACGTTCGATGTGGAAATAACCCGCGCCGAAGTCGAAGTTCCGTCCGTAGATCACAGGATGCTGGACGACGAAATCGGTTACATCAGAATATCCAACTTCGACCGCATGACATATCCGCAGTTTATGACCGCACTGAACAGCCTTGGCCAGTCCAACATGCGCGGCCTTGTGATCGACGTCCGAAACAACCCCGGCGGCCTTCTGGATTCGGTAGTGCGCATAACCAACGAACTTGTACCCCGCGGCCTGATAGTCTACACAGAGGATAAGCACGGCAACCGCGAAGAAATGCGCGGCAATTCCCGTCAACTAGATATACCGCTGGTAATCCTGGTCAACGAGAACTCCGCAAGCGCCTCGGAAGTGCTGGCCGGCGCCGTGCGCGACACCGGTTCCGGCATCCTGGTCGGCAACACCACATTCGGCAAAGGCGTAGTCCAGAGCCTCTTCCAGCTCTCCGACGGCTCCGGCATCAGGGTAACCGTGGCCAGATACTACACCCCCGGCGGCTACAGCATCCATGGCGAAGGCATCACGCCCGACATCCTCATACCTACCGACAGAGAGACATCTATGCGCATCATGTCCCTGGAACAATGGCAGGACGAACAGCTAACAGCCGCGATGGACTCTCTTCGCGCAAACATCGGCAGATAAATTCCAACGCTTACCCACTTCACTAATGAGGTGGGTATATTTTATAGATGTTAGAGAACTAAAGTTGTCGAGGCGCTTTTTCCGAAATCCTGATCTCTATCCTATAACCCCTGAATTTGGTAAAATGTAACAAGCTTGTCCTTCATCGTACCGTTAACTTCCATAATATTACATCTGACAATATTGTTACAAAGGGCTATGCATTGTTGCAACAATGGGCATACTGTGATATACTGTAGTAGGCTATGGTTGGGGCCTATCTATTTCTTTTCAACAACACCACTCTAATTATAAAGGAGGTTAACATGCATTATAAAAGCAAATTGTACAAAGCCATAAGCGCAACAACAGCAGCATCGATTTTTCTGAGCTTTGTATTTTTCAGCCCAAACGCCCCTCTTAGCACCGTACAAGCCAACTCGCTCACGGCAGCAAACATTTCCAGCGTAACAAGCGGCGGAGCGACATTTACCGCAACTATCACTCCATCGGCCGGAGCAACGGTCTTGAACCCGCGCTTCAGGGTGGACGGCCCTGGCTTCACTCAAACTATTGGAGCTAGTGTTACGTCAACCTCACCCGCCGGACTGGCCGTTTCATTTGACGAACTGATCGTTGACTATTACGTTGACGCCGGCGGCGGCGGCTACTACCCTGATGATGGCTACGGCTATAACGGTGGCTACGATGGCGGTTCTAACGGTGGCTACAACGGTTCTTACGTCACAAACTGCGATTGCTACGACACCGATATTTGTGTTTGCCACCCCGACTACTGCGAGTGCCTCGACTGCGTCGTCAACAATGGCGAAAACGGCGAAAACGGAACCAATGGTTACGGCCTTAACGGTGAAAACGGAACCAACGGTTACGGCCTTAACGGCGAAAACGGAACCAACGGTTACGGCCTTAACGGTGAAAACGGAATCAATGGTTACGGCCTCAACGGCGCTAATGGAATCAACGGTTACGGCCTCAACGGCGCTAATGGAATCAACGGTTACGGCTTACACGGCGCTTCTGTCCCAGCGTGGATGAATCAGTCGGCATACTCCGATTCCATGCCTGAAGCTGTTCAACCGGCGTATACACCAGAGCCAATTTCGGCAGCGCCTCCGGCGTGGATGAATCCGCAGCCGGCTCCCGTTATGCCTGAAGCCGCTCCGGCTCCGGTTGTTCCGGTAATCCCGGCTCCTATTGTGCCAGAAGCCGCTCCGGCTCCTGTTATGCCTGAAGCCGCTCCGGCTCCGGTTGTTCCGGTAATCCCGGCTCCTGTTGTGCCAGAAGCCGCTCCGGCTCCTGTTGTGCCAGAAGCCGCTCCGGCTCCTGTTGTGCCAGAAGCCGCTCCGGCTCCTGTTATGCCAGAAGCCGCTCCGGCTCCGGTTGTTCCGGTTCCGATGCCTACCGCGGCTCCGGTAATTCCGGCCCCATCAGTTCCGGCTCCGTTCCCAACACCGACCCCGACACCAACTCCCGGACAACAGAGCGAAGGTCCTTGCCCCGTTACCGGAGAAGAAATTTGTCTGTGTGAAGTGTTCGAGCAGGGATCTCCTGATATTCGTGGACGGGGACTGTCCCACGCGCTCTATGTCGGTTTTGATCCACTTGTAACCGGCGCCGGCGCAATCAGTTACATCGGCTCAATAAGCGGCCTTCATTCAAGCACAACGTTCAGCGTTCACCTTATTCTCAACATCAATGGCGTTGACCAGTTATTCTTTGTCGGTTCGTTCACAACCCTTGGTGCAACCGGGGGAGGGTTCCCGAACTGGAACGTTCACCCATGGATACACGTTGAACCTGTTGCTTTGCATATGCACAACACAACCGTACGTGTCCACGCCTGGGGCTGGCCGAACATACCAAGCGGCTGGCATGGCGGCCATTGGCCGCACTGGACTGCAGGCACACACGGGCCCATCAACTGGGTCGGCGTAGAAGTTGCCCGCAATCCGAATTTCAGCGGCGCCAGAAGCTTTACCCAGAACCACCACTCAGGAACAATTAATTTCAGCACTCAGTCCGGCCAGGTTTATTATATTCGCGCGTTTGTACAGTCTACCGGCAGCACTCGCATGTTCGGCCCGACTCAATCGTTCCGCGCAAACGTAAACTGGATCGGAAACTGGAACCAGTGGAATCAGTGGGGTCAAGGATGGGGCCCAGGTCATCCCGGACATTGGGGATGGTGGGGCTACGGCACATGGGCCGGCGCCAACCGCGACCGTAACTTCATCACAACCAACCAACCAACGGAAGTTACGTCAAGCAGCGCGACCCTATCCGCTCACATTCCAAACCGTGTATGGGGTTCAGGCTGGAATGACTGGAACAACAGAATCCTCGAACGCGGGTTCGTATGGTCTTCCACCAACAGAATGCCTACGCTTTCCAACAACGTAGTGCGCGAACAAAGCAACAACTTCGGCACTTACACCATGACGCTTTCCAACCTTTCGGCCAACAACACCTACTATGTATCGGCATTCTTCAGAACGCCGACCAGAGTATATTACGGCAATGTCGTAACTCTTACGACCACATCTCAGGTTACAACTCCCGGCGCGCAGGCGACCATTAACGTACAGTTCAGAACTCTCGCCGGTCAAGAACGCGGCACTGCTCAGATAACATCCACAATAGGCTCCACGGTTAATCCGTCCAACTTCACAATTCCGGCCGGATACACCGTCTGGCCGCCGAACTGGACGTATGTCGTAACCGGCGACGCAAGTATTCTGATAATGCTCACGCAGGCCGGAACTGTTCCTCCCGGAACTCAGGTCGGAGGCACAAACTTGGCTGCCGGGGAATTCTTCCCAGGGCGCGCCGGGTTCACCTTCGCTCCCGACGCAGCGGTATCGCGCGGTGAGCTTGCTCAGGCAATATTCAACCTGCAGGCCAGCTCCGGAGTTCCTCCGGGTCCCGGAGTACAGTTCAGCGATACGGCAAACTCGCCGTTTAACCAGGCGATCAGCTTCGTATCCGCCAGAGGCTTCATGAACGGCTATCCAGACGGTACCTTCAGACCCGGCGGTCAACTGAGCCGTGCCGAAGCAGCCGCAGTACTAAGCCGCATTTACGGCCTAACCGGCTTCGGATCGGCGCAATTCATCGACACGCAAGGCCACTGGGCTTCTAACTACATTGGCCTAGCGGCGGATCGCGGTATCATCAACGGCTATCCCAACGGCACCTTCGGCCCCAACAATCCACTCTCCCGCGCCGAAGCCGTAGCCTTGCTGGCGCGTGCGGACGGCAGAGGTATGCAGCCACTGCAACAGCAGCGCTTCGTAGATGTACCCGATTGGCATTGGGCGTTCAACTATATCATGAGCGCAGCCGTGCCAAGACAATAACTCATACCACAACTACCCCGCAATCTAGCGTTGCGGGGTTTTTAAATTTACACATATCGACGTTTCCACAGCTTTTATAGTAATGTGACCTCGAAACAGTAACAAAGGAGGGGTGCGGGAAATCGGGAGATTTCCCGCTGTTTACCCCGACGCGTGTTACTGTTTGAGAGGCATATTACTATAGCGGTGTCGGCGTCGAATTAATTTTACCGTTTAATTTCAGTGTTTACTATTGCGGAAAAAAGTGCTAGAATGGTATGCGTACAAACATACCAAGGAGCCCACCGCATGAAAACCCTTCTAATCTCCGGCGCGCCCAACCCCACGGGTCAGACCGCCTTTCTCGAAAACCTGTTCAAACAGCACATGTCCGGCGATGTCACAACGCTGAGTTCTTTTAGCGCAAACCTTTCGCCGTGCGTTGACTGCAAGTACTGCACACATACATTCGGATGCAGTATCATCGACGACATGGACATCGTTTACGACGCTATGAACACCTTTGACAATATTGTCATATCCGCGCCCATATACTTCGCCGCCCTCCCCGGGCCCATGCTCAACATCCTCAGCCGCTTTCAACTGATCTTCGCGGCGCGCAATATCCGCCGCGAAAGCGTATCGCTAAAACCCAAACACGGCGCAATAATTCTGAACCTTGGCGGCTTCGACCCCAGCAAGTACGGCCCCGAAGCGGCTCTGGCCTCCTCCAAAATGCTCCTAAAACTCAACAACGCCGAATTGCTTGGAACCGTCATAGCCTGGAAAACCGACACCCTTCCAGTCTACGAAGACGAAGCCGTCCGGCGTGAAGTCATAGAACTTGCCGCGAAACTAAGCGAAAGACCCGCATCATAAGAACCTGTATTCAATAACCGAAATGTCGGCTAGAAGCGGCGATTTTTCGCCAATCTAGGAAGTGGCGACGCCCGGGGTCCCCGCGAAGCCCGGTTTTGGCTTCGTGGGGTGGACTGAGCGTACCCGCAGTGGTACGCTAGGAGCCACTGACGACCCGGGGTCCCCATAAAGCCCGGTTTTGGCTTTATGGGGTGGACTGTGGCGGAAAATTGACCTTCTAGACGGCGTTGAGCGTCATTGAATGCAGGTTCTAAAACCTAACCCCAATAAGGAGTGATCCGCTTGCCTTGGCTAGACATCTTATTAATCGTAACCGTAGTACTTATCGCAATATTCGTCGGCCTTTACTTCCTCAACCGCTGGTCGTCCACAAAGATGGTCGAACAGCAAAAAATGATTGACCAGACAAAGCAAAGCATGGCCATATTTACAATTGACAAGAAGAAGTGCCGCCCCTCCGAGGCAAGCCTGCCGAAAGTCGTGTCCGATAACATGCCCAGGCGCGCCAAAATTATGAAGATGCCCTTCGTAAAAGCCAAGGTTGGTGCGCAGATAATGACGTTCATGTGCGATCCCAAGGTCTACGAGGCAATTCCGCTGCAAAAGCAGGTCAATGTTGACGTGGCCGGAATTTACATCGTAGACTTCAAGGGCAGAAAATCAGCGGAAGAAATGGCTCAGAGAAAGGGCAAGAGCGGTAATACATCCTTCTTGTCCCGCCTTAATCCCTTCAAATAATGCGGCTCCCAAATAACGTCGCAGACCTTATTGCCACGCTGAACAACGGCGGCCACGAAGCCTATGTGGTCGGGGGTTGCGTACGCGACGCGCTGATGGGTCGAACGCCCGAAGATTTCGACATCACGACCTCCGCCACACCCAGCCAGGTCAAGGCGCTGTTTCGCCGCACCGTAGACACGGGAATTGCACACGGCACAGTCACAGTCCTTCTTGGCAGCCGCTCCTACGAAGTCACGACCTTCCGTCAAGACGGTGAATACCTGGACAACCGCCGCCCAAGCCATGTCACCTTTACAACATCGCTGCGCGACGACCTATCGCGCCGCGACTTCACCATGAACGCCGTAGCCTACCACCCTGACGTCGGTTTCATCGACCCATTCGGCGGCGCCGCCGACATCATGTCCGGTTGCATACGCTGCGTTGGCGATCCATCACAGCGCTTCGGAGAAGACGCGCTGCGGATGTTGCGCGCCGTGCGCTTCTCTGCTCAGCTTGGTTTTGCGGTAGAACCCGCCACATTTGACGCCATCCGGCAGCACGCGCACACACTTGCCAACGTCTCGCCCGAACGCGTCCGCGTCGAATTTATAAAGCTCCTTGTATCCGGCGGCAGCGACAGATTTGCCGACCTGCTGACTACCGGCCTATGGCAGGCCGTCGATCCGCCGAGCCTGCCCCTCTTCTCCGCAACCTTCCGCCATATCCGGCCGCTTGTCGCCGCCTGCGACGCCAACCCTCACAACCGGCTGAGCCTACTCTTCATGCGGCTTTGCGACGCCGAAGTCATACGGCTGCTCAAGCTCCTAAAGTTCGACAACCTTACGCTAAAAACCGTACGCACCCTTGTACGCGGCATAAACCAAGCATTTGGCGCAGACGCGTACAGCGTGCGCAGATCACTCGGCGTTTTCGGGCGCGATTGCCTGAAAAACATTCTGTATCTGCAGCGCATAGTCGCGGAAGAATCCGCCAATGCCCAATCACTGCACGAAATCGACGAAGTTCACAGCCAAATAACACGTATCCACGAAAACAACGACGCCTACACGATCAGCGCCCTGACCATTGACGGAAACATACTAAAGCAGCTCGGCCTTGCCGAAGGCGCACAAATAGGCGCAATTCTAAACTACCTCCTGGATGAGGTCTGCAAAGACCCCTCCCAAAACCATCCCGACCAACTGAAATCGCTGGCGCTGCGTTTCGCAGGCAAAAATTAGACCGAAGAGCGTATCTTTGGCCTAATTCAATATACTTTGCAATTAATATCAATTATATCGAACTCCAATAATCGCCCAGCCTTCATCGGGAGTTCTATCAAGCTGTCACGCACACGCATTGTGCTATGCTCACCTGCAACTCTTATTGTGTACACAGCTTCGCCAAAACCACTGGTGTTGGTGCTCAAGCTGCCACTAGTAAAAAAGCCAAATCTGGTTATGTCGCCGACAATGCTTCTAACTTCCTCGCTTGATTCTATATGGGCTATTGCAATCATGTACGATTCATGATTCCTCAGTATCGAATTTACCACGAGAACCAAGGAAGATGCAAAAACGACAAGCAACGAAATCACGACAGCAATGACAACCGCAGGTCTGATTTTTTGTGAAATGGCATAAACATCAGTCCCGGCAATTCTGTCGCCAATCTTTCTTTTGTCGTTGCTGCACAGGAGCATTATCACTTCCAGCGGCCAAACGAAGGTAAGAATATTTCTTAAAAACAGCTTGAAGGGAGACGGCGTCAACTCAGCGTCTTCGCTGCTTCTGACGGCCAAACCCATTACCCTTTTTCCTAAGCCGGCTCCGCCGAATATGTCTTTCGAGCAGTAACAGATCAAGACAACGAGCATAAAAACAGGTAACACATACTCTATCGAGGTCTGCAAATAATCCCAAGCGAAACCGAATAACCCGATCATCAGAAATACGGTTAGGGCCACGTGATCTATAAGAAAAGCGCACAAACGCTTCTCAAAGCTTGCCCTTTTCAGTTCTTCATTCATGTTTTGCCCCCGATTAAAAATAAAGGGCGCGAAACCCTTCATCGAAAAAGCTTCGCGCCCAGATTTCTGCATGTTACAGGATGTATGCGGCGATTGTGCCCATTATAATGATAGGTATATTAAAGTGCAGGAACGTTGGGATACACGTGTCATAAATGTGGTCATGCTGACCGTCAGCCGCAAGACCCGCCGTCGGGCCGAGGGTGGAGTCAGACGCCGGAGTGCCCGCGTCGCCCGTAACACCGGCCGATATTAACAGAGCGGCCGTAGCCATCGGGCTGAAGCCCATCGCCAGACAAAACGGCACAAATATCGCCGCAATGATGGGTATTGTCCCAAATGACGTACCGATGCCCATTGTTATGAGCAGCCCAACGAACTGCATGGCGATGATCGCCCCAAGCCTGTTGTTGCCTACCACGCCAAGAGCCCATTCAACAAGGGAATCGACGCCGCCCGTGGCGCTCATAACCGAACCGTAGCCCGACGCCACCAGCATGATGAACGCGATAAAGCCCATCAGACCAATACCGCCCTTGAGCGTCTTGTCAAATTCCTTGTACCTGATCGCTCCTGTGGCGACCATTATGAGTATACCGATAGTCGCGCCAAGCGGCAGCGCCCACATCGCGCTAGTTCCTGTGATAAAACGAAGAATCATCTGTGTGGCAAAGGCCGCAAGCGCGCCGACGAGCGCGCCCCAGTGACGGATTGTGAAGCCTTTCTTGGACTCTTCGTCAGCCTCGGGCATACCGATTAGCGGCAGGTCTTCATAGTGGCGATCCTTCCTGTAAGTTATAAATATGGCGACAAACAGCCCCACCGTCATACCAATTGCCGGCAATATTGCCGCCGACCAGATCTCGCCGGCGTATATTTCCATGCCATTAGCGGTCATGTTGCCGGAAACTATGCCGTGAAATATAATGCCGAAGCCCATCGGAACAAGCATGTAAGGAGCTTTAAGACCGTATGTAAGCGCACAGGCAGCCGCGCGCCGGTCAATCTTCATTCTGTTCATGAGGTACAGCAGCGGCGGAATCAATATCGGGATAAACGCGATATGGATCGGTATTACGTTCTGAGACAGGCTGGCGACTCCCGCCAGTATAACGACAAACCACTTGCCCGTCTTGCCGAATACCCTTTCGAGCACATCCGCGAACTTGGCCGCAAGCCCCGTTCCCGATATGCCGTACGCCAGAGCGCCCAGCAATATATACGACAGCGCGACCTGGTTGGAACCGGCCATTCCCCCGTACCGAACCCCATCGATCTCTCCGCCTATGAACGCTATCATGATCGTGTTCATGTCCATGCCCGCCATTAATCCGGCCAGCACAGCGGATAATATTATCGCGATTATAATGTTAAACTTCAATAAACAAAGCGCTGTAAGCACAACAACAGAAACTACCACCGGATTCATAAGATTACCTCCAATCCTAGTGTTTCATCCGGTTTAAAAGCAGAGTAGACTTACGCGGAAATTTTTCGCCAGGCCAGGAAGCGACCCCCGCAAAGCCCATCTTTGGCTTCGTGGGGTGGACGCGTGCCCGCTGACGACACATAGTAGAAAATTGACCGCAAAGATACTACGGTTTTAAGCCGGATGGAACACTATGCAAGCTCTCCCACAACTGCTTCTACCGCCTCGACAATCCTGTTCGAGTCGACAAGCGCAGCGACCTTCTCGAAGTCCAGGTAAAGTTCCCTGTCATTGACGACGGTATCCGTAACGGAACGGATCGTATCATACGCCGCCTGGGTTCCCTTTCCAAGCTTCCTGCCCTGGTACTTTTCGTTCAGATCGATGGCCTGTGCAGCCGCAACCAGCTCGATCGCAAGGACGCGGCTGGTGTTGAAGTAGATTTCCCGAGCCTTTCTGGCTGCGATGGTTCCCATGCTGACATGGTCCTCTTGCCCGGCTGAGGACGGGATGGAATCTACGCTGGCGGGGTGCGCCAGCACCTTGTTTTCGGAAACAAGGGCGGCGGCGGAATACTGGGCAATCATAAAGCCCGAGTGAAGCCCGCCCTGTCTGGTCAAAAAAGCCGGTAACCCACTGAGTGCCGGGTTTACGAGCCGCTCGATCCGTCTTTCGGATACGTTTGCGAGCTCTGCCAAAGCTATGCCTAAAAAGTCAAAGCTTAGGGCTACCGGCTGTCCGTGGAAATTACCACCTGAAATGGCCATGTCCTTGTCCGCTAGTATTATTGGATTATCGGTAACAGAATTCATCTCGACCGCGACCTTGCCGTGTACGTAGCGCACGGCGTCCTTGCTGGCCCCGTGTATCTGAGGCACGCAGCGGAGGCTGTAAGCGTCCTGTACGCGGACTTGGCCGGAGCGCGTAGTTCGCTCGCTGCCCTCCAGCAGCCTGAGCATATTGGAAGCCGTGTCAAGCTGACCCTGATGCGGCCTGATCTCGTGTATGTCGGAAATATACGCGTCGGTAACGCCGTTTTGCGCTTCGGCCACCAGCGCCGCCGCGATATCGAAAAGCTTCAGCACGTTCAGCGCGTCGTACACAGTCAGCGCGCCTATCCCGGTCATTACCTGAGTCCCGTTGATAAGCGCCAAGCCTTCCTTGGATGTAAGGACAACGGGCGTCAGCCCGGCGCGCTCAAGAGCCTTCGCCCCCGGCATCAATTCCCCTCCGATGTACGCTTCACCCAGGCCCATCAGCGGCAAAACCATGTGCGACAAAGGCGCGAGATCCCCCGACGCCCCAAGCGATCCCTTTTCCGGTACGGCCGGGACGACGCCGGTATTTAGCATATCAATCAGCGCCTGCACGGTTTCCAGGCGTATCCCCGAAAATCCCTGCGACAGCGCGTTTATCCTAAGCAGCATAAGCGCCCGCACGCTGTCTTCCGGCAGATGCCTGCCGATACCGCATGCGTGGCTTACAATCAAGTTTTTCTGCAGCAGCTCCGTCTGCTCGTTAGCGATGCTCACCTTGCTGAACTCGCCAAAGCCTGTGGTAATGCCGTACACCACCCTGCCCTCACGCACAAGGCGGTCAACGTATTCGCGGGACTTCCTCACCGAGGCCATTGCCCCCTCCGTCAATTCCACCCTGCATCCATGCCTGGCTACCTTGACGACATCCTCAAGATTCAGGCTCTTTCCGTCTATCAATACGGCGTTCATAACAAGCCTCCCGCAACAGCGCTCTTGTACATAGTGACCAATTTATCAGCAGTATAATTATGTAATTATACTATCATTAGCAGTTAATGTCAATACAATTGTTTGCACTGATACTTGGAACCCGTTATCACTCATAATACTATTACGACTTAACCTCTCCCAATTTGACAAAATAATGTTGACGCTTACAATATATTGATTTATAATTTAGGACAAGCACGGAGTGTAAGGGCGGTACGAATTTTTTACGTTTAAGAACCTGTGGTCAATATCCGAAATGATGGCTAGAAGAGGCGATTTTTTGCCAATCTAGGAAGCGGCGACGCCGCGT
>WRAW01000005.1 GCA_009780015.1 Defluviitaleaceae bacterium | reverse complement strand
TCTTGCCGTGTCGCTGGCTTGCGCGTTCGCGTACTCGGTGTACCTGCATGGGAGGAAGGCCGTGCGCGTGGGTCTGATGTTCATGCTGCCCATGATGCTGTTCACTGCGCTTCTCAATCCGCTGCTGAATCACCGCGGAGCGACGATCCTGGCATATCTGCCGGGGGGCAACCCGCTGACGCTAGAGTCTATTTTGTACGGGATAGCGGCGTCAGTAATGATGATTACCGTGATCGCGTGGTTTGCGTGTTTTAACACAGTCATGACCAGCGACAAGCTCGTATATCTGTTCGGTCGTGTTATACCGGCGCTGTCGCTTATATTCTCGATGTCTCTGCGGCTTGTTCCGCGGTTTAAGGAACAGTTCGGCGTGATATCGGGCGTTCAGAAATGCGTCGGGCGGGGTGTGTCGGATGGGAGCGTCTCTCAGAAAGTACGCAACGCCGTCAGGATAATGTCAATTATGGTGACATGGGCGCTGGAAAACGCCATAGAGACCGCCGTCAGCATGAAGTGCCGCGGATACGGGCTGCCGGATCGCACGGCGTTTTCCATTTTCCGTTTTTGCCGGCGCGACGCCTGCGCGCTTGCGTACATACTTGTCTGCGCCGCCATAGTAATCGCGGGTGCGGCGACAGGCGCGTACCATTTCCGTTATTTTCCGACGGTCAGAGGGCAGTGGGGCGGCGCGGATACTGTTGCTGTGTTCGTCGCGTACCTCGCCCTGGCCGGATTTCCGATGATTGTAAACATACAAGAGGACTTGACGTGGAAGCGTTTAGAATCGAAAATCTAACATTTACATATCCAAACCGTGAAGCGTCCGCGCTGGCCGGAGTCAATCTGGTTATTGAGCGCGGTGATTTTGTTGTGCTTGCAGGGCCTTCCGGATGCGGAAAGACGACGCTGTTGCGTCATCTCAAGCCGTTGGCGGCTCCGCACGGCGAAAAGTCCGGTGTAATCAGCTTTGAGGGGACCCATATCGCCGCCATGTCCGACCGTGACGCGGCGGCCAGGATAGGCTTTGTGACGCAGTCGCCGGATAATCAGATCGTAACGGACAAGGTGTGGCACGAGCTGGCTTTCGGGCTTGAAAGCCTTGGTCTGGCGACGCCTGAAATACGCTTGCGCGTGGCGGAGATGGCAAGCTTTTTCGGGATACAGACGTGGTTCCACAAATCTGTGACGGAGCTTTCGGGCGGGCAGAAACAGCTTCTGGCTCTTGCGTCGGTAATGGCGATGCAGCCTTCGGCGTTGATACTTGACGAGCCGACAAGCCAGCTCGACCCCATTGCGGCGGGTGAGTTCCTGGCGACGCTTGGCAGGATAAACCGGGAATTCGGCGTAACGGTGATCTTGACTGAGCACAGGCTGGAAGAGGTATTCCCCTTGTCTTCCCGCGTGGTCGTAATGGACGGCGGGCGCATAATCGCGGACGGAGAGCCGCGTAAGGTTGGTCTTGAACTCCGGGGCCGGTCTCATGGCATGTTCCTTGCGATGCCGACGCCTATGCGCATATGGGCGGCAAGTAAGTCGGAGGACGATATTTGCCCGATAACTGTTCGCGACGGGGCGGACTGGCTTGCGGATCAATCGGTTGATGGCGGCAAATTACCCAAGGATGTGCCGGTGTCCGGCAAAGAGACAGCCGTATCGCTCAATGATATATGGTTCAAATACGAAAAGAATCAGCCCGACGTGTTGAAAGGGCTGACATTTGAAGCGCGCTACGGGGAGATTACGGCGATACTAGGCGGCAACGGCACGGGCAAGACCACGGCGCTGTCCGTGATGTCCGGCTTGCGCTCACCGTATCGTGGGAAAATCAGCGCCGACGCCAAGGTATACATGATGTCTCAAAGTCCTCAGTCTTCGTTTGTTGCCAAGACTGTGCGTGAGGACTTGTTGGAGATATTGTCCGACCGGGAAATAACAAGGGACGAAAAATCGCGAAGAATTGCAGATATAGCGAAACTGTGCCGCCTTGAGAGCCTGCTGGACAGCCATCCATACGATCTGTCGGGCGGTGAGCAGCAACGCGCTGCGCTTGCCAAGCTGCTTTTGTTGCAGCCCCAAATTTTGCTTCTCGACGAGCCTACTAAGGGGCTTGACGCGGAGTTCAAGCAGGAATTCGCGGCGATGCTACGCGGCTTGGCGGAGGACGGGACGGCTGTAGTGGTAGTAAGCCACGACGTGGAGTTTGCCGCGGAGTACGCAGACCGCTGCGTGCTGTTCTTCGACGGCGGTATTGTAGCCGAGAATACTCCGCGCGCGTTTTTCGGAGGAAACAGCTTTTACACAACGAGCGCCAATCGAATGGCGAGGGGTATTCTGCCCGGCGCGGTGACGGCTGGTGATGTCGTGCTTGCGCTTGGCGGAAAGCTGCCGCAAGAGCAGGAATCTGTCAAAATCGACATAAAGCCGATAGCGCCGAAGCCGGAAAAACCAGCCGATCCGCCGCAAGATACGGGGAAGGCTCGCAGTCCGTCAAACCGCGCGGCCGCGGCGTCGGCGCTGATACTGCTCACAATTCCGCTTACGATATTCGCGGGCATGTACATCTTCGACGACCGGCGTTACGAGGTTGTATCTTTGTTAATTATCTTTCAAACAATGCTGCCGTTCGTTCTTGCGTTCGAGAGCCGCAAGCCGCAGGCCGGAGAGCTTGTGATTATCGCCGTGCTGTGCGCGATTGCAATCGCGGGAAGGATGGCGTTCTTTGCATTGCCGCAGTTCAAGCCCGTTACCGCGCTTGTGACAATTTCGGGGATAGCGTTTGGCCCGCAGGCCGGCTTCTTAGTTGGCGCGATTACGGCTCTTGTCAGCAATATGTTCTTCGGCCAGGGGCCGTGGACTCCGTGGCAGATGTTTGCGTTTGGGCTTATCGGGTTTTTGGCGGGAATTCTGTTTCGCAAGGGGGGTCTTAGCCGCGCCCCCGCGAGTATTGCGGCGTTTGGCGCGTTCGCGGCGTTTGTCGTCTACGGCGGTATTATGAACCCGGCCAGCGTGCTGATGTTCCAGCCCAGCCCGGCTCCCGCTATGTTTATTGTGGCGTTTGCTTATGGGGCGCCCTTCGACCTTGTGCACGCCGCCGCCACTCTGACGTTCCTCACGGTTATCGCGCGTCCGATGCTTGAGAAGCTTGACCGGGTCAAGACCAAGTACGGATTAGTGGAGCTACATCAAGTGTCCCAGAAAAGCGCTTACAAGCACGAAGTAAACAACTAGACCGACAATATCCTTGATAGAGGTAATGATGGGCCCGGAGCCGGCCGCCTGATCGACGTTGAATTTTATCAGGACAAACGGTACAAGAAAGCCCAGCAGAGAAGCCAGGGTCATTGTCACGACAAGAGCCATTGCGACGGCCAGGCCGAGCATCGGCATACCCTGCCATACGGCCGCGATTACGCCGGAAGCTGCGCCTATTAACAATCCTATGCTGAACCCGATTCCGACTTCTTTCGCGAAATGCTTGAAAAAGCTCTGTATCTTGATATGCCCAAGCACCATTCCTCTCACGAAAATCGTTGTAGACTGAGTTCCGACATTACCGCCCATGTCCATAATTAGCGGTATGAATATCGCCACGGCCGCGATTGACTGTAGCGTGTCTTCGAACCCGCTGATTATCGCGCCGGAGAAAACCCCTGCCGCAAGTGTTATCAGCAGGAACGGAAGCCGTACCTTCCAGATGTTCCACATGCTGCCGTTGATAAGAACTTCGCTTCTGTCGGCTTCGTTGCCTGTAACGTCGGCAAGCCCGGCGTGGTCGTATATATCTTCCGTGGCTTCGTCTTCAAGTATGTCCATGGCGTCGTCGATAGTTATAATGCCAACCAGGCGATCTTCACTATCGACTACAGGTATCGCCAGAAGGTCAAGCCTTTGCAGAATGTGGGCGGCTTCCTCCTGGTCTGTGCTTGTGGACACTTTCATGACTGTTTTGTGCATGACCTTTTCCAGTTCTGCGCTGCAGTCGGCTATCAGCAGTTCTTTCAGCGTCAGCACGCCTTCAAGCTTCTTAAAGTTGTCAGTTACGAACAATACGTAGACGGTTTCCTTTTCTCTTGCTTGTCTGCGCACCTTTTCTATTGCTTCTTCCACCGTCATATCCCTTTTAAGCGATATGTACTCGGTCGTCATTATGTGGCCGGCGGTCTCCGGCTTGTAGCCCATCAGAATATTCGTGGCTTCCCGTTCCTCCGGGGACAGTGAGTTTATGAGTTTCTTCGCGACGCCCGCGGGAAGTTCGTCCAGTAGCTTTACCCTGTCGTCAGGGGCCATCTCGTTGACGAACTCTATCGCGCTTTCGTCCGTAAACGAGCGCAGCAAGTTGCGCTGCAGCCCGGCGTCGAGCTGGTCGAATACCGACAGAGCGGAATCTTTTCCAAGGAGCCTGAATACTATTAGCTGGTCTTCGGAAGACAGGTCGTAGTAAGCGTATAAAATATCCATTTCTTCCGCGCCGGCAAGCAGAGCCTTGAGGCTCTCCATATCCTTGTCATTGATGTGGTTCAAGATACTTTTTTTCAACATATCGCACCTCCTTTTTTAAAGTAGCAACAAAAAAGCGACCGTCAAGGGGCCGCAAACGCACGTTATTCTAACGCAAATACTACACACGAAAATACCGTGAATATAGACTGCGCAATAACACAACAATTGTAACCCCTCGTATGAGCTTTAGCACTAAAAGACGTAGATTTGAACTCTTGTCCAAATCAGTTACGTTAAGCAGACCTTAATCCGATCATGCCTGTTATACCCCTTGGTGTCTCTCGACGTTTTGGGGCAGCAACCTGTATTCTTTTAGGAGCCTCACCTAACAAGTTGTCTTAATTATATCTCTTATCATGCGAAGAGTCAACAGTTTTTTGCCGTAAAAACGGGCCGGCGCATTCCGCGGAAAAACGGATTGCGTCGGCCAAAAGACTTAATGTAGTGCCGCTTAATTTATGAAGAGGGTAACGTTGTGAGTTATTGTGACGTTGTTACCGGCTGCGTTGGGCAGAGTTGTCTGTAATTGTATAGTGTACGAGCCGGGCGCAATAGACGTGGCGTCTACAAAAAGATCAAGCTGGCCTGTGCCGGTGGTGTCGACGTCTAAATTGCTTACTGACCATACGCTGAGACCGGGAGGGCTGGAGGTAACATTTGACACTCTGGAACCGGAAGTAGAGTTTTGTACATTGAACCAAAGTGTAATAGTATTGGAGCTGCCTGCGGAAACATTACCCGATTGGCCTGCGCCGCTAATGGTGGGCGCGGCTCCTCCCCCTCCGCCGGACGGGAGTACCGTAAAGGCGACGTTTCGGTTTATCGTCACGGCCTGTGCTCCGGTACCTAACGTAAACGCCAGGTTGACGTTGTGTGTACCGGCGGGGGTATTACCGTTTGTGGAAAGTACCACGAAGCCGCCGCCATTATTGATAGTGATGTTGTTTGCCGCCAATGAGACGCCTTGAGGTACAGGAGCCGTCAGAGCTACGTTATAGCTTCCGTTAGGCACGTTTTGCGTTGTGACATTGTATTGAATCCAACCGCCGGACATTCCCTGTATCGGAGGATTGTTGCCTCCGCTTACGGGGGTGATATTTGTGATATTCGGCACGGCTCCGCCGCCTATTGTAAGGATTGCCTGCCGGTTTACCGTTACGGCCTGCGCCCCGGTTCCTATGGTAAAGGCCAGGTTAATGTTGTGCTGACCCGCAGGGGTCGTACCGTTTGTGGCAAGTTGCAATAAGCCGCTGTTGTTGCTGATGGCGACGGCGTTTGCCCCCAATGAAACGCCCTGCGTAAAGGGAGCCGCCAATGCTACGTTATAATTTCCGTTAGGCAGATTCTGTGTTGTGATCGAATACTGCACTTGACCGGCTGAACCCTGTGCCAGAGTACCGATCTGGTTTCCGACGGTTAATTGGAAAGCGCCGGGCGGCCCGGAAGTTTGGGAAACGACAAGGGTCAGGTTTTGCTCTACCCAGCCTCTGTTTGCGCCCAGGTTAATGCCAACGGTTATAAGGAACGTGCCCTGCTGGGTTGCGCTGCTTCCGTTCAGCCTCAGAATTCCGCTGTTGTTATTGATGTTTATGCTGGTGCTTTGCAAGGTTACGCCGTTTGGCACATTGCCCCGCAGAGCCAGTTGATACGTGCCGTTGGGTACATTGTTCGTCATTACCTGGAAGTCGACAGATCCGGCTACTCCCGCAACAAGCTGCCCGGTTTGGTTAGCTATGTTGAAGCTTGGCGTGACAACCGGAACCGTGGGCATGGGCGCCGGTACGACAGGCGTGACCGGAGCGGGAAGCGTTGTGATGGGTGTGCCGGTGGTGATTATAACCGTTCTTGTGTGATCGTTCCAGTTGACGCCTGCACCGGTGGATTCGGCTACCGCCCTGAGCGGTATCATAAACCTGCCGCCGAGAAGCTGCGGCGGAACTTCGGGGAATTGCTGCACGCCGTTCACTATAAAGAACGGGTCGCCTCTTCTTACGGATACGGTCATTCCCGAGCGCATCAGGGTAGATGTTTCCGTCTGTGGGTTCCAATCGCCGGCAAAGCCCATCTGCTCAAAGACGCCGCGCATCGGAACAAGGGTGCGCCCTTCCACAATAACCGGTTGAGCGTCAGGAAAGTTTACCTGCACACCATTTACAACAACCCTGATTTGCTGAGCGCTGACATCGACAGGGTTAATCATTTGTGCCGACAGCAGCAAGGATATGCATACCGCTATCGAAGCAAAACGCTTAAAAATATTATTCTTCAAACTTAAATCCCTCCTTGCGGTTTTTTATTAACACGTTTATAACAGCTATTATGTTCCATCCATTATATTCTTTATCAGCAACTTTGTCAAATTATTTGCCTTTATAAATTTTGCACAAAAAGCGCTGTAAAGATTCATAATATAATAAAAGTTGCTTAATTGGAAAATTTATGTTATTATAACAATAACACATTTTCACAAAAAGGAGGTTGTTGTTTTGCAGAAATATTATCCGCCGGAACCGTTTAGGATCAAGGCCATCGAGTACGTAAAGTCGAACACGCGCGCAGAGCGCGAAGAGGTGGCCGAGAAGGCCGGGTTCAACACATTCTTGATCGATTCGGAGGATGTGTATATTGACCTGCTGACGGACTCCGGAACCAACGCGATGAGCGACAGGCAGTGGGCCGGAATAATGATGGGCGACGAAGCCTACGCCGGAAGCCGCAACTGGCATCACTTGGAAGCCACGATCAAGGAACTGTTCGGATTTAAGCATGTTGTGCCTACGCATCAGGGCCGCGGCGCCGAGAACATCCTGTCTATGATCGCAATAAAGCCCGGTCAGTACGTGCCCGGCAACATGTACTTTACCACGACGCGCTATCATCAGGAGTCAAAAGGCGGCATTTTCACGGACATAGTGATCGACGAAGCTCATGACCCGGAAATAGACCTTCCGTTCAAGGGTAACGTCGATCTGGACAAGCTTAAAAGACTGATCGACGAGAAAGGCGCCGAGAACATCGCGTATGTGTGCGTGGCAATCACGGTAAATCTGGCGGGCGGACAGCCTGTTTCGATGCAAAACCTGCGTGAAACATACGAGCTTTGCAGCAGGTACGGAATCAAGGTGTTTATGGACGCGACGCGCTGCGTCGAAAACGCGTATTTTATCAAGGAGCGCGAGGCGGGCTACTCTGGAAAATCTATCAAGGAAATCGTGCGCGAGGAGTTCAGCTACGCCGACGGCTGTACGATGAGCGGAAAGAAAGACGGCTTGGTAAACATCGGCGGTTTCTTATGCCTCAATGACGACGAGCTTTTTGTGGAAGCCAAGGAATTGGTTGTCGTATATGAAGGTATGCCCTCGTACGGAGGCATGACCGGGCGCGACATGGAAGCGATGGCCATCGGAATGAAAGAGTCCGTTGAAGACGCATATATCGAACACAGAATCATGCAGGTGCGCTACCTGGGCGACAGGCTTATGGACGCGGGTATTCCTATTGTCAAGCCGGTTGGCGGTCACGCGGTGTTCCTGGACGCGCGCCGTTTTTGCCCGCACCTTACGCAGAACGAGTTTCCGGCCCAGTCGCTTGCTATCCAGCTTTACATTGAGTCGAGCGTGCGCGGCATGGAGCGCGGAATAATATCCGCCGGCCGCGACAGAAAGACCGGCAAGGATCACGCGCCTAAGCTTGAAACCGTGCGCCTGACCATACCGCGCCGTGTGTACACGTACAAGCACATGGATCTGGTTGCGGATGCAGTGATAGACCTCTACGCTCAGAAAGAGAAAGTACGAGCGCTCAAGTGGGTCTACGAGCCCAAACAGCTACGCTTCTTCACCGGCCGTTTCGCGCCGAAATAAGAACCTGTGTTCAATACCCGAAATGTCGGCTGGAAGAGGCGATTTTTCGCCAATCTCGGAAGGAGCGACGCCTGGGGTGGAGTTTGACCTTCCAGACGGCGTTGAGCGGTATTGAACACAGGCTCTTAGTTTTTTGACCAAATTTTCAGGGGATCTTTCAGCTTTGGCCTGATCCCCTGAATTTCAGAAAGGAATTAAAATATGATAAGCATAAGCGAAGTTATGACAACAGCTCCTGCGGACGAGCGTGTTCCGCTTGAAAAAGAGGTCTATAAAATTCTCGACAGTCTTCAAATTCCGTACGAAAGAGTTGATAATGACACGGTAAGCTCTATGGCGGAATGTATCGAAATAAACAAGGTTCTTGGCGCGGAAATAAGAAAGAGCATATTTCTTTGCAACAGCAAGAAGACCAGTTTTTACTTACTGATCATGCCGGCTGAAAAGCCGTTTGATACCGGAGTTTTTTCCAACGCCGTAGGATGTTCGAGGGTTTCGTTCGCTAAAGAAGAATATATGCTCAAACATTTGGGCGTTACGCCGGGATCCGCTACAATCATGGGGCTTATAAATGATAAGGATGACTTTGTTCAGCTCATAATAGATAAGGAAGTCGCGGACGCCGAGTGGTTTTGCTGCAACCCCGGAGCTAATACCAGTCACTTGAAGATTAAAACAAGACTGCTGCTGGACAAGTTTCTGCCGCATATATATCACAGGGCAAGAGTAGTCGAGCTGTAAAATCAGGTGAAAAGCAGCAAAAAATTGCCTCGCAAATCCGGCATTGTCCGGTTTCAGAAAAGGTCTATTTTATGCAGAACGCATAAGAACGTCGAATTGACAAATACTAGATGTACTATTTGTCATGAGGGGTGTTTTTATGCAATATATCAATGCGTTTATCGCCGGTGGGCTCATATGTGTGATCGGGCAGATTTTGCTTGACAAGACAAAGCTGACTTCGGCAAGAATTTTGGTGTTGTTTGTGGTGGTGGGCTGCGTGCTTGGCGCGCTTGGGATATATGAGCGCTTTGCCGAGTGGGCCGGAGCCGGCGCGACCGTGCCGCTGCCCGGGTTTGGATACCTGTTGTGGACGGGAGTCAGGGATCAGATAGACCAGCGCGGGATATCGGGAATACTTACGGGCGGCATCACGGCGGCTGCGGCGGGTATTTCAGCGGCGATATTTTTCAGCTTCGTGGCGTCCCTGTTGTTCGCTCCTAAGGAGAAGTAGCCATGCGTATTGAGTATGCCGCAACCTTTGTGCTGATTGTCCTTGTGCTGTTTATTGGGTATCAGGTCAGCGCGCAGAGCGCGAATATTTACAACGTCAGCTTTGACGAGAGCGGGGAGGTTAGTTTCAGCGAGATACAGGTGGAACTGCCTGAGACTTCTACCCCGGAAGAATACGCGGCGGCTTTGCTGGAAGCTCTGTTTGACAAGAAGTACAGCCCAAACTTTGCGCCGCCGGGCACACAGATACTTACGCTTATAATCAACGACAACCACCTGATCCTAAACTTATCGAAGGAAATTCTGAGCTTTGGCGAGGCGTATTACGAGGACTGCCTTCGCCGGCAGATAGTCAAAACCGCGCTCGAAGTCCCGGGTATCGACACGGTCACGGTATTGGTTGACAATTCCCGTTATTTCAGATTCAGAAGAGGCTGAGAAAATAGACCTCTTCTGAAATTAGACGATGCCGGATTTGCGAGGCAATTTCCAGAAATACTAGGAGCCGACGACGCCGCGAACCCGCAATGGTTCGCAAGAAGGAGGCGACGACGTATTTCGGGAAATTGACCGCAAAGACGGTGTTGGCTGATTTCGGAAGAGGTCTAATAGGTGAACATCTTGTCGGTGTTTTAATGTTGCCCGGATACAACATTAAAACACCTTCTTGTTGACGTTTGCCTATTTTTTTTCTATACTAGAGTGGAGAATGGTTTTAAAAAAATTTCAAGGGGAGATTATTAATATGTCTAAGAAAATAGCAGTAATGACCGGCGGCGGAGATGCCCCGGGCCTGAATGCCGTAATTTATGCCCTGACAAAGACGTGTATCGCCAAGTATGGTTACGAGCTCATCGGCTATAAGTTCGGTTACCGCGGAATGTATCTCAACGATTATATCCCGTTGACGATGCAGAGCACGTCCGGCATTCTGCACAGGGGGGGAACAATTCTCTACAGCTCGAACAAGGACAATCTCTTTGACTACTGGGTAGAAGAGAACGGTGAAAGGTTCAAGAAGGACGTGTCGGACGTGGCGGTTGAAAATCTGCGGCGCGAAGGCGTGGACGTGCTGTGCGTGCTTGGCGGCGACGGTACGCTTGCTTCCGCCTATGATTTTGCGAAAAAGGGCATCAATGTTGTGGGTGTGCCTAAGACAATCGATAACGATCTGGGTTCTACCGACACAACATTCGGTTTTGACACGGCTGTAAACATCGTCACCGAAAACTTGGGACGCCTGCACACCACTGCGGAGTCGCACCACCGCGTCATGATCGTAGAGGTAATGGGCCGCTCGGCCGGGTGGATTGCCCTGCACTCGGGTATTGCCGGGTCTGCCGACGTCATTCTTATTCCTGAGATTCCTTTCACTCTTGCGGGAATTATCAAGAAAATCGAAGAGCGTCAGAAGCATGGCAAAACATTTACAGTGATTGTCGTATGTGAAGGCGCGTCACTCAAGGGAGGGGACAAAGTAGTCAGCAAGATAGTCGAGGACAGCCCCGACCCCGTACGCTTCGGTGGAATCGGGGAGATGCTGGCAGCGCTTTTGGAACACAACATAAGCCAGGAGGTGCGTTCGGTCGCCCTTGGGCATATCCAGCGCGGAGGCGAGACATCCGCCGCCGACCGCGTACTCTCGTGCCGTTACGGCGTAGCGGCGGCCAAGCTTATTCATGAGGGAAATTACAACAACATGGTATGCCTGCGCAACGGCAAGATGGATTATGTAAGCCTTGAGAGCATTGCCGGAAAGACAAAGCCCGTAAACCCGGAGGGTGAGATGGTAGAGGTCGCCAGGTCTCTTGGTATATCTTTCGGGGAATAAGGAAGATGAACAATGGCATCCGACAGGGGAATTGAGGCAATACTGAGCTCTATACTATTTCAAGTTAGGACTGCGGAATCTCTTGAAGATGTTGCAACCGCACTTGAAGTTATGTGTACAAAAGACGACTTAGCCGTAGTAACCCAGCATGTTGAAATCTGGAAGACGCGGAAATCTAAGCAATAAGGAGTTAGGAATGGGACTACTTGAAAAGATATTCGGCTCATACAGCACGAAGGAGCTAAAACGTCTCGAGCCGACAGTCGACAAAATAGAGGCGCTGGAGCCGACGTATGTAAGCTATTCCGACGAGCAGCTGCGCGAGCAGACGGGGATATTTCGCCGGCGTCTTGCGGACGGCGAGTCCTTGGACGACATACTGCCCGAGGCATTCGCCGTTGTGCGCGAGGCCGGCAGGCGTGTTCTGGGTATGCGGCCATATCGTGTGCAGCTCTTCGGCGGAATGGTTCTGCACCAGGGGCGCATTGCCGAGATGCGTACGGGTGAAGGAAAGACCCTTGTGGCGACTCTGCCGTCGTATCTGAACGCGCTCGCCGGAAAGGGCGTCCACATAGTTACGGTAAATGACTACCTGGCACGGCGCGACCGCGACTGGATGGGTCAGGTTCACGACTTTCTGGGTCTTAGCGTCGGCGTTATACATCACGGGCTGACAAACGAGGAGCGCCGCGCCGCATACGCCTGCGACATAACCTATGCCACCAACAACGAGCTTGGTTTTGACTATCTGCGCGACAACATGGTTGTGCGCAGGGAGGATATGGTTCAGCGCGGACTGAGCTTCGCCATCATCGACGAGGTAGACTCGATACTGATTGACGAGGCGCGCACGCCGCTGATTATTTCCGGTGCGTCGGGCAAGAGCACCGAGCTTTACAAGATTGCCAACAGCTTCGTGAACACGCTTCAGCGCGGAAAGCTCGTGAACGAGCAGGAGGCTCTGAACCCGCTGATGCGCACGGAGCTTGAAGAGGTGGGCGATTTCGTAGTCGACGAAAAGGGGAAGACGGTTTCGCTGACACAGGAGGGCGTCAAGAAGGCAGAGCGATTCTTTACGCTGGACAACCTTTCCGACCCTGTAAATCTTGAGCTGCAGCATCACGTCAACAACGCGTTGAAAGCCACCTACAATATGCATCGTGACAAGGACTATGTCGTGCAGGACGACGAGATCGTGATCGTGGACGAGTTCACAGGGCGACTTATGCCCGGCAGACGCTATTCCGACGGCTTGCATCAGGCTATCGAGGCTAAGGAAAAGGTACAGGTCAAGCGCGAGTCCAAGACGTTGGCGACAATAACGTTCCAGAACTTCTTCAACAAGTATGGCAAGAAATCGGGTATGACCGGTACCGCGCTTACCGAGGAAGGCGAGTTTCGCGAGATATACGGCATGGACGTGGTTTCAGTTCCTACGAATATGCCGATTGCGCGCGTGGATCAGTCGGACTTGGTATACCGCAACATCGGCGCCAAGTATCGCGCCGTGGTGCGCGATATTAAGGACTGTTATGACCGCGGACAGCCTGTGCTTGTGGGTACTATCACGATTGAGAAGTCTGAGGAGCTCAGCAAGCTTTTGAAGCGAGAGGGCGTGCAGCACAACGTCCTTAACGCCAAATTCCACGAGAAGGAAGCCGAGATCGTGGCCGAAGCCGGCCGGCGCGGTTCCGTAACCATAGCTACTAATATGGCGGGGCGTGGTACCGACATAAAGCTGGGCGAAGGGGTAGTCGAGCTCGGCGGCTTGAAAATTATCGGAACGGAACGCCACGAATCGCGCCGTATTGACAACCAGTTGCGCGGACGCTCGGGGCGTCAGGGCGACCCCGGAGAGTCCCGCTTCTATATATCGTTGGAAGACGATTTGATGCGCCTGTTTGGGTCGGAACGCGTTATGAAGGTCGTCGACACAATGGGGCTTGAGGAAGACGAGCCTTTGGAAAACACAATGCTTTCTAAGGCCATCGAGAACGCCCAGAAGAAGGTCGAGGGCAATAACTTCGGAATACGTAAGCACTTGCTGGACTATGATCGCGTGATGAACGAGCAGCGCGAGATCATGTACAGCGAGCGCATGAAGGTTCTGACCGGCGAAGACCTCAAGGAAAACATCCTAATCATGCTGAAGAGCGTGATAGGCCGCGCCGTGGACTTATACACAGGGCAGACCGACTTTCCCGAGGAATGGGACATCAAGGCTTTGAACGAGAATTTGTTGCCTATCTATCACAAAACGGCGGTCGAGCTTACGCCGTCAGACATACAGGGTCTTACCAAGGATGGGCTCAAGGAGCGCCTTTACAATCAGGCTGTCGAGAAATATAACATGCGCGAGGCCGAGTTCACTTCCGAGCGCACGCGAGAGATTGAACGTGTGCTGCTGCTGCGAATTATCGACCAGAAGTGGATGGATCACATCGACGACATGGATCAGATGCGCCAGGGCATATCTCTGCGCGCGTACGCCCAGCGGGACCCTGTCGTGGAGTACAAATTTCTCAGCTACGAAATGTTTGACGAGCTTGGACACAATATCCAGCTCGACACGGTGCGCGCCATGTTTAACGTGCGTGTGGCCATGCAGCCGCAGGAAGAACTGCAGAAGATGGACACGAAGGCCAAGCAGATGACCACCAACAGGCAGGAACCGGCGGTCAAAGGTCCCGCCAAGCGTACGACGCCCAAGATAGGACGCAACGACCCCTGCCATTGCGGAAGCGATAAGAAGTACAAGCATTGCTGCGCGCTTCTCGAGGGCAAATAATGAGTGATAGTCAGTATACAAGGGGGTAATGAAAATGTCGCTTGAGACAAGGCATACCGAAAAGAATATTCTGTTCATGCTGCTTGAAGCTCTGAAATCTGATCCGAAACTTGCGGAATCGAAGAGTTTTAAGAAGATAATTTCACAGTTAGAGGCTACAATGGAACCGGAAGATGTTCAACTGGTGCTAAAGAAGATTGCCGACTTAGATTGACAAGATAAGGAGAAAGCATGTTAAGGCTACAGGAATTAAGGCAAGACGCGCTACCGTACCGCGCGAAAGTCGTTGAAATGGGGAACTCTCTTTGACGTCGCGGGGGCGGTTCAGGAGATAGCGAAGCTTGAGGAGGAGTCGGCGAAAGCCGGCTTCTGGAATGACGCGGAAAACTCGCAGAAAGTGCTCCAGCGCTTGAAGGCGTTGCAGAGGAAGGTGCGGGAGTATGAGTTGCTAAGCGGTGAGTACGACGACCTTGTCACCCTGATAGATCTGGGCTTCGAGGAGAGCGACGAGTCGGTGTACGAAGAGGCGTCACAGATATTCCGCGCGTTTGCGAAAAAGTACGAAGAAATGCGGGTAGCCGCACTGTTAAGCGGCGAGTACGACCGCAGCAACGCTATCGTGGCCCTGCACTCGGGGGCCGGAGGCACGGAGAGCTGCGACTGGGTCACGATGCTACTGAGGATGTATACGAAGTGGGCGGAGAAGCGTGGGTTCAATGTGGAGATACTCGACCAGTTGTCGGGCGACGAAGCCGGGCTCAAGTCTGTGACCGTGCTGGTCAGCGGCGAGAACGCCTACGGATATATGCAGGCCGAGCGCGGCGTACACCGCCTTGTGCGCATATCACCGTTTGACGTGTCGGGTAAGCGCCACACTTCCTTCGCCTCGTGCAGCGTCATGCCGGAGCTGGGCGAAGACGTCGAGGTCGAGATCAGCCCAGATGATCTGCGTGTCGACACATACCGCTCCAGCGGCGCGGGAGGCCAGCACGTAAACAAGACGGAGTCGGCCATACGCATAACTCACATACCGACGGGCATTGTCGTTCAGTGCCAGAACGACAGGTCACAGCACATGAACCGCGAGAGCGCCATGAAGATGCTGCGAGCAAAGCTTTACGAGCTGTCCCGCGCGGAGCAGAATGAAAAGATACAGGGCATCCGGGGCGAAGTAAAGGGTGTATCTTTCGGTTCGCAGATACGTAACTATGTTTTCAATCCGTACTCGTTGGTCAAGGATTTGCGAACGGGTGAGGAGACCGGCAATACCTCCGCCGTGATGGACGGCGAAATCGACAGTTTCATAAACGCGTACCTTGTGATGAAGTCCAGCGGCAGGATGGCCGAATGAGGGAAGTTTTGATAGACGCGTACACATGCGGCCAGCGCCTTGACAGATTTCTGCTGAAATACCTTAATCGCGCGCCTAAGAGCTTAGTTCAGAAGATGATACGAAAGCGCAACGTCAAGCTTAATGATTCCAAGGCCGCGGGGAATGAAATGCTTCAAGACGGCGACGTGGTAAGGATTTTTCTATCCGACGCGGCTCTTGCAGACCTTACCGCCGGTAAGCCGAGCTATTACTCGGCGGGTGAATTGGACATCATTTATGAAGACGACAACATACTGATAGTCAACAAGCCGCCAGGAGTACTGTCCCAGCCGGACAGCGCCGACGTGCGCGACTCCATTGTCGACCGGGCCGCGTCGTATTTGCGTGAGGGCGGCTATGAGTATTCCTCGGATGACCACCCCATGAAGCCAAAACCGGGCTTCGTGGGAGCCCCGGCTGTTGTAAACCGGCTCGACCGCAACACGTCAGGGGTTGTGGCCCTGGGAAAGACCAACGCGGCTCTTGCCTGGATGAACCGGGCGATTGCTGAGAATAGGTGCGAAAAGCTGTACCTGACTCTGGTAGTTGGTGAAGTTCGCGAATCTTTCGAGGTTCGGGTATATTTGCGCAAGAATTCGCACAAAATCGCCGTAATATCCGAGCAAACCATAGATGGCGCAAAGTACGCCGCGACCAGCTTCGAGCCGTTGGCGTCGGCTTTAGGCTGCACGCTTTTACGCGCCAGACTTGAGACGGGGCGGTTTCACCAGATACGCGCGTCCCTAAAATATGCGGGATTTCCTGTTGTGGGCGACACCAAGTACGGCGAACCACGCGCAAATGTTGATTTCCAGAGAAGGTTCGGGGTGACAAGCCAGCTTCTTCACTGTGAGAGCCTTACGTTCACTCAGACCGACGGGGCGCTGGGCTATCTTGCCGGGAAAAGGTTTGAAGCGCCGCCGCCGCAAGTGTTCCAGAAGGTAATGGAAGAGTTTGGGCTTGTTGAGTTAAAGAGAGGAAGGTAGCTCATGAGCTCGGACATGGACAAGATGTTGAGAGCCATCTACATTAACGCGGAACTGATAGGCGACTACGATTTATTCAAAAGACACTTACGAGGCGTAATGGGTGAAGAAAACGTAGCGATCGCAATCAAGGAAATTCGGGATTACATGGAGGAAAAGGGAAGGAAAAAGCGAGAGGAGGATCACGGGTGAAGGGTATAATTCTGGCGGCGGGCTACGCGACAAGACTCTATCCGCTTACGCTTGACCGCCCCAAGGCATTGCTGGAGATCGCCGGTAAGCCGATAATTAATCATATTGTGGAGCAGATGGTGCGAATCGACGCCATTTCCGAAATAATTGTGGTGACAAATCACAAATTTGCCGAACACTTTATGAGCTGGCAGAAAGGCCTTGATTACGCCAGGCCTGTGAAAATACTCGACGACATGACTGCGTCCGAAGAAACGCGCCTGGGAGCTATCGGCGACATTCAATTTGCAATCGAGACGGAAAGCATCGACGAGGACGTGCTGATAATCGCCGGGGATAACTTCTTCACGTTTGACCTGCGTGACTTTGAGGCGTATTACAGGAGCACCGGTAAGGATTGCGTAATCGCGAAAGAGGTTGCGGATATCGAGCAGCTCAAGTCATTCGCCGTGGCAAAGCTGGACGGCGACGGAAGGATTCACAACCTTGTCGAAAAGCCGTCGCAGCCCGAAAGCAGCACCGCTATATTCGCCGCGTACATATACACGCGTGAGACTGTGGCGCTCTTCGCCAGGTATCTGGACGAGGGTAACAAGCCCGACGCGCCTGGATATTTCGTGCAGTGGCTTTACAAGATTGCCGAAGTATACGCTTACCGTATAAACGGCGAAATTTACGATATCGGTACGAAGCAGTCTCTCGACTACGTGAACGAACTGATGGCTGGGAAACAGTGAGCCTGCGGGATATTATCGCGGAATTTGCCCAAGAAAACGGCTGTATTGCCGGGGTGAGCGACTCGCGTGAACTTACGGGAATCCGCAAAACGCTGGAAGAGGCGGGTACGCCGTTTGTTTCACGCGACATTGCGGCAAGGGTCGCGCCGGAGCTCGTTTTTCCGGGTTGCAAGAGCATTATCGCGCTGGGGTCAAGCTACGCGAAGAGTTTTTTGCGCGTTGACGACGGCCGGCTGCGGGGCATACAGTCCGTGGCGTGCGCTTCACGTGACTATCATGTGACGCTGAGGGGGATACTTGAGGAGCTTGCAAGCCGTCTCAGCCGTTATACCGGTTTCCGGTACAAAGTACAAGTCGACACGGGCCCGCTCGTGGAGCGTGAAGTCGCGCGCCGCGCCGGGCTTGGTTCTTATGGGCGGAACCATCAGTTGATATCGCCTGTGCTGGGCTCGTATTTTAATATCGGGCTTCTGATGGTTGACGCCGTGATAGAGGCGGATGAGCCAAGTCCGCCGGAATTTGCGCCGTGCGTTGACTGCGGAGCTTGTGTCGCACATTGCCCGGGAGGCGCGCTCGTCAATGGCGCGCCGCTTGACTGGCGGCGATGCGTCTCATATATAACGCAGAAGAAGGGTGATCTTTCGCCTGATGAAGCGCGTATCATGGGTTCATATGTCTATGGCTGCGATGTTTGCCAGCAGGTTTGCCCGTGCAACGAGGGTAAGACGCGGGGGGACGTTGATGACATCGAATCCGTAGCCCCTGACTTAGCGCGGCTTATCGAGATGGACGACGCCGAGTTCACGCGGAGATATGGTCACACCGAGGCGGCGTGGCGCGGGCCGGGCATTATCCGGCGCAATGCCCTAAGCAGCCTGGTATATAATTCGCAAGTATAGGAGATAATCCCTGATGGGCTACTGGAACACCCGCGGGTTGCGCGGCAGTACATTTGAAGAGATGGTAAATCTGACTAATGACGCTTATCGCGCCAAGGGGCTGGCGATAATCCAAAAGGTTCCGACTCCGATTACCCCCGTGCGGCTGAATAAGTCCACGCGCGCAATCGAGGTCGCGTACTTCGAGAAGAAGTCTACCGTCGACTACATAGGCGCCGTACAAGGCATACCCGTGGCGTTCGACGCAAAGGAGACGACCCGGAAGAGCCTGCCGCTACAGAACATCCACGAGCATCAGATCGAGTTTATGCGTGATTTCCAACGGCAGGACGGCGTGGCGTTCCTGCTGGTGCGCTTCGCGATTGCCGACAGGGTATTTCTTCTGCCGTTCGATCAGTTGTACAGTTGTTGGTCTCGGGCTCAGGGGGGCGGGCGAAAGTCGATCCCGCTGTCTGCCTTCGACGAAGAACTGGTGGCTCACGGCAAGAGCGGAGCGATGGTGCATTATCTGGAACCGCTCAGCACGTACCTGCAGAGAGGGAAGCGTATCTAACTAGGTTGAAGGAGTACTGACGTGAAACACAAAATACTTCGCCGGGTTGTCGGAATAGCGATTTTATTGGCGTTTGCGCAAAGCACCGCGGATATAGCGCGTGAAAACTGGCGTTTGCACCAGGCCGCCGTTGAATATGCCCAACGAGATCAGCCTTATTCCGAAGTGTTTAGTGCGCCGCGTTACGAGGAAATCTCGCTCTTTTACGTAGATACGTCCGTTGAGCTATCGCTTTTCGAGCCGCCTCATGGTGTGTATCTTGGTGCCTACATTCTGTCCGACGGCGTGGTAAACGGCGACATTACCCGATTTGAGCAGATGATGGGCAGGCATAGTATTTATAAGTATCATCTCGATATTACGGGCGGTTTCCCTGATGAATTTGTGTTTGACAGCGCCGTCAGAGGGAGAGCGCCGTTTTTTGTGCTGGAACGCGGCGAAGTCCGAGATGATGAAGAATTTATGGAGCTTGCGGAGGAGCTTGCCCGTGAGTTCGGATATTATTTCTCACCGGTGTTTGTGCAGCCGCCAAAGCCCGAGCGTGGTGAGGACGCTGCGGCCTATATAGCGCGATTTGTGCGGGTGCGTGAGCTGTTTCGCAGGCATGCCCCTCATGTGGCGTTCGTATATGCCGTGGACGCCGCCGACGCTGAAATCGCCGAGGACTTCTATCCGGGCGACGAACATGTCGACTGGGTGGGTGTGCGCGCCATGGCTTCGATGTCGCCGGAACGGCCGTTTGAGGGTGACATGCTTGCGGCCATTGACGAGGTGTACTTCGCGTTCCAAGAGCGCAAGCCCATGTTTGTGTCACTGGGCATAAGCCGTCAAAGCTGCCACGACTTCATCCACCGTCCGCGTCTGGCCGCCGCTGAGCTGGAGCGCGTGTACAGTGCCCTTCTCGCGGACTATCCGCGCATCAAGGGAATCATCTACATGAATTTTAATGAAATTTCGCTGAATCGTGGTCAAAATATTCGAGATAACTATTTAATTACCGACGACGATGTGTTAAGATCAGTATACAGGGAATTGGCGTCCCACCCGAGCGTAGTAAACGCGGTGGCCGTTACGGGCGAAGATTTGTCCGGCGGCGGACTGATGCGTTCGCGTCACGGCGCGCTTAGGGTCGGCGGCGTCTACTACGTCAGCGAGCAGGCATTGCTGGATGAACTGAGGATATCAAGGAACCGCCTCCGCGGACGCTCGAGGGCGCGGAACGGCGCGCGGTTTTATCCGTTCGCACCTTTTGTGCAGAGCAACGAGTGGGTTTTGCAGGCGCACGGAAGTCATATAACAATTGTACCGACAGGAGCAGTGACAGTAGGGACAGGAGGAGTGTAATGATTAACAAGGATACGGCGGAACGGGTGCTGGTAAAGGCAATGTCGACAGGCGGAAGCTTCGCCGAGCTCTTTATTGAAAACACCCTTGGCAACAGCCTGGTAATGGTCAACGGCGTTCTTGAGAAGTCAGTGTCGGGAACGATTTTCGGGTGCGGCCTCAGGGTGTTTCATGGGTACAACGCTGTGTACGCCTACGGCAATGACGTTACGGAGAAGGGGCTTATGAAGCTTGCCCAGGCTGCCGCCGGCGCTATTGCCGCAGGGGAGAGCGGATCGCTGCGCCCGTTCGCGCCGGTCGCGGTTGCTAATAATCACAAGATTCTCAAGCTTCCGTCTGATGTCAGCAAGACCGACGTAGCCCTGCTTTTGCGACAGGCTCACGATGCGGCGACCGCTTACGACAAGCTCGTGACGCAGACCAGCAACAGCTACCGCGACGTCACACAGGATGTACTGATAATCAATTCCGACGGGCTGTGGGTTGAGGATCAGCGGATTTACACGCATATTGGGGTTCAGTCCGTGGCCTCCGACGGAGGCGAAAAGCAGACGGGACGCGACGGGCTGAGCGCTATGAAAGGCTTTGAGCTGTTCGACGACCGGGACATAGCCGAGTTTGGCCGCAAAACCGCCGAGTCCGCCGTTACGATGCTTAGAGCCGACTTCGCGCCCGGCGGTGAGATGCCGGTAGTGCTGGAAAACGCGTTTGGCGGCGTGATATTCCACGAGGCTTGCGGACACAGCCTGGAAGGTACGTTCGTCTCAAAGGGCGCCTCGAACTTTGCGGGCAAACTGGGTCAGCGCGTGGCCTCGGAAATAGTGACGGCTATTGACGACGGAACCATTCCAGGCGCATGGGGCTCTCTCAATATTGATGACGAGGGCACGCCAACACGCCGCAATGTGCTTATTGAGGACGGAGTTTTAAAGTCGTATTTGCTGGACAGGCTGGCCGGGCTCAAGATGGGCTTGCCAAGCACAGGGTCGTGCCGTCGAGAGTCTTACAAGTTTGCGCCCACGTCGCGGATGAATAATACATACATCGCGGCCGGCAAGCACACGCCGGAGCAGGTAATCGCCGCTACGGAATATGGTTTTTACGCCAAGAAGATGGGCGGCGGATCGGTTATGCCAACCACCGGGGAATTCAACTTCGCCGTGCAGGAGGGTTACATGATACGAAACGGCAAGATTGCCGAGCCCGCCCGGGGCGCTACGCTGATAGGCAAGGGGCACGAAGTTTTAATGGATATCGACATGGTGGCCGACAACCTGACATTGAGCCGAGCCGGAGGAATGTGCGGTTCGTTGAGCGGCAGCGTGCCGACAGATCTAGGACAGCCAAGGCTGCGCGTAAGCAAGATGACGGTAGGAGGGCGGAAGTGATGAACATACAGGATTTTAAGTCGCTCTTGTTTGAAAAGGCGCGGGGCGCCGGGTTCGACAGCTTCGAGATGTACGCTCCAAGTACCGACAGCTTCCAGGTAAAGGTGTTTGGCGGCGAGATCGAAGAATTCAAGAGCGCTCACAGTAGCGGCGTTTCCTTTCGAGGAACGTACGGAGGCAAAATGGGATATGCCTCTACGGAAAAAGTCGCGGAGGATTCTATAGAATATCTGCTGGATGCGGCAAGGGCCAACGCCGCCGTCATAGAGGACAAGGACACGGAGCCGCTTTACGCCGGAGACGCGGAGTATCCTGTTGTAAACTCGTTCAACGAGAAGCTGAGCGCAGCCGAGACATCTGAAAAATGCGCGCTGGCAAAGCACCTTGAGACGGCCGCGCTGGAGTACGACAAGCGTGTTGTGTCCGTCGATTTAGCGGTGATGGGCACATTTGAGGGCGAAATCGTGATCGCCAACAGTCTTGGCCTTGACGTTTCTCACAGATCAAACGGTGCGTTCGCCGTAGCGATGGTGCGTGTACAATCGGAAGGCGGAGAGCCTAAGGTCGGCTTTGAGAGCTGGGCCGGAAGCGACTTGGAAAGCTTCAGCCCTGATAATGTGGCAAGGACTGCCGTCGAGAAGGGCCTGGCGCAGCTTGGCGCGTCCAAGGCGGCTACCGCTAACACAGAGGTCGTATTCAACAACGAGACTGCGGCAGACATATTCGCGTCGTTCGCGTCCAACTTTTTCGCTGAAGATGTGCAGAAAGGATTTTCGCTGCTGGGGGGCAAGCTGGGGCAGAAAATCGCAAGCGACGTACTGACGCTTAGAGATGACGGCTACATAGATGGGTGCGTGGGTTCCAAGCCTTTCGACTCGGAAGGTGTAGCCGCCAAGAACAAGGCTGTGATCGAAAACGGCGTCCTCAAGACATTTTTGTACAACCTCAAGTCGGCTGAAAAGGACGGCGTAGACTCCACCGGAAACGGCTTCAAGCGCGGCTTGACGGGCCCTATTACCACAGGCTGCGGACTATTTGCTGTTCAACCTTCGCGAGTCAGCTTCGACCAGATACTGGATATGGCCGGCGACGGTATACTCATCACCAAACTGGAAGGTCTTCACGCCGGGGTCAACGCCGTGACAGGCGACTTTTCGCTGTCGGCCGGCGGTTTCGAGATCATTGGCGGAAAGATCGGTTCTCCCGTAGATCAGATGGTCGTGTCAGGCAACTTTTACGAAATGATAAGGGATATAGTACAGGTCGGCAGCGATCTTCGCTTCGATACGCCAAGCGGCGACGGTACATTCGGTTCACCCAGCGTGTACGCGGGCAAACTAAATATATCGGGGGTGTAGTTATGCAGGCAGTTTACGAATCATCACAGATAGGCGCGCTAATGATCGAGTCCGGTGTGCGCGCCGACGGCAGCAAGGCGCTTAAACGCTTGGATTTTCCAAACGGTGAAACTGCGAAATCGCTTCCCCGAGCGGCAGAGGTAACCGACGACCCAATCATAGTACAGTGCGCGCGTGAACTCGATGAATATTTCAGCGGAACGCGCAAGATGTTCGATGTGCCGATTATGCCGGAGGGTACACCGTTTCGAGAGAAGGTCTGGGGAGAGCTTTCGCGCATTTCATACGGCGAGGCGATTTCTTACGCCGAGCTTGCGCGCCGCGTCGGCAACCCAAAGGCCTCGCGCGCGGTAGGCGGAGCAAACCACAACAACCCCATCAGCATTATCATCCCGTGCCATAGGGTCATCGCCGCAAATGGCTCCCTGTGCGGATATGGCGGCGAAGTCTGGCGTAAAGAGTGGCTTCTGGAGCACGAAGGCTTTTCGCTTCGCAAACCAAGCCCACGGGCATAAAATCCCGGCTATACGCGCAAACTATAGTAATATGACCTCGAAACGGTAACAAAGCAAGGGTGCTTACCCCGACGAGTGTTACTTATTGAGAGGCGTATTACTATAGCTTCGAGGTGATAAACTTGGCGAAAAAGGGAATGAGAAGACCCGACCCAAAGGAACCCCACGGAACCGAAAGCAACCACAAGACGCACACGCCCAAGAATGACGCGCCGACCGTACCTGAGATACAGGGCAAGGAAAAGAACTAAATATACGCCCGAAGCGTAGGCCGCTTCGGGCTTCATAATATCCTTGACGTTTGGTTTGGTTTTGCGATATAATTAGTCGATTACAAATGAGACGCTGAGCAAGGGTGATTGCATGACGAAATGGGTGTTGAGGCAGGAGGCTGCCAATATCGAGCTGATGTCACAGACGCTCAAGATATCGAAGACAATGGCGCAGGTGATGGTAAACCGCGGCATACGCACCAAGAATACGGCGTTGCGTTTTTTGAATCCAAGCTTTGCCGACATGCATGACGCTCTTGAGATGAAGGGCATGAAGGAAGCTCTTGAGGTCGTGGCGCAAAGTATCGCGCGCTGCGAGAAGATAGTCATATATGGGGACTATGACGCGGACGGGGTTATGTCGACCGTCATACTGTTCAAGACGTTGAGCCGGCTTGGCGCGGATGTACGTTATTACATACCCGAGCGCGTCGAAGAAGGCTACGGCCTGAACATGACGGCTGTCGAGGGTATATCAGGGTCGAGAGTAGACCTGATTATTACGTGCGACAACGGAGTCGCCGCGCAGGACGAGATTGCCGAGGCCAGGAAGCGGGGTATGAAGGTCGTTGTGATCGACCATCACGAGCCGGGATTTGTGGAGGACGACACAGGCGCGCGCAGCGATATTGTACCGGATGCCGACGCCATAATCGACCCCAAGCAGGCCGACTGCGCTTATCCGTTCAAGTCGCTGTGCGCGGGGGGGCTGGCTTATAAGTTCTCCAAGGCGCTGCATGAGTATGTGGGCAGGCCGTTTCAGGATGAGCGCGGTTTCGCGGAGGAGGCGCTTGCGCTGGCCATGATCGCTACGATATGCGATATTGTTGACCTGTACGGTGAAAATCGCGTGATTGTGCAAAGAGGACTGCTGGCGATTAATCGTAATAAGGCGCTTAACACCGGCCTGGGCGCGCTGATCGAGGCAAAGGGTTACACACAGCGCGAGATTGACGCTACGTCGATAGGCTTTATTATAGGGCCTTGCATCAATGCTTCAGGAAGGCTGGAGCACGCGCGCTACGCCGTAGACCTGTTCACTACCGACGACTTGGACGAAGCCCGGGAACTGGCGGACTGGCTTGTCCGTCTTAACGAATCGCGCAGAGGGCTGACGCTGTCGGCGTTTGAGTCGGCTGACGCGCAAATCGGCGCAAGCGGGCTGCCGGATGACGACGTGCTGGTGATATACGACCCGAGTATACACGAGAGCGTGGCCGGAATCGTCGCCGGGCGCATTAAGGATAAATACTACAAGCCCACGATTGTCATTACCGACTCCGAAGACTGTTTGAAGGGATCGGCGCGCTCCATTGAGGGGTATAACATATTTGAAGAGCTGTACAAGTGCCGTGATTTGTTTATCAGGTTCGGCGGGCACGCGATGGCCGCAGGACTTTCCATAAATCGCGGCAACTTGGATGCTCTGCGAAGCCGTTTAAACGACGGATTTTCTCTCGCCGGCGACGACCTGGTGCCAAAGATGTGCTATGACAGCCAGCTTGAAATTGGCGATATTACATACGAGCTTGCGGAGGAGCTCGCGCGGCTTGAGCCTTTTGGCAAGTCGAACCGCGCGCCGCTATTTTGCAGCCGGGGACAAAAGCTTCAAGAGCTTAGAGTTATCGAGGCCAAGAATACCGTTATCATGACGCTTGCGCCAAATGGCAGTTATCGCAAAGTCAAGGGCATTAGCTTCGGAATGGTTCCTACGCTTAGGAACATGCTGCAGGGTCGGCTATCGCCGGAGCTGGCCTCGGCGATCATGTCGGGAGACACACGCAGGACAGATCTCTTGTTCGACCTGCTTTATGAGCTTGAGATCGACGAATACAACGGAAATGTGTCGGTGCAAATGCGCATCAGGGATATGAAGTTAAGCAGTTGATTATAGATCAAGGAAGGTGCAGATATGGATTTAAGGAGCGCAATCAGGGATATCCCGGACTTTCCAGAAAAAGGAATACTATTTCGTGACATTACTCCGGTTTTGCAGGACGCGGAGCTACTTCGCGCGGCGCTTGACCAGATAGCCGAGCTTGCCGTGAAATATGAGTTTGACGTCGTAGCGGGGCCGGAATCGCGCGGCTTCTTGTTCGGTGTGCCGCTTGCCGTAAGGCTTGGCAAGGGATTTGTGCCGATAAGAAAAATTGGCAAGCTGCCGTACACCACGGTCAAGAAGAGCTATGATCTCGAGTACGGTTCGGCTACTATCGAAATGCACACCGACGCGGTCAAGCCGGGGCAAAAGGTTCTGGTTGTGGACGACCTGCTGGCTACAGGAGGCACGGCGCGCGCAATAGTCGAGCTGATCGAGGAGGCCGGGGCGGAAGTCACCGCGTCGCTCTTCCTTATAGAATTGTCTGCTCTTGAAGGCCGCAAGGCGCTCAAGGGCGATATAGAGGCCGTAATTACGTACTAACGGGGTAAGGAGCGAACAATGTATTCAGAACAAAAGAATCCGGCCGCGTATGGGGAACTGGTAATACTGGCTCTGGACAGTTTCAGGGATTTCGGCGAAAAGGTTAACGAGATAATTTTGCGCAGATATCGTGAGAACATCGACTTTGATCACGGCAGGCACACCCCGGAGTCATTCTTGGCGCCCGTGGAATGCGTGCGATTTTCAAGCGGCGAAGGTAAGGTTCGGCTGCCGAATTCGGTAAGAGGCAAGGATGTTTTCATTCTTTGCGACAAGGGCAATTATAGCTGTACCTACGACCATCACGGCTATACAAACCACATGGGTCCGGATGAGCATTTTGCCGACATTAAACGCGTTATATCGGCGATTGGGGGCAAGTCGCGCCGCACGACCGTGCTTATGCCGCTTCTGTACGCATCGCGTCAGGATAAGCGCAAGTCACGCGAATCACTGGATTGCGCCATGGCTTTGCAAGAATTAGAAAATATGGGTGTGAAAGACATTCTTACTTTTGACGTTCATAACTCGGCTGTGCAAAACGCTATCCCGCTGGCTTCCTTTGAGAACCTGTACCCAACATATGACATCGTGAAATCCCTCATGGAACACGAGGGCGAGAGCATCACGAGCGGCCGGCTGATCGTAATTTCGCCGGATACAGGCGCGATGGATCGCGCCATATACTACGCCAGCGTGCTCGACACGGGCGTGGGGCTGTTCTACAAGCGCCGGGACTATGCCCGCGTCATTAACGGTACAAACCCCATCATCGAGCATGAGTATATGGGGCCGTCGCTTAACGGGATGGACGCGCTTATTGTGGACGACTTAGTCGCTTCCGGCGATTCTATCATCGACGTAATTGTGCAACTTAGGCTTCGCAATGTTCGCAAGGTATTCGTAGCGGTAACGTTTACCCAGTTTACAAGCGGTGTGGAGAAGCTTAACGAGTGTTATGAAAAGGGACTCTTTCACAGGATGTTTTCGACAAACTTGACATATGTATCTCCAGAGGTCAAGGCTCAGCCCTGGTACTTGGAGGTCGATATGGCGGAGTTTGTGGCGAAGCTAATTGATAATTATAACTTTGGCCGTTCCGTGGCGCCACTTTTGGACATGGCGCAGGAGATGAAGTCGGTCATACGCTCTATGAACAGCACCTGTCCTCTGTCCGGGAATGATGTATGAGAATCGGCACAGGCTATGATGTCCACAGGCTTGTCGAAGGTCGGCCGCTGATCGTCGGCGGTGTGGACATACCTTTTATGAAGGGCTTGGACGGCCACTCCGACGCGGACGTGCTCACTCACGCCATTATAGACGCGCTGCTGGGCGCGGCGGCGCTTGGAGATATCGGCAAGCGATTCCCCGACAGCGACGCTTCGCTTAGGGGCGTATCAAGCATGGTCTTGCTGAGCCGGGTCGGAGGGATGATCCGCGGCAATAGCTTCGAGATATCCAACATAGACGCGACAATCATCGCCCAACAGCCGCGTATGTCGCCCCATATAGACGATATGCGCCGCAACATAGGCGCGGCGCTTGGCATTGACGCGGGGAGGGTCAGTGTGAAGGCTACCACCGAGGAAGGTCTTGGCTTTACCGGTATTGGTTTGGGAATTGCGGCGCAGGCCGTGTGTTTGTTAACTAGTGTTTCATCCGGTTTAAAAGCAGAGTAGATTTGCGCGGCAATTTTTCGCCAGGCAAGGAATCAACGGCGCCCGGGGTCCCCGCAAAGCCCAGTTTTGGCTTTGAGAGTGGACTGAGCGTACCCGTAGTGTTACGCTAGGAGGAGATGACGCGGCATGGTGGGAAATCGACCGCAAAGATGGCGCTTGACAGTTACGCAAGAGGTCTACTCAACGGGGTGCGGGGCAATGCCTCGCGCCTTTTGCATATACAGAAACACCAGCCATGAATTTGGAAACTAGAAGGAGACTATAATGCGATTATACAACAGCTTAACAAAATCTAAGGAAGAATTTACGCCAATCGAGCCCGGCAGGGTGAAGATGTATTCGTGCGGGCCTACTGTTTACGGTTTGATACACATTGGCAACGCGCGTCCCATGGTGGTGTTTGACAGCCTTCGCCGCTATTTCGAGTACAAGGGGATGGATGTCGTCTACGCACAGAACTACACCGACGTGGATGACAAGATAATAAAGGCCGCAAATGCCGAAGGCGTGGATTCGTCCGTGATATCCGAGCGATATATCGCCGAAAGTATGACGGATGAAGTCGGCCTGAACATCAAGCCGCACTCATACAAGCCAAAGGTAACGCAAGAGATGGGCGAGATAATCGGCATGATCGCGGAGCTTGAAGCGGCAGGGATGGCATACGAAAAGAACGGCAGCGTTTACTACGATACGAGCAAGTTTGAGAAATACGGCGATTTCAGCGGCAAGCCGCTGGAGGAACTGGAAGCCGGAGCGCGCGTAGAGGTCGACGAGGAAAAACGCAACACGACCGACTTTGTGCTGTGGAAGCCCGCCAAGACCGGTGAACCTCGCTGGGAGTCGCCATGGGGCGCCGGACGACCCGGTTGGCATATCGAGTGTTCGGCCATGATCCGCAAATACCTGGGAGAGACTATCGACATACACGCCGGCGGCGAAGACCTTGTGTTTCCGCATCACGAGAACGAGATAGCCCAGTCCGAAGGTCTGAGCGGCAAGCCTATGGCCAACTACTGGCTGCACAACAGCTTTATCAATGTGGATAACCAAAAGATGGCCAAGTCGAAAGGCAACTTCTTCACAATCCGGGACATCTCGAAGCGTTACCCATATGATGTGATAAGGTTCTTTATAATCAACGGGCATTACTCCATGCCTATCAACTTCAGCGAGGAACTCATACAGGCGGCCGCCAACAGCCTGCGGCGGATCAAGAATTGCGCGGCGAACCTGGTATTCCTGCTGAGCAAGGCAGGCGGCGCGCTAAGCGGCGGGGAACGTGCCCTGATCGACGAAGCTGCCCGTTTTCGCAGTGAATTTGAGCAAGCGCTGGAAAACGACTTCAACACTGCCGACGCGGTCACGGCCATATTCGAGATGGTGCGTTTTGCGAACGTCCACGCAAACGGCGATTCTTCCGCGGAGTTTGTGAAATGGCTGCTGGATGAGCTTTCGCAGCTTGCGGATGTGCTGGGGCTGGTCGTAGTTGAGGCCGAGGCGCACTCCGACGATTTGGCACAGACTGTCGAGGCCATGATCGCACAGCGTCAGGAAGCTCGTAAAAACAAAGACTTCAAAACAGCCGACGAGCTGCGCGAAAAGCTTGCCGAAATGGGCGTTGCGCTGGAAGACACGCGCGAGGGCGTCAGGTGGAGCATGAAGCAGTAGGCAATAGGCGGAGATAATACCACAAGAATAGCATTGTTTACACACAATTCCATAGGGTATAAGGTAATTTTATGCAAACGCGCAGCGATGATTGGAACAGAGAAGATAGGGAAGCATAAAGGGTTGTAAAATTGCCATTCTGTGGTATAATACTTGTGTATAGAATATCGAGGCATAGGGAGGCGCTGTTATGAAACTTGTGATGGCAATCATACACGACGAGGACGCGTATCAGATAATGGATATTTTGGGCGAAAAGGGGTACATGGTGACGAAGCTGGCGTCTACGGGCGGATTCCTGCGCGCCGGCAACACGACCCTGATTTGCGGCGTAACAGAGGATCGGATTGAGGAGCTTATGGAAGTCATTGAGCAAAAGTGCAAGTCACGCAAGCAGCTTGCCCCGACGAACGTACCCGCGCTCTATGGCAAGGAAACGTACCTTCCGTATCCTGTAGAGGTTACGGTTGGGGGCGCCACGGTCTTTGTTCTGAATGTGGCGGAGTTCAAAAAGTTTTAGAGGAGCCGACATGGAGCTTAAAATTACGGAACTGCTGACCCAGAAGTTTCAGGAAGCTCTGAAACTCAAGGACAGAGGCACGGATGGGCCAAACTTCTCGCTCACGCTTAACCGGCTGGACGAGGAGCAGCTACGGCTGCGCTTGCACGGAATGATCGACCGGATCACCGTTCAGGGCAATAGGATCGCCGAGCACATGGACATAAAGGACGTGCGGGAATACCGCGCGATGATCGCCGAATTTATCAACGAGGTCGTGACAAATTCACACAAGTTTTCGCGCGACAACTTTCTGGATAAGCGTGGACGTCACCGCGTTTACGGCATTGTAAAGCTTGTCGATAAGAATCTTGACGAGTTGGCTCAGGAGGTGCTGAAAAGCGAGAAGGATCACCTCAAGATACTTGACAAGATGGGCGATATACACGGGCTGCTGCTCGACATAATGATTTAGAATGTACAGCTTCCAGAATGTAGTCGGGAACGAGCATGTCGTGAGGGTGCTGCAAGGCGCGCTGTGCAGCGGGCGGATAGGTCACGCGCTCTGCATGACGGGTAAGCCTGGAACCGGGCGGAAGCTGATTTCCTATGCTTTCGCTAAGGCGTTGCAGTGCGAGGACAGGCGCGGCGGCGAATCTTGCGGTATTTGCCGGTCGTGCGTTTCGCTCGAAGCCGGGACGCACCCCGACGTATTCCGAATCCGCTCCGACAAGAGCTCCGTCGGGGTAGATATAGTGCGCGAACGGATCGTTGACGAGATGGCTCATAAGCCGCACAGCTATCCATACAAAATATTTGTTGTGGAAGAAGCGTCCGCCCTGACGGTTCAGGCGCAGAACGCCATGCTCAAGACTCTGGAAGAGCCTTGCGGGTATGGGGTTATATTGCTGATTGCCGAGAGAGCGGACAGCCTGCTGCCGACAATCAGGTCGAGATGCCTGACATACTCCACGCGGCCTGTTGGAGCTTCGCGAATAGCGGAGTATCTGAATCGCAACGCCCGGGTGACGGCCGAGGACGCCGAGAAGTTTGCACAGCTTGCGCACGGCAGTATAGGCCGCGCCATGCGGCTGGCCACTGACGACGAGTTCAGCGCCCTCCGCAAATATACGTCCGACTTGGCCGTAAGCCTTGCTGGTCTCAGCATAGTAGAAGCTTTTTCGCAAACAAAGGAGCTCGAGCGATATAAACACCGGATCGCCGACGTGCTGGATATTCTCAGCGTCAAATACAGGGACGCGCTGGTTGTATCCGAGACCGGTGAAACAAGCCGGATGCTTGACATCGGTATAAGTTCGCAAGTTGCTTGTTCCAGGGATTTATTGCTGGATAAGCTGGCGGCGATTGATAATGCGCGCGCAAGACTTCGCTTCAACGGCAACTTTCAGCTTGTGATGGATTCACTGCTGTTAACACTTCGAGATACATGATTTTAACTTGGGCGCGAAGCGCAGAGCCGGTCAAGGGGTGCGCCCCTTGCGGGGTTTGGGGCGGAGTCCCAAGGTTTTAGGAGATTCTATGGTAGAAATAATAGGCGTAAGATTCCGCAGAGTCGGAAAAATTTATTACTTTGACCCCAACGGGTACTCGCCGGAACAGGGTGAGGGCGTCATTGTCGAGACGTCGCGCGGGATCGACTACGGAACATGTGAACTGCCCAAGCGTATGGTCGAGGAGTCCTCGATACCGGCGCCGCTTCGCAAGGTCGTGCGAGTGGCTACCGAAGCCGACATACGGCAGCAGGAGTCAAACAAGCAGCGTGAGAAGGAAGCTCTGGCGATATGTACCGAAAAAATTAAGAAACACAACCTGGATATGAAGCTGATAGACGTAGAGCTGGCTTTCGACTTGACGAAGATCATGTTCTACTTCACGTCGGATGGCCGCGTGGACTTTCGTGAGCTTGTGCGCGACTTGGCCGCGGTATTTCGGATGCGTATCGAACTGCGCCAAATCGGGGTTCGCGACGAAGCCAAAATGCTGAACGGCGTGGGCATATGCGGGCGCTGTCTTTGCTGTGCCACATTTCTGTCCGACTTTCAGCCCGTTTCGATCAAGATGGCCAAGGAGCAGAGCCTCAGCCTGAACCCTACCAAGATTTCGGGTATATGCGGGCGGCTTATGTGTTGCCTCAAGTACGAGGAAGAAACCTACAACGAGTTTAACAAGAACATGCCTTCCCCCGGCGATACCGTGCTTTCCCCTGACGGCAAGGGCGAGGTGCATTCCGTGAATGTGCTGCGGCAGCTTGTAAAGGTCGCGATTCGCAAGAAGCCGGGCGATGAAACCAGCGTAAACACTTACAGCGTGAACGACCTGAAGATATTGTCGCGCAAGCTGTCGGGGGAAGAAGCCGTTCCGGTTAACGAGGAACTCAAGAAGCTTATGGACTAAACATGGATAATTTTGTTAAGGAGAACGAACGCGTCGATGATCTTCAATTAAACGGTCTTGTGATAATTCAGAACCCCGGCAAGTTCTTGTTTGGAATCGACGCGGTGATGTTAAGCGATTTTGCGACTGTGGCGAAGGGCGAACGCGCCCTCGACTTGGGCACGGGTACCGGCGTCATACCTATACTGCTCAGCGCGAAAGGACGGGGATCGTACTACGCCGGAGTAGACATACAGGAGGAAATGGTCGATATGGCGCGCCGAAGCGTAGCGCTGAATGTTTCCTGCGGTGCGCTGGTCAAGGGTACGGTTGAGATTGAAGTCGGCGACTTGCGCGATCTTTCGGGTACTTACAAGCCCTCGTCCTTTGATTTGATAACGTGTAACCCGCCGTACATCAAGGCCGGTGAAGGGCTTGTGAACGAGACCGACGCGCGCGCCGTTTCGCGCCATGAGATAGCCTGCACTCTGGCCGACGTGGTGTGCGCGGCGGCTAGGCTACTGCGTCCGGGCGGACGCTTCGCGATGGTACATAAACCGCACAGGCTCGCCGAGTGCTTCGAGCTGATGAGGCTGTACGGACTCGAACCCAAGAGGCTGCGCTTTGTTCACGCAACAGTACACAAGGAGCCGTCCCTTTGTCTGATTGAGGCTACGCGCGGAGGCGGCGCGTTTCTTAAAGTTATGCCGCCGATAATCATTGGCTGAATACTAAGGAGATAGTATGCACGAGATCAACCTTACTATGATGACTGACTTTTACCAGCTTACGATGATGCAAGGATACTTTGCGAGCGGTGAGCACAAAAAAAAGTCTGTGTTCGATATGTTTTTCAGAAAGAGTCCTGAACAGAGCGCATATGCTATTTCATGCGGGCTGGACTTGCTGATTAAATATGTCGAGTCGATAAGATTTTCTGAAGACGATATCGGTTTTCTGGAGAATGAGGGCAGTTTTACCCCGGAATTCCTGGACTATCTTCGCGGATTCCGGTTCAGCGGCGATATACACGCCGTACCGGAGGGGACGGTAGTGTTCCCGCATGAGCCGATTCTTCGCGTAACAGCTCCGATTATCGAAGCTCAGTTTCTTGAGACGGCTCTTCTTAACATCATGAATCATCAGACCCTGATTGCGACGAAGGCCGCGAGGATATGCTTCGCGGCGGAAGGCGATCCTGTGCTGGAATTTGGACTGCGGCGAGCGCAAGGCCCGGACGCCGGGATACTTGGCGCGCGTGCCGCGATTATCGGGGGCTGCGCCGCAACTTCCAATGTACTGGCCGGTAAAATGTTCGGGGTTCCCGTGCGAGGGACTCACGCGCATAGCTGGATTATGTCGTTCGACGACGAGCTGACGGCGTTTCGGGAATATGCCAGGCTCTATCCGTCGGCGTGCATACTGCTTGTAGATACGTACAATACCTTGAAATCGGGCGTGCCGAACGCTATAAAAGTGTTTGAGGAGATGCGCGATTCAGGGCGCCTGACCGGGGCATACGGAATAAGGCTTGACAGCGGAGATCTGGCGTACCTCTCGAAATCCGCGCGCGTAATGCTTGACGAGGCGGGCTTTGGTAAGGCGATAATATCGGCTTCCAGCGACCTTGACGAAGGGCTGATAAAGGACTTGAAGCACCAGGGCGCGAAGATCACGCTCTGGGGTGTCGGCACAAACCTCATAACATCCAAGGACTGTCCGTCGCTTGGGGGTGTTTACAAAATATCGGCCAAGGAGGGCTCCGGCGGCGAGATGGTCCCAAAGATCAAACTCTCGGAGAATCCTGAAAAAATTACGAATCCTGGCATGAAAACAATGTTTCGGATATACGACAAAGAGAGCGGCAAGATGAAAGCGGACGTAATCGCCCTTGAGGGTGAAACGATCGACGCGACAAAGGATCTGATGTTGTTTCATCCGATTGCTACATGGAAGAAGATGGAGCTGGCCGCCGGGACGTTTACGGTGAGGGAGCTGCTTGTGCCTGTGTTTGCCGGGGGTAAGTGCGTCTACACATCTCCGAGCGTAATGGAGATAAAGAGCTATTGCCGGAAGGAACTTGATACGCTGTGGGAAGAGCACAAACGCCTGCTTAGGCCGCATCTGATGCCTGTTGATCTTTCGGAAAAGCTGTTCGAGCTCAAGACGCGGCTGATTAGCGAAATGCGGGGAATCTAGCGGTATGCCGGAATTATATGAGAAAATGTTGCGTGATATTGGACATTGTGACGATTATGCAAATCGCACAATAGTGTTAGGCGAAGGTAACGCGGATTCGCCAACCCTGGTGTTTGTAGGGGAAGCGCCGGGCGCGACGGAGGAAATGCAGGGTCGTCCCTTTGTCGGAACCGCCGGCAGGAACTTGGACGAAATGCTGGAGGCTCTTGGTTGCGCGCGCAGCGACATATTCATAACAAATCTGGTGAAAGTGCGACCTGTGAAGCGGAATCAAACGACAGGCCGGTTAAGCAACCGTCCGCCTACACGGGACGAAGTGGCGTTCTTCGTGCCGTACTTGCTGGAAGAACTCGCGCTTATACGACCGAAATGCGTCGTTACGCTCGGTAACTTTGCGCTGACCGCTCTTGTGGGGAGCAAGGACGCCACGATAGGCAGGATGCACGGGAAGCTGATACGAGCCGGATTCGACCTGTTTCCGCTGTACCACCCTGCCGCCGCCATATATAACAGGAAACTGCGTGAGGTTATGCAAGAAGACATCTTGAAGCTACGGAATGTATTGGAGGAAATTTATGAGGCATAAGTCAATTTTGACAAAATTCGTCGCTATAACTATTTGTACGGTTTTGATAGCTGTCCTTAGCGGATGCTTTGCGTCGAACCGAATTACGCTTGCGACTTTAGACATGCCGGAGGCTGTTCTGGCCGGTGAAATAATGGCGCAGCAGCTCGAAAGCTTTGGATTTGAGGTCGTACGAGGACAGACCTATCGCAGCCTTGCCGAGCTTGAAGCCGGGATGCGGGCGGGTGAGTTTGATCTTTCCGCCGTATTTCTGCAAGACGCACTTACTGATTTTGCCGCTATCGGCGAGAGTCCTGTATTTGACCAGACGCTTGCCGTAGAAATTGTCAACAATACCATCCGCGACGTTTATGGGTATATGCTGCTTGATTGGTGGGGTATTGAAGCCAACTACACCCTGGCTGTCCGCGAGAGGCTTATGCAAGAAGGCTTCGGTGTTGGTGCGCTTGCCATGTTTGCCCAGGATATGACGCTTGCCGCTACTCAGGACTTCTTTGAAAGCCCCGGAGGAATGGCGCATCTTAATTTTCTCTTTGGTGGTCTGGAGTTTCGGGAGGTATTGGTCGTCGAGCAGGATAGTTTTTTTGAACCGGGTCGGCTTGACGCGGATATTATTGCGCTAAGGACGACACTAACGGGAGACTGGCTTGTAAATGAAGGTTTCAGCGCTATTGGACGCGGGTTTTCCGAGCCTCATACGTTTGAAGGCATATCGATCTGGCCGTCAAATCATCTTGTTCCTGTAGCAAGTGAGGATGTGATGGAAAGACTCCCTGAAATCCAGGCGATTCTTTCGTCGGTATCATTCCAGATCGACCCCGCGACGTTCGCAAATCATCTGCGTGAAATTAGTCAAGGTATACAAACACCTGAGCTGGCGGCATACGAAATCTTACAACAGCGACGATAAAAAATGGGTCTTGACAGTTTTGCCCATTACAAATATAATAAAATTGCTGATTGTGTACACAGAAAGGATATGCGCTTCATGGGATTTCTTACTATGAAAACATTGCACAGTGTTTGGAGCGAAATGCGGGAAAAATTTGCGCATGTTGCTCCTGAATGTGAGACTATCCCTGTCGAGGCTTCTTGTGGGCGGTTTGCCTCAGAAGATATATTCGCGAAGGAAGAAGCTCCCGCTTTTGACCGGTCCTGCGTAGACGGCTACGCCATAATCAGCAGAGACACATTCGGCGCTACGGAGAGTATTCCATGCTTTCTGAAAATATTGTCGGCGGCGCGAATGGGCGAGGCGACATCTGTCGACATAAAAAGCGGTGAGGCGGTATACGTACCGACCGGCGCTCAGATTCCGGCTTCGTCCGACGCTGTTGTAATGGTCGAATACTGCGAGGAACTGTCTTCCGACACGGTTGCCGTAAATCACGCGGTCGCGCCTAATATCAACATAATTTACAAAGGTGACGATTGCAGACCTGGAGATTTGTTGATAACGCGCGGCACAAGGATCACGCCGATTCATATTGGCATAATGATCGCCGCTGGAATTTCGCGGCTTCTGGTTTATAAGCCCATAAGCTGCGCGGTTGTTTCAACGGGCGACGAGCTTGTCGGCGTAGGTGACGCACTGATGCCCGGCTGTATCCGTGATGTGAATACCCACATGATTGGCGCGGAACTTGAGGCATATGACTGTCGTGTCGTAAGCAAGCGGCTTGTGATGGATCGCTTTGACGAGATAAAGTCGGCTATACAAGACGCGCTGGTGAAGGCTGACTTTGTGGTAATCAGCGGCGGTACGTCCGTCGGCGACAAGGATTATACATTTCAAGCGATAGAGTCGATAGAAGATGGCAGCGTATTCGCCCATGGGCTGGCCGTAAAACCCGGCAAACCAACGATACTGGCAAGTGTTGGCGGAAAGCCCGTATTTGGTCTTCCCGGTCAATGTGTGTCGGCGTACATAGTTTACAAGGCCATTGTGCAATATTACCTGGACATACTTCGCGGTTCTTCCGCTGGCATAGGCGGCGAGCCGCACTTGGTGGCGACGCTTACCGCAAATGTGCACTCCGCTCCTGGGAAGCTGACATTCCAAGCCGTGTCGCTGCGATATGACGACAGCAGGTTTTTTGCTGAGCCGCTATACGGAAAATCAGGACTGATAAGCCATTTGACAGATTCCGACGGCCTGATTATGATTGACGAAAAGAGCGAAGGGCTTGACGCGGGAGAGATGGTAGACGTGGTGCGCTTGTGAAAAATTATCGAAGCGTATATATTGAAAACAACGACCCCAACAAAGCGCTGGAAGATTTTCTGTGCAGGCTGCATATAAGCGGTAAGGCGGAGGATGTAGATATTACCGCCGCTCTTGGGCGGGTTACATATGAACCGCATTTTGCCAAGGTTTGCGATCCATTTTACAACGCCGCAGCCATGGACGGCATTATGACTAATTCCGCGAAAACTTTTGACGCGTCGGAACTAACTCCGGTGGCGCTGAAGCTTCACCGGGATTTCGAGTATGTCAACACCGGTGGGGAAATTGCCGGAGGATATGACACAGTAATAATGATTGAGGATGTCATTATCGTTGATGATGACACTGTGCAAATTATACAATCGGCATATCCTTGGCAGCATGTGCGCCTTGTCGGAGAAAGCATCGTCGCGGGGGAAATGATACTGCCCTCAAGACGCAGAATACGACCGGTTGACGTAGGAGCGCTTGTCGCCGGAGGTTATGACAAGGCCCGGGTGTTCCGAAAGCCAAGGGTTGCCATTATACCAACAGGCGCCGAACTTGTCGACTCCGTACGGCGGCTTGAAGCCGGGCGGCTGATGGAGTCAAACTCGCACGTATTCGCCGCGCTGACCGACGAGTACGGGGGGGTTGCGCAAAGATATCCCATTGTGAGGGATAATTTCGACGAATTATTACGAACGATTAAATCTGCTGTATCCGAAAACGATATAGTTGTGATAAATGCCGGTACTTCCGCCGGTACAAAGGATCATACCCTTGCCGCCTTGAGTGAGCTCGGCGTTGTGCATACCCACGGCATTGCCGTGAAACCTGGGAAGCCCACAATTCTGGCGGAAATTGGCGGCAAGCCTGTGCTTGGAGTACCGGGCTATCCCGTTTCGGCGTACCTGATGTTTGAGAAATTTGTGTCGCCGCTTATGACTTCAATGCTTGGGTTCATGCCTGTTCAGGCTCCTACGGTTTCCGCAACGCTCTCGCGCAGACTTGTTTCCTCCGCTAAAAATGAGGAGGTTGTAAGGGTCGCCGTCGGGTATGTTCATGGAAAGTATGTCGCCACGCCGCTCGAGAGGGGCGCTTCGGCTGTCATGAGCCTAGTGCGTGCGGACGGAAAGGTGACGATTCCAAGGCTTGTTGAAGGCTTTGACTCCGGGGAGGTTGTGCAAGTTGACTTAATGGCTCCGTTGTCGAGAATTGAAAATACATTGGCCGTCGTCGGAAGTCACGACCTTATTATTGACATACTTGCCGACAGCATGAACATATCATCGGCTCACGTCGGAAGCATGGGCGGAATTACGGCTATGAAACGCGGCGAGTGCCATATAGCCCCGGTACACCTTCTTGACGAAGACACCGGAGTGTACAACATCCCGTTTGTGCATAAATATCTTAGCGATCGAAAGATGGCGTTAATAAAGGGCGTAGGCCGAGTCCAGGGGTTTATTGTGCGGCCGGATAATCCGTTAGGTATTGCCGGTGTTGCCGATATCGCAGACCCTGCGCGCGGCATTAGGTTTGCCAACAGGCAGCGCGGCGCGGGAACGCGGCTCTTGCTGGATTATTGCTTGTCGCGGCAGGGAATTGAGCCGTCGGGTATTATGGGCTACGAAAAGGAGTTCAATACCCACTTGTCCGTAGCTGTGGCTGTAAAATCCGGCCATGTCGACGCCGGGCTGGGGATATTGTCGGCGGCTAAGGCTATGGGACTTGGTTTCGTGCCGGTAGCCGATGAAAGTTATGACTTCCTTGTTCCACAGGAATTTCTGGACGAACCAAGGGTACGGCAGTTTGTCCAGATACTGAAATCAGGCGGATTCCGTGAACAGGTTCTGAATATGGGCGGATATACCCTCGAAGGAATTGGTGAAATTGTATATCTATAGATGCGGCGTCATCACCATAAGCGACTCGGGAGCGGCCGGAGAGCGCCAAGATAGGAGCGGGGAAGTGATCCGAGAGATACTTAAAAATGCCGGACTCAGCGTCGCCGCTTATGAAATCATACCCGACGAGTTCGAGATTATCAAGGATCGGCTTGTGTACTGCGCCGATGAATTGAAGATCGAGCTTGTTCTGACGACGGGCGGAACCGGGTTCTCGCCCCGGGATGTTACGCCGGAGGCGACAAAGGCCGTAATAGAACGCGAAGCTCCGGGGGTGTGCGAAGCGATCCGCCAGCATAGCATGAGTATTACGAACCGCGCCATGCTCTCACGCGCAGTATGCGGAATACGCGGCGCAAGCGTGATTCTAAACCTTCCCGGCAGTCCTAAGGCCGTGGCTGAGTCACTGGAATACGTATTGGATTCCATAATACATGGAATGGACATCTTGACGAAAAACGCGTCCGATTGCGCCCGTAAATGAGACAACCGGCGCATATACTTTGAAAGGTGGCAGGCTCATGACATCATATACGGGAGAAGTCTGCTCAATTAACTTGAGCGGTGAGAAAGGGGGCGTCAAAACCCCTGCAGAGTCGGCTTTGCTGGTCGAAAATCACGGAATTTCCGGGGACGCGCACGCGGAGCCAGGTATTAAACAGATTAGCTTGCTGGCCAGCGAGAGCATCGACAAGATGCGCGCGCAAACTTCCAGTGAGCTTAATTTTGGCGATTTTGCCGAGAATATAACCACCAAGGGTCTGGTATTGCATAAAATGCCTGTCGGTACAAGGATGACCATAGGTGAAACGATGCTTGAGGTCTCTAAAATAGGCAAGGAATGTCATCATGGCTGTGCGATACAGCAAAAGGTCGGCAAATGTATAATGCCGCTGGAAGGCATTTTCGCGGTGGTTTTGCGCGGTGGTACGGTGAAGCGCGGAGACAAAATCAGCGTACTGGAGTGATCGCGGTGGCAAACGAGCGGAAAAAGAGGTATGAACGCAACGGAACAAGTGTCAGCCCGGCTGATAACGAGATACTGGCGAGCAAGAAAGTATGCGTGATCGGGTGCGGCGGACTTGGCGGGCACATTGCCGAAATGCTGCTGCGCGTAGGGGTGATCCGGCTTACCCTGATCGACCCGGACGTGTTTGACGAAACAAATTTGAACCGCCAGCTTTTTTCCACGGAGGACGGTGTCGGCAAGCCGAAGGTGGTTGAGGCAGAAGCGCGACTGCTCGCCGTGGACTCGAGCGCGCGGCTCAGGCTGCTCCAAGCTCGTTTGGACGCGTCCAACGCTGAGGAAATGCTTGCCGGGCATGACGTTGTGGTCGACGCGCTCGATAATATCGGAAGCCGACGGGTTGCGGCCAAGGCTTGCGATAGCCTTGGAATCCCCTTTGTTCACGGAGCCATTGGCGGCTGGTATGCCCAAGTTTCGGTGATAATGCCGGAAAGCTCCGGCTTGGAGCCGCTTTATGGAAACACAACCGACGGCAACGTAGACAAGACTCTTGGCAACATGCCTTTTGTGGCGGGGTTTGCGGCCTGTATGCAATGTGCCGAGACGGTGAAGCTCCTGCTCGGTAAAAGCCCTAATCTTCAGGGCTCTATCGCAAGAGTAGACCTTATGAACTACGAGTTCGACGTCTTTTGAGCATCATGTTTACATATAAAAACTTACAGATAATCAGCGCGGTTCCTTTTCGCGATATCGAGCGGTACTTTAATGAAATTGACGCCATACGAAACGAACGCGGAGCATATGCGCTGGGGGATATAGAAATTTGGGTTGATCCGTGTGAAGTGAGTGCTTTCGAGGCGTTTGACATACCGCGTCACAAAATTACCGTAACGGGAGACCGTGACGCCGCGGAAAAGTTTCTGACGGCGTTCAGGCTTCGTTTTTTGAGCTTGGGCGGATAACCGACAATTTTCCTTCTCGGAATGTACATAATCAGCAGCTTTGATACGAGAAGGATTTGTAGCATATATAATATAGTGAAATGACTTAGAAAATGAGACAAAATATTTTTCAGATCCGCGCTTAAAGCCGCGCGGACACGCTAAAGCTTAAAAAATATTTTGTCTTGAATTAAAGTCATTTCACTATACATTGCTGTAGTAGACAAGAGGAGGATGAGAAATGGCAACATCGTACAATGGAAAAATACTGAGAGTGAATCTGACGGAGAGAAGCTGCAAGGTTGAAGACCTTGATCTCAACCTTGCCAAGAAGTTTGTCGGCGGCCGCGGACTCGGATCGAAGATACTGTTCGACGAGGTTGATCCAAAGGTTGACCCGCTTTCCCCCGAAAACAAGGTCATAATAGCCACCGGCCCGCTTACAGGAGTAGCCGTACCGACGGGATGCCGCTACATGGTCATCACAAAGTCGCCGCTTAACAACATGATTGCCTGCTCCAACTCGGGCGGCGTATGGGGCGCAAAGCTCAAGTACGCCGGATTCGACCTGATGATCCTGGAAGGAAAGGCCGACAAGCCTTGCTACATCAATATTGTTGACGACAAGTACGAGATTCTTGATGCGTCGGATCTGTGGGGTCAGGAAACGGAACATGTTGAGGAAGTGTTGAAGGGCCGCCACGAGGGCTGTTCGGTTCTAAACATCGGCCCCGGCGGAGAGCAGCTTTCGCTTCTCGCGGCTGTTATGAACGACGCCGAGCGCGCCGCGGGACGCTCCGGCGTAGGAGCGGTGCTTGGTTCCAAGAACGTTAAGGCGATTTGCTGCGCGTCGTCGCGTACTTCCGTCGAGCCGGCTGACGCTGCCGCGCTCAAGGAAGTTGTTTCCAAGGCTAACAAGCTGATAAAGGAAAACGGCGTAGCGGGTCAGGGCCTTCCGAAATTTGGAACGGCTGTTCTTGTCAACATTCTCAATTCCGTGGGAGCATATCCGACAAGGAATTGGCAAGAATCAGAATTCGACGGGGCGGAAGCGACCTCGGGCGAAACAATGGCGGACACGGTGCTTGTAAAGAACGGCTACTGCCACAGATGTCCGATAGGCTGCGCCCGTGTCGTCAAGCTTGACGGCAAGGATCGTGCCGGAGCGGAATACGAGACCCTTTGGAGCTATGGAGCGTCCTGCGGCGTAAGCGATCTGGACGCCATAAACCGCGCAAACTGGGTTTGCAACGAGACCGGTATCGATACAATATCCGCAGGCTGTACAATTGCCGCGGCGATGGAGCTTTATCAGCGCGGATACATTAAGGACGAGGATTGCGAAGGCGTACCCCTGGTTTGGGGAAGCGGCGACGCTATCGTGAAGTGGACTGAAAGAATGGGCAAGGGTGAGACAAAGCTCGGCAAGCTTATGGCTCAGGGTTCATACCGTTTGTGTGAACACTACGGAGTACCCGAATTCTCCATGAGCAGCAAGAAGCTTGACCTTCCTGCTTATGACGCGCGCGCAATCCAGGGCATCGGCGTCACCTACGCGACCAGCAACAGAGGCGGTTGCCACGTACGCGGCTACACCATCGCGCCGGAAATTGCGGGCATACCCGAAAAGCTCGAAATGACAAGCATCGAGAACAAGCATACTTGGTCTATTATTTTCCAAAATCTCACAGCAGTTATCGATTCGTCGGGAATGTGCCTCTTCACATCATTCGCTTTGAGTGCGGATGTTTACGCGGAGATGCTTAACGCCGCAACCGGAACAAGCTATGACGTGAACGGCGTGCTTGAAGCCGGCGAAAGAATCTACAACCTCGAGCGCCTCTTCAACCAAAAGGCAGGCATGAAGCCCGAAGACGACAGCCTTCCGAAACGTCTGCTGGAAGAGCCGATCACCGGCGGGCCGGCAAAGGGCAGCCTGAGCAGGCTTCCCGAAATGTTGCCGGAATACTACAAGGCAAGAGGCTGGGAAAACGCGTTTCCAACCGCGGTGACGCTTGAGCGTCTTGGGTTGTAAAAGTTATACGTTCGGAGATGTGGCGTAATGGAAGTCCGATTGTTCGCTACGCTTAGGGAAAACCGCGGCAAGGCAGTCAGAGTGGATTGGCATGAGGGCATTAACGGCCTCGCCGTAATGGAGTCCTTGGGGATATTGCCTTCGGCCGTAGCAATTTATCTGATAAACGGCAGGAACGCAAATCCTGACGCCGCGCTTTCCGAAAGCGACATAGTGTCATTATTTCCTCCGGTAGGGGGAGGTTAAGAATAGCAAAAAAGGTCTGAGGAAGCTTCCTCCAGACCTTTTTTGTGCTACGATATATACTTTTTCATGTTCTTTAACGCTGATTTCTCAAGCCTTGAAACTTGAGCCTGTGAGATTCCTATTTCATCAGCTACTTCCATTTGTGTCTTGCCCTCGAAGAAGCGCAGGTTCAGTATGTGCTTCTCGCGTTCATTGAGACGCTTCAGAGCTTCGGATAGAGATAGATTCTCGAGCCAGTTGACATCGGTGTTTTTTTCGTCACTCAACTGATCCATGACAAAGATTGCCTCGCTTCCGTCGTGGTAGATCGGCTCGAACAACGATATCGGGTCTTGTATAGCGTCCAGTGCGAAGAGTATTAGTTCCTTGGGAATTTCGAGTTCTTTTGAAATCTCTTCGATGGTGGGTTCCTTGCTGTTTGCGTTTGTCAGGCGCTCTTTAACTTGCAGAGCCTTGTACGCCGTGTCGCGAAGCGAGCGCGAAACCCGTATCGAGTTGTTGTCGCGCAGATATCTGCGGATCTCGCCAATTATCATGGGTACGGCGTATGTTGAAAATTGTACACCCTGGTTTATGTCAAAGTTGTCTATTGCTTTGATAAGCCCGATGCAACCTACCTGGAATATGTCGTCGATGTGCTCGCCGCGGTTGCAAAACCGCTGAATAATACTGAGGACAAGGCGTAAGTTGCCGTAGATATACTTTTCGCGCGCTTCCTCGTCGCCTTGCAGAATCCGGTTAAAGAGCTCCTTCTTCTCGTCCGGCTTGAGTATTGGCAGCTTCGCCGTATTTACACCGCAAATTTCAACCTTGTTGTTAAGCATGTTGAGCCTCCGTCTGGTTTGGTTGTGCCAGTCATGATGTTATTAAAAGAATAACCCGGAGCCAACTATTTATACGTAAAAAAGTTGTCGAAAAATGTCGACAACTTTTTTACGGCAATCAGTGCTTGCAAACATACGCAAAATCCGAATATGGAAATTTATGGATAGAATTGCCTATTGACAAAGCTTGAGTTCTCTGATCTCTGTACTTTAAGAACCTATGTTCAATACCGCTCAACGCTTTTTGAGAGGTCGAATCCCACCCCGCAAGGCCAAAATCGGGTTTTGTGGGGACTAGGTTTTCCGCCGCTTGCCGTCAGTTCCTTCTGTGTTAATCATACAATCATTAAAGGATATTTTCGCTGGGCTTTGTTAGCGTCTTCTTGGGCTGATTTGAGATTTTTCATCTCGGCCTCGAGTTCGCTGATCCGTGCTGACAGACGTGTCTCCCGCTCTTCGGCAGCTTGCGCTTGCCTTGCCATCCGGCGATCTTTTTCGGTAAGCTGCAGCCGAGCTATTTCAAGTTTATCCCTGTACAAAGAAATCTCGTCCGATAAGCTTTCCGGCGGGCTTGCGGCTTCGGTTTGATGCGCCGCAGCAGCTTGATGCAGCGGGTAGAAATCTTCGTACACATCCGACATCAACTGTATGTCGGCTGCGTTGTTGCGGTCGACGTATAGCTGGCGCGCGAAATACGCGTCCTTGTCCATCGGGATTTGGGAGATGTACGTCGACTTGGCGGGAACAGCGCAAAACTTGTTTGTATATCGTGCGGCGGCGGAAAATGTTTCACCGTGATCGGAGGACGACGAATGTATGAGATTTCCTCCGGCCATAAAGTATGCCGTCAGTCTGCCTGAAGTATACATAAGCAGGCAGTTGCTCATCTGCGCGCCTTCGGCCAATACAACCGGCGCTGAAAAGTTGTCGCTCGATTTCTTCCTGTATATTACTTGGCTGGAAAACATACCTTTGACGACAAACAGTGAGTGAAGACTGTCGTTTGTTACAAGAAACGACGTGTCTGTAATGCGGTGGTTGGTTGTGTGGATAGTGTTGAACGCCGTGGTTCGTTCGGGGCTGACTTCGACGTAGCCAATTGTAGGTTCGGCGCTCTTTCTGGCGTAGAACAGGATTGCGTGGTTTGGGGTTATTGTCTGTACGGAAAATGGCATGACGCCTGAGGTATAGCTGTCGATGCTTGCCGGAGCACTCCACTTGCCGCGTTCGTCCATGCTACGAAGCATCAGCGTTCCGCTGTCTGTGCCTGAGGCGTGATTATAGATTATCGACATTCCTTCGTCGGACACCATTGGATAAATGTTCAGCCTCGTCTGCCTGTCTCCGGGATTCTTGAGAATCACCCGCGACTTCCATTCTCCCTGGCGGAGCCTGTATAGATGCACGTCGCCGGCGGCGTCCTGCGCGAACAAGTATAGCACGCCCTGGCTGTCGGTTGAAACAGTGAAGTTGTCCTGCATATCCGGCGCGATGACCGTGGGCTTTCCCCATCTTCCGCTTTCAAAGCTTCTTTGAACAATACCCGGCGTGTCGCTGTGGTAGAACGCAAACAGCCGGTTGTCGGCCATTCTTACGATACAGTTGTTTTTCAAGCCTTCCACCTCTGCCCATTTATTCGCTACATCATACTATTATTTGACGTATGTCAGGGTGACTTTATCATAATTATTAAATAAATATTACAAATATGCAACGCAATTAGACAAATTATCATTGTTTGTGTTATAATTTTCTTAAGAAAAGTTCGCAGCTTTATGGAGGTTTGACATGCAGAAACTAATCAAGTCAGTCGTGCCGGCCGCGATGTTCCTGACCATTGTTGTCGCAGGTTTTTTCGGAACCGAACAGGTACTCGCGAACGCCTCCGACTCTTCACCAATATCGCTGGTAGTCGAAAATACTCTTCTTATAGACTTGGAATCGCCGCCGGTGATCTACAATGATTTTACTCTGGTTCCCGCACGTGACGTCTTCGAGAATCTTGGAGCGGACGTCGGCTGGATACCTCCGACGCAGGAAATTATCGTGAGCTACGAGGATAACGTCGTGGCTATGCAGATAGACAGCCTCTACGCTAATGTGGGCGGCAGCCTGGTAACAATGAGTATACCGCCGAGAATTATCAACGGGCGTACAATGATACCTCTGCGCTTTGTGAGCGAATCATTCGGATTTGACGTGCAGTGGGACGGGCAGCGGCGCGTTGCGTATGTGGCAAGGTCGGAGCGCGACTTGCTGCACGCTCCGGGTATTAACATTCCCCCATCGCTGCTTCCGGGTTACGAACAGGTACAGGAAAGCCGGCCGGAAAACGGACATGGTCAGCAATACTTTGAATACGAAGAAGATGCCGAGGCCACTACACCGCGGGACATTTCGCCGTTTGCCATAACCGCGGAGAGCCATCCGCGAACGACATTGGTAAGCGTCGAAGAAGCGTCGGCAAATGTGTTTCTGGAAATGGTTTCATACGGCATAACGGCCAGCGGCCCAATCAGCCGCGTAGACACGCTATTTCTGTACGGCAACAGGGTCGTATTGGATATACATAACGCTGCAAGCAGCCTGCCGTCCGTAACGGAAACTACGTCGCCGTTTGTTAGGCAGGTGCGCTCCAGCTCTGCCGGGTCAAATGTTGAACGGGTCGTGTTTGATCTTCACGCGCCGTTTGACGTGGCGGTTACCATGTCGGAAGACAGGCGCAGCATGTTCCTGAGCTTTACGATGAATAGCGTCACAGATATACGCATGGCTGCGGACGGAAATGCCGATACCGTTACAATAAACCTGGACGGCGTGCCGAACCCGTCTACGTTCTTCCTGGCGGATCCTCGCCGCTTAGTTATCGACCAGCCGGGGTCGCTTATGGACACCTTGATTGATGACGCGCAGTCCGGGCAGTTTGTGTCGCACATACGCTCCAGCCAGTACTCGCCGACATCCGGCCGTGTTGTACTGACATTTCATGGTGAGGTGTCGGTGCAGACAAGCGTCGTGGGCAATAGCCTGATTGTGACCGCGACAGCTCCAACATTCCGCAATATCAGCTATGACGCCGCGTCCCGCACAATTGTAATCAGCAAGGCCGGTATGCACATAAACTCGGGCGCCGTTACCCATGACGACGAATACCTTAGGCTTCGATACACTCTGCACATGGGTTACAACTTGTTATCACACTTGGGTTATGGAACTTTCCCGATATATGACGATTTTATCAACTCCGTAAACATACAGACCAACGCGGCGGGCCAGACCAGCCTGGTTATTTCTCAGCGCAGAATACTTGCGTTCGTCGTGGAAGAAGATACCGAGAATATCTATATCCGTGCGCGCCTTCCGCGCGAAGTCCACTCGCATATCGTAGTGGTCGATCCCGGTCACGGGGGAAGCGATCCGGGCGCGTACTACGGCGGAGTCGCTGAAAAAGACCTGAACCTGCAGATAGCCGAGAGGCTCATTGCTAATATCAGGCAAAGCGGCTACATAAAGGTGTATACGACGCGTTATGAAGACGTGTTCGTGACGCTTGGAGAACGCGCGCGTCTTGCCAACGAAGTGGGAGACCTGTTTGTATCCATCCATAACAACGCTGTGCGCCGCGGAGGCAATACCGCAGCAAACGGCACGGAGACTCACTACTGGACACGCCCCAACGCCAACCCTGATTCCATCGGCTCGCGCGAAGCGGCGGAGATATTCCATCGCACCATTATCGGTATGATCGGCTCCAATGACCGAGAAGTGCGTCAATCCCAGTTCGTTGTGCTTAGTCAGACGACAATGCCCGCGGTATTTCTTGAGATCGGCTTCATGAGCAATCCTGCCGAGCTGCAAAGGCTGACGGATACGGCTCACCAGCAGCTTATCGCGGACGCCATATACGCAAGCATCAGGGAAGTTTTTTCAATATACGCGCCCCGGAGGTAGCCAATGGAAAACGCTTGCTATCCGACCCTCTACAGACGCCGCTATATTCCCGATGAAAAGGTTTGCCTGCGCAACGACACAATCGTATACTACGACCGTCACATACTGATAACCGAATGGAGCACTCTGAAGCCGCGCCGGGACTTCGACCGAGGAACCTCTTGCTACCTTATTGACAAGGGCGTGAAGATTAGCAAGTTTTTTCAGGGCGAACGCCTGCTATATCATTACATTGACATATTAGAAACTCACATAGATCACGAGGCTAACGAAATTGTTTTCAACGATCTGTTAATAGATGTAGTAGTCGAAAACGGAGGCTTGGTCAAGGTGTTGGATCTTGACCAAGTCCCGTTTGCGTTGGAACAAGGTCTCATCACGTGCGATCAGGCTATGTCCGCTCTGAGAATAAGCGCCTGGATTCTGGACGTAATTTACAGAGGAGATTTCGATGATCTTCTAAAGTACTTTGATCGGAGTACATAATGAGTAAGGACAAAAACCCGCACGACGGCCACAGAGACAGGGTAAAGGATAAGTTTATAGCCCATGGTTTTGAGGGCTTTGAAGACCACGAGATTCTTGAAATGCTCCTGTTTTACTGCTACAGCCCGCGGCGCAACACAAACGAAGTGGCTCACAGGATGATAAGCCAGTTTGGCTCGCTTCACAACCTGTTCGAGGCAAGTCCGCGTGAGATTGCTCAAAAATGCAAGGTGACAAAGCACGTCGCCGTGATGGTGTCCATGATCCCGCAGATTGCGAGGCGATACAATCTCAGCAAGTGGAAGAAGCGCGCCAGGCTTCTGACTTCCAAGCAGTCGGGGGATTATTGCATGTCGCTTTTTATGGGCGAAGTCAACGAGTGCATGTACATTATATGCCTGAACCATCAACGCTACATAATCCATACCGAGAAAGTATCCGAAGGTTCGCTTACGCAAACCATGGTATATCCGCGCATGATTGTGCATACCGCGCTTATCCATAGGGCTGTAGCGGTTATTATTACGCACAACCACCCTGGCGGCGTGGTGACTGCGTCAAAATCTGACATCGATATGACTAAGGCGATTGTCAAGGCTCTTGAGGCGATAGATATTGTTGTGGAGGATCACATCATTGTAGCCGGCCAGGAATATTACAGCTTTTCCGAACAGAAAACCCTGCCGTACTGGTTCTAAATTTTTGAAATTGTTTCATACCAAACTGCGCATACTATCGTATATGTAATTAGAGAAGCAAAGAACTTCAAGTCTACAGGTGTTAGGAGGACATGTTATGACAAAGAGGCTCTATCGATCGACGTCGGACGCAAAGGTTTGCGGTATCTGCGGCGGGATCGCTAAGTACATGGGCGTTGATCCGACGATTGTCAGAATTATTACGATTGTTGCAATATTTATGCTGCAGCTTGTTCCCGGGCTGATCGTATACTTTATTTTGGCGATGATAATCCCTCGTGAACCGGAACATCCGAGCGTTTACGACGGCGGTCACTATGACAACCGCCACAATTAGCGGCATATATATTACAGGGAGGGAACCGTATGCATAGGAAGCTGTATAAGTCCAGAAGGAATGTTAAGGTGGACGGCGTTTGCGCCGGCATAGGCGATTATTTCAACATCGACCCGACGCTCGTCAGAATTGTCGTGTTTGTCATGATCCTGTTCTCGAACATCTTCCCGGGGCTGCTTGCGTACTTGGTGGCCGCAATCATAATTCCCCGTGAGCCGGCCGACATGGAGTAAGCTTTAAAAATATTATCAAATTCAAGAGCTGCGTATTGTTAGCAGCTTTTTTATGTGTTATAATGCCGTAGGTGAATTTATGGACTGGATAGAAGCACGGATCAGGACAAACGAATACGGGGGCGACCTTGTTGCGGCTATGCTGCTTGACTGCGGCATAGAAGGCACTGAAATTGTTGACAATACTGAGATGCGCCGCTTTTTGGAGGCAAACCCGCTTAACTGGGATTATGTTGACGAAGAACTCATGTCCGCGGAAGCGGGTGATGTTATCGTCAAGTTCTATGTGCAGGACGACGGCTACGGACATGAGACGTTACGCGCAGCCGACGACGCGCTTGGGCGCTTACGCTCCCAAAACCCCGAAGGCGGCTTGGGCGATCTCGGTCTGTCGTTCTCGGACAAGATGGACGACGACGTGTGGCTCTCGCACTGGCGTAAGCATTACAAGCCGTTCAGGATCGGAAAGTCCGTGGTAATCAAGCCGACATGGGAAGATTATGAAGCGGAGCCTTCCGATGTTGTGTTCTGTATAGAGCCGGGGCACGTGTTTGGCACCGGACTGCATCAGAGCACGCGGCTGGTCGTCGAGACGCTTGAGGAAGTGTCGCCGGGAGCCGGGAGGATGCTCGATATTGGCTGTGGAAGCGGGATACTGTCCATTATCGGGCTGATGTTGGGTGCGAAAGAGGCGGTTGCGATCGACATTGACCCGACAGCCGCGCAGATCGCCCGAGAAAATGCCGGGCTTAACGGCATCGAGCCGGGCAGATACCGCGTATTTGCGGGAAATGTGCTGGACAATACTTCGGTTGGGTGCCAGGATTTGTCGGAGGTGCTTGCCGGTAAGTACGACATAGTGACAGCCAACATCGTCGCCGATGTGGTGATTGCCCTCGCGCCGGTTGTGTCGGATATGCTTAGCGAGCGAGGGGTGTTTGTATCGTCCGGGATCATTAGCGAACGCGTGCCGGATGTTTCGGCGGCTCTGGGGGAGCACGGGTTTAAGATTGACAAAATACTGGAAGAGGATGGCTGGGCCGCGATTATGGCCAGCCTACAGGAGGTCTGACGTATGATGAGATTTTTTATAGATGCAAGCCCAAACATTGACGGGCGTCTGCTGCTAAGCGGTGAGGATTTTGACCATCTTCGCGTTTTGCGCCCGAAAATCGGCGAAGTAGTCGAGCTTTGCAATCCGACAACGCAGGTCGTGTACCAGTCTGAACTGACCGCAATGACCAAGCAAGACGCGCAAGTAACCATTGTCGCAAAAAGGCGCGGCAATTCCGAGCCTGTCTGCAAGATAACATTGTTTCAGGCTATTCCCAAGTTTGACAAGATGGAGCTGATTGTCAAAAAGTGTATCGAGCTTGGCGCGCTCGAAATCGTGCCGGTGTTCACCGCTCGGACGCAGACTCATCCCGCCAATGCCGGTATTAAGGCAAAGCGCTGGCAAAAAATCGCAAAATCGGCCGCGCAGCAGTCAAACCGCGATATTATCCCTGATGTATCAAATATTATGACGTTTAAGGATGCTTTGGACAGTCTTTCGCGCTTTGACCATGTTTTTGTTGCGAATGAAAATGAGACAAAGCTCAACGCAAGCGAAGCCTTCAAGGAAGTAAGCGGGCAAAATGTCTGCGTATTTATCGGCCCCGAGGGCAGCTTTGAGGACGAGGAAATTCAGGCGCTGCGCGGACTTGGCGCCGAAAGCATATCATTGGGCAAACGCATACTGCGTGTGGAAACCGCCGCGTTCGCGTCTGTCATATTGCTGCTAAGCGCAAGAGGGGAACTTTGATTGAGCGCGTCTCATACCTCTCAAGTATATTTTGACAATGCCGCCACAACTAAGCTGTGCGCGGAAGCGTTGGAAACGTTCATGCAGACCTCCGAACAACTCTACGCGAACCCCAATTCGGCGCACGCGCTCGGATTTGCCGCCGAGCGCGCGCTTGACGGCTGCCGAACGAGGACTGCGGAGCTGCTGTGTTCAAACTGTGAGGTGCTTTTTACGTCAAGCGGCAGCGCGGCAAACAGTTTTGCCATGCTTGGGGTAATGCAGGGCTTTGGCTTGAAGCCGCGCCGAAGACGGTTAATCAGCAGCTTGGCCGAACATTCCTCCGTGAGAAGCGTATGCAAGTACTTTGAAAGCGCCGGATACGAGGTCTTATACCTGCCGCTGGATCATGAGGGAAATATCAATCTTCACGACCTGGAGGCCGCTCTGGACGAGCACGACGCTCTCGTGAGCCTGATGTACGTCAACAACGAGACCGGTGTGATCTCCGATATCGAAGCGATCTATAAGGTCGTGAAGGGCAAGAATCAAAGGTCGATACTGCACGTAGACGGAGTCGCCGGATTTGGTAAGCACAGCATAGACATGCGATATGTGGATGTGCTGACGTTTGCGTCACACAAGATAAACGGGCCTAAGGGCGTTGGCGGACTATGTTTCGCAAAGTCGATAGGGCCGCTTTTTCACGCACGAAAAGATTCCGGTGGAATCGCTGACGTTCTAAGGAATGGTACTCCTGATCTTCCGGCAATTGCGGCATGTACCAAAGCTGCAGAGCTTGCTCATGAGAATATGTCAAACAACGCGTTTCACGTAGCGCGTATCAAGGAATATATTGAGGAGCAGACCCGGGACATGGAGAGGGCCGTAAACGGCGGCGGAAACGTTTCGCCTTACATACTGAACATGAGCTTTGCGGGAGTTACGGCCGAAACGCTGATAAACCAGTTGTCGAGCCGCGGTATATATGTTGCGGCAGGGTCTTCCTGCAACTCCCGTATAGCGGACAAGAACATACTGCGCCATTACGGGCTTGCGAAGGAGCGCGTCGAAGGTTCGGTGAGGCTGTCTTTCTCGTCTTCAAATACTATGGACGAGGCCGCACGCTTTGTCGAAGAGCTTGAGGCGGCTATACGTGTGCTTAGAAAATTTGGTAAGAGGTAGCGTTTAATATGGATACTACGAAAGTCCTTCTGGTAAAATATGGCGAGATCGCTCTGCGCGGAAAGAATCGCCGGATGTTTCAAAAACAGCTCACGCGCGATTTACAGCGACGCCTTGAAGAGCTTGGCGGTTACAGAATTGTACTTGAGGACGGACGCTTTGTGATTGAGCGCTCCGGCTCCGCTTCCGGTGAAATGGAGTATGAGAGCGTGTTGTCGTGTGTGCGCACTACGCTTGGAATCGTCGGTTTCTGCCCATGCACACGAACGCGGGAACTTTCGCTCGAGAACATTATCCGGCTTGTGTTGGACTACATCCGCGATAATTATAACGATTTCGCGTGCAGCTTCAAGGTCGAGACAAAGCGCGCAAACAAGCTGTTTCCCGTACGCTCTTACGATGTTTCGGCGGCTGTAGGAGAAGCTGTCCTGAATTCCTTTCCACCTTCCCGTGTCGATGTTCATAACCCCGATGTAGTTCTGAACATCGAAATCCGCCATAGCGCATATATTTATTCAAAGGTCGTGCCTGGGCTCGGAGGGCTGCCGGCCGGAAGCAGCGGCAGGGGCGTACTGCTGCTCTCAGGAGGGATTGACAGCCCCGTCGCCGGTTTCATGATGGCAAAGCGCGGCCTGGCTCTGGAAGCCGTGTACTTTAACTCGCCTCCGTTTACGTCTGAACGCGCGCTCCAGAAGGTTCTGGATATCGCGCATAAAATCGCCGGTTACAGCGGGTATATAAAGCTGCATGTCGTGCCGTTCACTGATATCCAAACCTATCTGTATGAGAGCGTACCGCGCGAAAAACTCACAATCTTCATGAAGCGCGCAATGCTCAAGATCGCGGGCATACTTGCCGACCGCTGCGAGGCGAAGTGTGTCGTCACCGGCGACAGCCTGGGTCAGGTAGCAAGCCAGACCATTGAGGCGATTTCGGCTATCGACGCGAGCTGTTCCATTACGATACTGCGCCCCTTGGCCGGACTCGACAAGCACGAGATAATTTCTATAGCGCAAAAAATCGGTACATACGAAATATCTGTGAGACCGTTTGAGGATTGCTGTACTATATTTGTGGCAAAACACCCGGAAATTCGCCCAAAGGTACACATTATTGAGCGGATGGAGGCAAAGCTGGAGTTTTTGCCGGAGAAGGTACGGGCGGCGGCTGACGCGGCATATGCGCATGTGTTCTTGTATGGCAGTTCTCGAGCGGAACTGTAATATGGTGAAGCAACTTGAGAAACGAGCCAATATTTTCTGGAAGCGTTGGTCTGCTGCCGCCGACGCTCCACAGGGGAGGCGTCTTAGCGCCGAGCAAAAATTGGTTTAAAGTTGTTTCGCCATAGGTGGAAAGGAGCTCGAAAAATGTTAATCGTGATAACCGGGCCTTCCGCGTCGGGTAAGAGCGCTTTCGCCGCACGGCTTGCGCATGAGCTGGGCATACCTTTTTTTACCAAGGATACGCTGAAAATTGCACTCTCGGAGCATGTCGCGTTTGAAGACCCCAACGAAACACGGCACGTTTTGTCGAGGGCGACTTCGGGTGTTATGTTTAGCGTGGCCGAAAGTATGCTGGCCGCCGGGGCGCCGTGTATACTTGAGGCCAATTTTAGGCAGTTTGAGTGCGACCATATAAACGGTATAATTTCACGGTACAAATGCAGATGCCTGACCTATCTTTTTGCAGGCGACCTGCACGCGCTGGCCAGGCGCTTCATCGAGCGCGAGACGACTTCCGAGCGCCACGAAAATTTGCGGCTGCCGGATTTTAAGCCGGATCAAGAATACATCTCGAGATCATTCGAGCAGTTTGTAAACGTCGCTATCGACTCGAATACAATACGCGTAGACGCTACAAGCTTCAAAAATATTGACTTTGAAAGCTTGATAGACAAAGCCCGAAATTTTATGCAAATTGTTGAACGCCCGTGAATACGGGATTTTTTGAACAGAATTTACTATACATATATAAACCGATAGTGATTAGAATACTAATATCGCATTTTGCTCAAAAATCGACCTCAAGCTTTGCAGGGATTGGCCTGAAGATGCCTGTTCCGGACTCGCTTTCGGTCGTTTTAAGTTCGGAACCGATGTAGAGGAGGTGAGCGCTATGCCGCGCATTGGAATGTTCTGCCAGAAAAATATTCTAAGCGACAACCGCAATGAACCGGTTCTGGCCGGAATTTCGCTGCTGTGCGGGGAACTGTACGCGCTTCCGCTTCCAAGAGGCGAAAACCCGCCGTTGTTCGACGTTCTGATAATAAATGACCCTCACGAAAGCGCCGGCCAGGTATTGGCGGATATGCTGCCGGACTCCTTTGTATTGATGAATTCCGACCGAAGCAAAACTATGCCGATCAGGCGCTACTCAGGGAATCTTATCACATACGGGCTCAACCAAAAGGCTTGTATCACTACGTCGTCCATAGTTGACGACGAATTGGGCGGACAGTTGCAGATATGTATCCAGCGCGGGTTTCCGACGGCGGCCGGGGAACCGGCGGCTGTACAGGAGTTTCCGGTACATATGCACGCTCTGGGTGTGGACGCGGCAATTGCGCTGGTTGGCGCAATGCTGGTGTGCGGGGCAAAGGTGTGGGAGATCGACGAGGTGTTTAACTTCGCGAAGCAGGCATAAGAACAGGTTCTAAACGAAGACTAGCCCTCATACATTAGAAATTAGAAAAACGGAAATCAAATGAGGGGAGTAGCTTATGCACAGGGAAAACAAGGAAAGTCTGTTGGAAAACAATAAGATATACGTGTCGGGAAAGGTAGCGTCGGAGCTGGAGTACTCGCACGAGGTTTACGGCGAGGGATTTTACAATTTCAGGCTTGAAGTGGCTCGGCTTTCCGATACTTTTGACGCGCTGCCCGTGACGATATCCGAGAGGCTGCTGGATGTCTGTACGTTTCCGGTGGGTACTCAGGCAAATATCTGGGGCCAGATACGGTCATACAACAGCTATGTCGAGAGTGAGAGGAAGAACAGGCTCCTCCTAACTGTGTTTGTAAGAGATTTTCAGGCGCAGAACGACGCCGATACCGCCGAGACAGGCAGGAAGAACCCAAACGACGTATTCCTAAACGGATATATCTGCAAACCGCCGACACATCGCCTTACGCCGTTTGGCCGTGAGATAACGGATCTGCTTGTTGCCGTAAACCGTTCGTATAACAAGTCGGACTACATACCGTGCATTGCGTGGGGCAGAAATTCGCGCTATGCGAGCGGGCTTGTCGTTGGTGAAAATATTAAGATATGGGGTCGGATGCAAAGCCGCGGATATCAGAAAAAGTACGAGGACGGCAATGTCGAGGATCGGGTGGCCTACGAGGTATCGGTCGCGAAGATTGAGGCAAGGGGCGAGGCCAAGGATTGAATTTGATGACGCACAATATTGAAAGAATTATATTAGACCTCTTGCGGGCTTAATTTCGCAAGAGGTCTATAAAATTAATGTTGACAATCGCTTAAAAATTTGTTATTTTTATAACAGATGGGCATAATTTTTGACATTACATACTACACAATTTTGCGCAAAATTGTACACAATTGGCTTGTAAATGCATTACGGCACGCGGAGGGGAGTGAATTTTGTTCGATTTCGCAAGAAATTTTCCGGGGCATGGGCCTTGGGAGATTAAACTTTAAAGGAGGTAATGGCAAGATGGCAAGATTTAAGCTAAGAAGACCGATAGCCCTTCTTATCGCAGCTATGATAGTAATGTCAAGCTTCGTAATGCCTGTGTCCAGTTTCGCAGAAACGCCTGACGAAGCCCCGCCTGTTGCGGCGGAAGGCGATAATGGCGAAGGCGACAACGGCGAAGGCTATAATGGCGAAGGCGCTAACGGCGAAGGCCAAAATGGCGAAGGCTATAACGGCGAAGGCTATAACGGCGAAGGCCAAAATGGCGAAGGCTATAACGGCGAAGGCCAAAATGGCGAAGGCTATAATGGCGAAGGCCAAAATGGCGAAGGCTATAACGGCGAAGGTGAAAATGGCGAAGGTTACAACGGCGAAGGCGAAAATGGCGCCGCATCCACGCCAAACCAGACTGCCCCAGCGGTACCCGCCGGCGAAGTACTGGAAATAGCCTACGGCATGTCGCTGGAACACATCCAGGAGCTTTTGCTGGAGTTGTTCCCAACCGTAACGGTGGTGGAACCCCTGCAGTCTCTGGTGCTTACCGTAAGCGTCTACCTGTGGGAAAACACTTCCGGCTACGACCCGGAAGATACGGAAGTCGGCAACACCTATGTATTCACAGCCGCGGAATTCTCCGTAAGCGGCGGCGAATACCCGGAGATGCAGCCGCCGTATGTGTTGGTTGAAGTTGTGGAGCCGGTTGGAATTACGGCTACTTCGCTAGTTGCGCCGACCGGTTTTGGCTTTGCTTATGAAAACAGCGGCGTCCAACCTGCTAACGTAACTTCGACCTTGGGGCCTGTGGTTTACAACGGCAACCGGGCTCTCACATGGGGTACCGTTCAGAATGCGGATGGTTATATAATTTACGCTTTCACAGAAGAAAACGAAATGGATCCTGCTATGGCCTACAGATCCCAATTTGTCACCGAACCGTGGATCCTGATCGGTCATGATACCGTGGTACAGGCCAGAACAAGATTCAATGATATTGCTCCTGGTTTTGTGGTTGGGACGACAGGAGGTCATAACAACCCAGTCCACGAACAGCTCCTTTACCCAAACCTCCCGGTACACCCCGACAATGGTGAGCTTTCTTGGGGTGCTTTCTTGGGAGCTGCGCGTCAAGGCTTTGATTTGCCGCTTCCTTACAGGGATTTTCACTTCCGTGTAGTGGCAGTAGAATTAGATGTCAACGGTGAAATCATAAACGAATCACCCATGAGCACTACTACAATACTTACCAGACCGGGGGCGCGCTCCGCGTCAGCTCCGCAGTCCAAAGCGCTGATAGCGGATGCGTTGGACAGAGGTGCGGCTTATCCGGGCTTTGTCTTCGTTCACATTGGGACTGTGGGCGATGTGGGCGGTAGCGTCTTTGGCAACATTATGGTCCCGATGCCGAACACTACTACGCCCAACCCAGACCGCCTTTCCGCTGACCCCGCGAACATCGACGCGGCGACTAACAGAAGCAGCCTGGCCAGAATCTCGATCGAAATTCAGAATCATCCCGCCTATATTGGGGAGGATACGCTGATTTTCTTTGGCTGAAACGCCGGAGGCAGACGCTGACGCGTCTTCACGCGATTAGTTAATCGCTTAGGTTACAGATATGCTTTCGACGGTGGTTCGGTCAATGGTCACGGTTCTCTGATTGGAGGACGTCATCCCAGTCCTGCGGCAGGGCAGGTTGATAATGAAAATTGGCACGGTCCTCAAGTAGGTTTGCAGCGTTTGCTGGGCGGCTGGCCGCGCACAGGCGCGGGTGTCCAGAATACACCTTATTTTGGTACCCTCACTTTTGGAGAGCAAATATCCGCTGACGGTTTGCTTACCTGGAACGCTATACCTCACGCGGGAAGCTATAGGGTGTACGCTTTTAGATACGGCGCACAGTTTGCCGTGAATCCTCCGAGCGGCCCCAACACTTCGCTGTGGGCTGGTGGCTTTAATACAAACTCAGCAGGAGCCGTAGCTTGGGCAGGTATACCGGCGAATCAGCCAGTTTCACCCGGAGTGGAGATGCTGACTGAGTTCATCCTCCCGACAACCGTCGGCATAGAGGCATTTACCTTGACAAATAACACCCATGTCATGACAGCTTTAGCGGACGCTTACAGAGATACGACGCAGACTTATATTGATGTAAATACGATGGGCCTGACCCCGGGTGAAAGATACGTATTCCGCATACAGGCGATTGCTCCCGCAAATCAACCGGCTCCTTCCCTCGTAGATTATACTGCAGCCACACCAGTGGAAGCGGTTCACTTTGGAAATTCCTTGGTGAGCGGTCTTTTGACCCAAAATCCGCGCAGCAGTAATATCGTTACAGGTTTCGCATTCCCGTCGTTTACCATAGCGGAAAACGGAGGCGACAACGGAGGCGACAATGGAGGCGACAACGGAGGCGACAACGGAG